>JAIYDQ010000504.1 GCA_027487375.1 Planctomycetaceae bacterium
GTGATCGTATCTAATAACCCTTTGATGCAGTCAGATGCACGTAAAAGGGTATTGATAACTTCACTAGTAGGTCTTACTTCTCTATTACGAAGACGATTGAGCACCTCCTCTTCGCGATGAGCAAGACTTTCAAGAGTTTTGAGATTCAGGAATCCAGCAACTCCTTTGATAGAATGGATAGCGCGAAATACGTTATTCACTTTCGCGACATCAATCGCATCATCCTCGGATTCCAGCTCGAGAAGCTGACTTTCAACTTTCGCCAAGTGCTCCTGCGACTCAATTACAAAATCCTTTAAAAGTTCGTCATCTTCAGTGATCATTGATTTCGACTCGAACGAAAAGACTTGGACGGGAGGCTGGAAGCTTACGACGATTAATCCAAATGGCGTAGATATATGGCTCTCTAATTTGTTACACGCAACCGAAATAAGAGCAGTGTTTTCGCGAGATGCGAATTGGTGGATTTTGGAAAGGTAACAGCATCGCATCTGATCGCTTTGGTCAGTTTGATCCGATCACGAATCGTCCAATACCGTCCGTTACGAATTTCACGTTTGTAGGATGAGTTCCCGAAATCTAGCTTGCGCGTATTCTTCAACTGCAAAGTGTGCATTCTCATTTCCTTTACAGAGGACGATTGCTCCATCTGGATATTCTTGTTCTGAACGACCGACGCTATGAATTACAGCAGTGAGCTTCAGGCTGCAGGTCCTGTCAGTTTTGGTTTCGTAGTGGCATCCCGGCGGATATACAATTGATCGAGGTACCGACGTGAAGAATGATTTTCTAACCGTGCAAGAAGCAGCAGACTTGATTGGAGTAAGCCCATCAACTCTCAAGCGACTTTGCGAGTCGGCTTCGGTGCCTGTATTTCGCACGCCTGGCGGACATCGTCGAATAGACAAGATCGATTTGGACCGAATCGTGATTTCGAGACCGCGGTTCTTAAGGCAATCCGTAAACCAGCAGCCAGATGCACACGAGACAAGCTCCGAGATAGTTCTGGCAAGCTTGCTAAAAGCGAAACCGGGCGAGGTAGCAGAATCGCTGTCGAATGCCGTCCATTTCAGTAACGGTCTTGTCGGTGCTTTGGAAGACTATCTTGTGGCAGCCCTATGGAAGGTCGGGCAGCTCTGGCGAGATCAAATCATCGATGTGTATCAGGAGCATATCTGCACCAACACAGCTTTAATGGCGATCGACATTCTCCGAAGACAAGTTACAACGACTGCCAATCCGAATTATGTTGCTATCGGTGGATCAATGGGGGTGACCCACGAGACCGTCGCATCAAAACTGGTCTCCCTTTGTTTGTCATCGATTGGCATTACGTCGATTGACTTAGGTTGCTTGATTCCGCCAACATCGCTTGCACGAGCGGCTACAGATTTTGATGCCAAGCTAGTATGGGTAACACACACGCATGTGATGGACATTGGTCAGTTGTACGCTTGGCACCAAGAGCTTAGGGACCTGCTTCCTTCCAATACTCGCACTGTTATCGGAGGGGGCGGATTGTCACCAGCCATTCGTCGTAGCCTTCCGTGGTGCGAGTACCACGAAACACTTTCGGAGCTTACCAAGCAGGAAGAGAAACGATTGCTAACCTTTACGAGCATGAATCAGCACGATCCCGTCAACGCGTCTTAGGCCGACTTATGCTCGGAAGAGCTAAGCAACACACGAATCAATTCAAATGCAGGGTACAAAACAAAAAGAATTGTAATCGCTAGGATGCTTCCTCCAACCGAATCAAAGTCCAATCGATCGCGTCCGCTTCCGGTTTGCCAGAGCGAGTAAACCAAGAACATGATTTGTGCAATAAGAGCCGATTGCATAACACGAACGGAATGAGAGAGTCCCACTCGCCGACAAATCCAAGCGAGCATCGGAAGCCACTGAATCGCATGGAGTGCAACACCGTGAGGAAATTTTATAACGCCAGCCTTCCCCCAAAGCTCTGTTGTGCCTCCCATTGCGAGGCTGGCTTCCCCTATGACCGACGTCGCAATCCCGAGCAAGCATGACAACGCAAGCAACCACATGCCGCCCCTGATCGCAATCGCCATCGCCGGATCGATTGTGCGCAAGCGAAACGTTCGCCATGACAGGTAAAAAATACATCCAGTCGCAAACAGAATCAGAATCAGCATCGTGAATTCGATCGCACCGTCAAGCAAAGTCGAGCGATTGAAATGCGAAGCGACTCCACGCCAGTACTGAAGTGTGATCAACCCCACCTCAATCAACAACGCGAAAGACAACCAATTGATTAACTTTCGATCAAGCCACCTGGGCTCCAGCTTCGTCATCAGCCAAGCAAGCGAGAAAGTCGTAAGCCCTCCAGAAATGCCAAATAATGCTGGCTTCCTCAATGAAAGCGGCCCATGCCATGACGCCCCAAGAATCCCAAATAATGCAAGGTGGATGCAACCACTCGATAAGAGTAACGCGGTTACCAACAGTGGAACGCGAAAGGACCACAAATTTTCTGTAGAAACTAGTTTTGTGCTTGGATCAAGATGATGCGTTGAGGATTTCATCTTTCCCTGTTTAAGTGATATCCTAAATATTTCAACTGGGCATGCTGCGTCAGACGTAGACACCAAGCGAATCTGATTTAGCCATGTAGCTTTGTTAGAAAGCGATCCGCAACCTTTCGGTGATGATTCAGCTTTTCTCCCATCCGATCAAGTTGACCGACCATTACCCGCATTCGCGGATTAGAACCGAAAAATTCGCGTTCACGATCAATAAATCGCCAATACAGCGCATCCCAAATCTCGCACCAATTTTCTTTTCCTAGGTCACCACTCCCTGAATCAACTTTCGAATAATCGCTCATCTTCAGGATGTAACTAGAACCACTTATGTAAGGTTTTGTCGTCATCAATCCGCCGTCAGCATGCTGACTCATTCCGTACACGTTCGGGACCATTACCCAATCGTAGGAGTCGATGAATAACTCCATAAACCACTGATAGACTGCATCGGGATGAATATCACACAGTAACATAAAATTCCCGAGCACCATCAATCGCTCGATGTGGTGACAGTATGCATACTTGAGAGTGCGTTGAACACTTTGATCGAACGGAACAATTCCCGTGGTACCCGTATAAAACGAATCGGGTAGAGAGCGAGTTAGGTTCCATGCGTTTGTTGAACGTTGACGAGAGCCAGCGAGTAAGTAAACCAACCGAATAAATTCTCTCCAACCGATGACTTGTCTTATAAACCCTTCTAGAGAATTGAGTTCTACCTCGTCGCTCTTTGCGACCACCCGAGCAACGATCTGTTCGGGAGTGATCAGTCCAATATTAACCATGGGAGTCAACACGCTGTGAAATAGAAACGTGTCATGCTTGGAGATCGCATCTTCGTAGTCGCCAAAGGATGCAAGGCGTTGTTCCACAAATGAATCAAGCCATTTTGCTGCATCGCGATATGTAACGGGGTAACAGAAGTTGTCTATTTGTCCGATAGCGTTAGGAAATGCTTTTGCTACATACTGCTTCGCTTCGACAACACTTGGACGCTGACTGGGCGTCTTAATTTCCGGAACGACCACGCCTTTGGGTAGCTTCTTTCGATTGTCCGTGTCAAAGGTCCACTTGCCACCAATAGGTTTTCCTTTCGCATCCAGCAGCAGATTCAAGCGTTTACGTTGCTGCATGTAAAAATCGGTAAAGTGATAATGCTTCCGACCGTGAGCCCAATTTTGAATGACTTCATCGGGTGTTAAAAATGACTGCTCTTCCAACCACTCCAGTTCGATCTGGGCATCGCCACAACCTTCGGCGACGCGTTTTCTTAACCAGTGATCAGAAGGCTCAACAATAAATGCCTTTCGAATTTTTCTCGATCTCAAAATAGATCCGATTTCGCTGGAATTAGAAATCGATTTTGATTCAATGCGATGAACTTGTTTCCCTAATTGTTCGCAATGCTGAATGAACTCCGTCATCGACGCCCGGTGGAGCACTAATTTCTGGACATGAAAGCGATATTGCGAAAAAAACAGCGGATCCTCGACCAAGATGACAACGTCGGAAGCAGCGATTGCGGGACTTTTGGCCCATAGCTGATGGGGATACACAATCGCCGCAGTTGACTTATTAGGCATGAGTAAATGAGTGAGTCGGTATTGGTGATATGTAGAAAACTGCAGAGCGTTTTATGAAAACAGCCCCAACTGGATAGCTTTTGCCGTCTGCCCTTGGGATGTTGTCGTTGCAAGCGTCCGTTCATGAAGAGAGCCTAAGATTTTCCCGGCGAGCGCCATACCACTTTTCAATGCACCCTCAACTCGAGGACCTCCACACCAATCACCGCATGCTCCGAGGTTACTTGCCGCGTCCCAAAGTGAGCTCTGTGGTAAAGATTCGGCAGGTCTGGAATAGAGCCATCGGTGAGCGCGTGCTAAAGAAGCATTGGGCATCTTATGACCGGTCACTCGTTCAGCCTCCTGTGTCAGGCTGGCGATGACGGCTTCCTTGGACAGGTCCAAATTCGCGTTGGCCCAATCGACGGTCGAATGGAGCACCCACGTGTCAGTGACTTGTGGACGCGCAGGCTTACTTGAGTCGCGGGCTATCCAAGCAAGTGATCCGTTGTTAACAAACGCACCATCGAAAGGCGCATCCCAGCGGCTTTCTAAAGCAAGCATCACAGCCCAGCACGGGACCATTTCGACCTTCGAAAGCAATGTTCGCCAATCACATGATTGCGGCACCATTTTTTCAACTTGCTTCGGTGGACAATTCCACAAAACGATATCAAATTCACCCAGATCTCGATCTTCCTTGGATGTTAATCGATAGCCATTCTTACCCGGATCGACCTTCGCAACTTCCGTTTCTACTGAAATCTGCAGATCAACCGCTAAATGCTCGGCGAGTGATTCCATGCGCGGAGTACCGACGAATCTCTTCGTAGCAGGAACTTCGCGAAAAGCAGCAGGTTCATCGATTGAAACAATGTGACCGTTCCATTGTGAAACGTGATTATCTTGGCACCACGATTCTAAGTACGGTGCAAGTACGGGATCGCGAATGGTAAAGTACTGTGCACCATGATCGAATTGTGCAATCCCTTCGGAAATTCGTGTTGATATGCGCCCGCCTGCGCGATTCGATTTGTCAAAGCACTTAATGGCTAGACCGTGGTCGCCAAGAATTCGGCTACACATCAGACCGGCTAAACCGGTTCCTATCATCGCGATGCGAGGGGAAGGTTGCATGATACTGCGATCAACTTTCTTTATGTAATTGTCGATGTTGATTCTCGATTCGTGCTCTGACAAAGGTCGACCTCGGACACTTCCTAAGATTGGTTGTTCGGGCTGGAATGGTCTATCGAATTGACCAAGGCACCACAAGATCCCTCCATAGGAAGCTGGATCACGGCCATCGAGAGCATAACGATGATTCAAATCGATCAGTCTGCGAAGCGCTTCTCGGTGATCGGCGGACCACTCCAAGATCGCTTTACCCCAAGTCATGCGTACGTTGTTGTGGAGTTCCCCATGCTTGAGCAAGCTGCGTTGCGCAGCATCCCACAAGGGCTCGCCAGTCTTGGCTCGTGCAAGAGTTTCCCACGACAAGCAGGTCCTTGCATCATTTACGTGTTTCGATAAGGTTGAGACAGCCCACGAAGGAAGGCTTGCATCGCTTTCTAAGTCTGCGCGATAGTAACAAAAAGCATAAGCAAGCTCACGCCAAATCAATAGCTCATCCAAATACTTCTCCGCACCATCTTCTGATGCTTCGCGTGCGATCCGAAATGGTGATACCATCCCATAATGCAGATAAGCCGACATCCGGCTGACACCATCGATCTCAATTTGATTCCGACGTTTTGCATAACCTCGGAGACCGTTTCTCCTAAACGCATTCCATCGCGCGTAGCCCGCCTCCGATCCACCTCGCGTATCGGTAACTGGACCGACTGAATGATCAATTGCGCATTGAGAAACGATGTCAGCGATAGTTTGTACTGAACTCTTTTCGGAGAAATCGGTTCCTTCTGAAACATCCTCTGCAAGCCGTAATGATTTAAAAGGGAGTACTGCTTGCAAGACTTTCTCAACACGCGCGGGCCACGGACGATCGACGCGTTCGAAATAAAGCTTTGCGGTTGCATCCCGAAATGCAAAGGCACGATCGTGAGCCTTTCCAACAAGCCGCGTTGGTACCACGCAAGCAGTATCCACAAGCACAATGGGACACCAGTTTGCCTTAGCTAGTCGTTCCGTCCAATGCTTGGTTGCTTCGATTGGAAAATCATCCGTAACCAGGATTGCGGCAGATTTGACAAGTTGAGCCAAACGCGGATTCCGCGCTCCTTCTCGCTCCACATGCAGTGCATAAGTGATACCCAGCTGCGCGTAGTTTCTTGCTAGCTCACGCGCTGCTTCGAGTATAAATGTGTGATGCCGGTCCGAGGCAAAGCGATAAGCTTCAGAAAGCCCTTGATAAACTAACAACGGTAGTTTCAACTCGCTCGCGAGAAGCACAGCCACGTCGAGGGCTGGATTTTCGTCGGTCCGCAATGCGTGATGAGTCCAGTAGACAACGTATTTGCCTTCGTGATCTGGACGTCCGGAAGCCTTCAAATAAGCCCTTTCCGACAAATGCGGCGGCAAGCAATCGAGACGGTGAAGAGAATCTGGTTTGGTGCTAGTCATGCTGGAATAATAGACTTCCGGCAAGCCAGCAGTGGAAGCGGGTAGTCCTGTCGACGAATGCCTCGACCGGATGAAAAGCTGAAGTTTTTGCTGGTAGCGAATGCGGAAAGACATCTGAAGGCATCAGCTTTCGCCATGGTCTTCAAAGACAATTGAGTTCTTACGGATTTAGCCACCCCAATTCGGAATTAGGGAAAGCACTCGATCCCGGCCTTGTTGCACGTTTCACAGGGAAATCAGCGCGTCGGGAAATCAAGTTTGCTGAAGGCCTTTGATGACTGTTTCGACATATTCCTTGGCTCGTCGGGCAAGCGAGTCTAGCTGTTCAGCTGTCGATGCGGTCGCTATTAAAGGCGCTGAGATATTCTCGTAGGCAAGCGGTATTGTGAGCCCTGTAAACGCGACCGGTTCGAACAGTCGGTAGTGGTCTATCTCGCCAAACCCTGGCCCGCAGTCTTCGTCCTTCGGCCAATTTCGGTGATCCTTCACGCAAAAGCTTCGGATTTCATTCGCACATTTTTGAACATCAGGAATTGGGTCAAGATTTAGATAGTCCATGACATTTCCAGCGTCGTAGTTAACGAAGACATTCGGATCATTCACCTCGCGGATGATTTCAGCACACGCTTGACCTGTCCCTGTCGAGCCTCCATGTTGCTTAACCACAATGAGAACGTTGTGATCTCGTGCAATCGGGCCGAGAGCTTTAAACCGGTCAACCCATACCGATCGATTGCCTCCTTCGGTATGTCCGAATGTGAGCAACTGGCCGATGCCAGCAGCGGCGGCCTGCTTGATGCGCGAAGTCAGAACCGACAAGCTTCGTTTGTGTTCGGGGTAGATCGTAGAGAACATCATGACCGGTTGGAGTCCCATATCGCGACACTTTGCACCAAGTACTCTTGCCGCCTCCGGCGATGCCTCTTCACTCATAACCGGAACCGACTCACCATTGGACTCTTTGTGATTTACACCCCATGCAACGTAGTCATACCCAGCTGACTTGATTCCGGAGAGCGCACGCTCAAGAGGAAAATTGCGATACGGAAGAGTCATGCAAGCATGTTGAAAAATCGTTGGTTTGCGTTCGTTAGATTGAGAGATCGGGTCGCGATTCTGTAGTTGCTTTTCTTCTCCACTGACTTGCGAAGGGCTCCCACCAATGAAGGTTGCTAACGCAACAGTGGAACCCAAGAGACGACGTCGCGAAATATCTTGATCAATTTGTCGATGGCGTATCATGATTGGGGATATATGGCGTGTTGTAGGAAGTTATTCCATGAATGGTCAGGAGAACTTGGTGACGCCGGGAATTGCAACCAGAGGCGTAGCCAGATCGCCCCACTCATAACGTGATGGCGTCAAGTCTTCCTTCGAGTTCCAAGCCATTTCCCAGGTTATTTCTTGCCCAGTGTAAGTTGCCATTCTGCCCATTATCGCAAGCAGCGTGCTCTTTGCCATGTATTCGCCATTATTGATCGGGGTGCCGGCTCGGATGCTCGCGAAGAGTTCGTCGTGTTCGACTTGATACATGCTTCGTTCATCACCAGAATAGGCCCACGAATCTTTGCCCGAAATGCGGACACCGTTGCGACGTTCGTTAAGGTAAGCGGTCCCTTGATTTCCAAGGACTTTTACGCTGATGTCACTTTTGCAACCTTCCATTTGTCTTGTGTTACTGATCAGCTGAGCGCCGTCGGCATACTCGTAAACGACGCTATGGTGATCAAAGATGTTCCCGTACTCTGGACCTTTGCGGACTTCACGCCCACCCAATCCGATTGCTTTGACGGGATATGTCTCACCCATCGCCCAAGCACACAAGTCCAAGTTATGAACGTGTTGTTCGACATTAAAATCACCGGACAGCCACGTGAAGTAGTACCAGTTTTGCATCTGCCAATGCATATCGGTCCAATCTGGTTGTCGAGGTTTCACCCAAATCGGCCCACGATAGTCGTTGGCAACCAGACATCTGACTTCACCGATCCCACCCCCGTGAATGCGTTGAATCGCCTCGCGATATGGATCGTGATAGCGAAGGCAGAGTCCCGAGACAACCGCTAGGCGTCTCCTTTTTGCTTCTTCGCAACTTCTAAGAACTGAGTGCACACCCGGCGCGTCGACTGCGCAAGGTTTCTCTGCAAAGACATGCTTTCCCGCCGCTACGGCTTCAGCAAGATGGAGTGGTCGGAAGTGTGGAGGTGAAGTGAGTAGCACCACATCAACATCGGAAGCCAATACCTTTTTGTAAGCATCGAATCCAATAAATTGTCGATCAACAGGAACATCAATTTTACCCTTGAGTGCTTCCTGGCGTTGAAGACTCTTCAAGCTCATGTGAAGGCGTTCGTCGAACATGTCACCCATCGCCGTCAGTTGCACTTGGCTGTCGGCCATGAGCGCTTGCGATGCAGCTCCTGTTCCCCGCCCGCCACAACCGATCAAACCGACTCGAAGCGTTTCGTCACCCGCCGCATGTACTGCTGGGAGACGCTGAGTGGATGCGACTAGCCCAAGACCACTTACTACGCTGCTCGTCTTTATGAATCCGCGACGCGATGAATGCAATGAACTTGGGTTCACGGTTATCGAATGGAGTTGATCTGATTGATGCATTGCCAATTTCCTCGTTGAATTGTTGTTCTTCATTCGACTCGTCGCGGCGAACGCTACCAAGTTTTGCTTTCGATCGTATTCATTTTGCAGGTTTACTAATTTATTAAAAACGAAAACGAGAAGACCGGAATTGCGACTTAAAGCCTCCGTCAGTCGGAAGCAACCCGTGAAGCGTGACCATAATCATTATCTCTAGCGTTACTGCCAAGAAAACCGTTTTTGGGTTGGCGAATTACGAGGCTTCTAAGATAACCCATTGATTATCCTGTACAACCGATTGTGACCTATAGAGAGCGGGAGCGTGAGAGATCGGAAACACGTATTCCACGAGTCGGGCAAGCATTTTAGTCAATCATCAACCACAAGGGACAGAACATATCGTTTCCTGTTTGAGCTCCTCTTAGTTAGACTATTTGGACAGCGCCACTTTGCGCTCGAATCCAGGCTTTAGCCACCTTTGGAGCATCCAAGGTGCTCAGCGCCTAAAGGCTGTACTCCAGCAGAGTTGCGATTGTTTGTCAGGTTCAAAGTGGCGATGTCGAACTAGTATCTATGTAAACTGAAATGAAGTTTTTTCGTAGGTAGCAGATGTCATGTCACATCAGAAGACCGAGGTTTTTGCCAACGTTTTCATCGACATCTGAATTCTTGCTCGATCAAACGTACCAAAATCAAAGCTGGATGAATCCCTCGGGCAATCTCATTTTTTTTCGTCGAAATCACTATGCCTCAACAAAGCTTTCGCGTCCCTGCTCAAATACCCGATCCGGCTCGATCGCTTCTGGCTGTCTTGCAGGGTGCACTGAAACTTCCCAAAGCCGAATGCCAACGGATTATTCGCGATGGTGGCGTCAAAGTCGATGGAAAGATTCGCAACAAATCTCACGAGATTCTTGAACGAGGTCAGCAAATTCACGTCGACTGGTTACCGCCACCGGTTCCGCTGAAGAGCCAGCGTAAAACAAAGACTTCAGACATTTTTTCCATCGTGTACGAAGACGACGATCTGCTGGTGGTCTTGAAGCCTGCGAGCTTGCTTACAGTCCCCACGAAGAACCGCGAGGGAAAAACACTCGTTTCAATGGTGACACAATATTTGCAGAAGACAGATCCCGACCAGGAAGCCTACTGCGTTCATCGTCTGGACCGGGGCGTCTCAGGACTCCTCATTTTTGCCAAGTCGATACCGATCGCAGAACGTATTCGAGACCAATTCGCTGACCGTAAACCAGATCGCACCTACGCAACGATCGTCGCTGGAGTTGTCACAAAAGACAAAGGGACCATTAAGTCCTATTTAGCAACGGACGAAAACTTAAGTCGCTACTCGACACACAAATCCGAGAACGGTGAACTCGCAATTACGCACTATACGGTTCGCGAGCGATGGACAGACGCAACGCTTTTGGAAGTGAAGCTAGAAACCGGTCGTCGCAATCAGATTCGTGTCCACTTGGCCGAAGCTGGTCACCCTGTGATCGGAGACCCACGCTATAAGTCGCAGCTTGCCGAGCATCGTCTGTGGCCTTATGGACGGTTAGCCCTTCATGCTGAATCACTTGGGTTTACTCATCCTCGTACAGGAGAGGCGCTCGCCTTTCAATCTAGCTGGCCACAAGAGTTTAGAGAGTTCGTTCGAAAGATAGGCTAGAGCAATTCCAAGTCAACTGTAGCAAGTCAGATTGCAGCAGGATAGGCTTCCATCCTGTCGGTTTCGCTATCGACAGGCTGGAAGCTTATCATACAACTGGTCGTCATGCTCAATCGGTAGATACATTAACCTAAGAATCGATTTAGCCCTTCGGACTGAAGTGAAGTCCATTCGGCATTTTCAGCCAATGACTTACGATCTCGTTTATTTTTGCTTTCACATGTCGGAATTCTTACGAATTCGGCTACCTTGTCATTGCGGTTGGACAACACGTAATTGATTGTTGCATCAACGGCGAAAAACATCGCTGTGCCGCAACTCGATTTTACAATCGCCGCAAACAGATATCGTTAGCACATCAGCGACTGCCATGGTTTGTGTTTCACCATCGGAGTTGGTCTTATCAATAACGATAGATTCGTCGTCGGGATCAACGATTACATAGTTTGCGACACGCTGCGAGTGATAGAGTTCACGTTTGTAGGTCAGGTCGCGTGATCGAGTTGTTTCCGACAAAACTTCGACGACGATCGCAGGCGGAGATTCCACATGTCGTTCGGGAATACCGTCACACACGACGACAATATCTGGTCTTACGATCGTATCATCTGCGACAATCCAATCGATTTCAAACAAAACCGTGGCATCACAGCGATTGAGTCTAATTGCCGATTCGAAAGCAAATGATAATCGATGCGAAATCGCCCGGTGTCGTCCAAACGGACTGGGACTCATCGATACCGCGACGCCTTCCCAGAGTTCCCAACGACCTTCCCACTTTTGGTAATCGGAGCAGGTGTATCGCGGAGCATCCTTGAGTGCAGGGGACATCGTTAAACTCTTTTCGGTTAAACCATTCTGGCGACAAAACCAAACCCCCTGATTTTATCAAAAGGGATCTGCTATGTCGCCAACAAATGTTTGCTTCGTTCGAGTATCCCTACTCTCTGCGTAGGTCCAAGGTTAGCGGGAAGTCTGGGTTCGGTTTGGCAATTCGACCAACTAATGGACCTGGCGTGTGACCGTGCGGCCAGAATCGCGAAGCTCTTCTCGCTTCCGCTTCCAACGCATTAACTGGGAATACATCGTACGACCGCCCACCTGGGTGTGAGACGTGATAGGAACAACC
Source organism: Planctomycetaceae bacterium (assembly GCA_027487375.1). GTDB lineage: Bacteria > Planctomycetota > Planctomycetia > Pirellulales > Pirellulaceae > JAIYDQ01. Next base: position 12,091 of record JAIYDQ010000504.1, read on the forward strand.
CCCGACGGCTCGCCCGGCTCGCATATCGACCAAGTCAAGCACCAGTGGTGTATGCACGGGGATGGTTGGGTGCAAGCACGATGGTGGTTGCCACGCGCGGAACCGAACTCCGCAGACATACTGTCCAGGGACACGGGTTGCTTGCAGTGGACATACAACACCGTTGATTAAAACTTGGTGTCGTTTCGGATCA
>JAIYDQ010000084.1 GCA_027487375.1 Planctomycetaceae bacterium
AAAATGTTTCGCTTCAGGACCTTCGATGACGTTGGGAATACGCGAGCCAATACGTAGGATCGATAGAGGTCGACCGTAGTAATCAGCCGTTCTCAAGCTGTCTTCAGCCACGGTGATGTCGAAGACGCGTTGAGGGCCACCGGCATAGCTGACGGGTTCGGCGTTTGTCGAGTCTTCTAGGTAGATAACGCGTGTTACCATGTCACCTCGGAGAGCCGCGTCAATGTCCGTTTGGTCAATCTCTACAACGATCGGAAAGCGATGTTCGCGTTCTGAAGGTGGATAGGTTCGATCGATAACTTCAAGCGTAGGAAAAAGTTCAGCTTCGGGTTCATTGGGAATGTTCGTCATCCGGAATCGATAGACGGGGCCGACCAAGAAGGCAGCTCGCGCTGGTCCGGGTGTGTTTTCCGTGAACATTCCGTCGCTTACGAGAGCGAACTTCATCCCGTCCAGTCCTCGGAATTCGACTGGTTGAAAGAAGCCACGAAGGGCTGGTTGCCGTTGTAGCTGGATCGCTCCTACCATGCCGGGTGGCATATCATCATGGAGCAGTGGAACGCCAGCTGGAAGCGACGAGGGGCTTGCAACTTGTGCATGTAGCATGTCGCTTCGGAAGCAAGCGATGAGTGTTGCTCCTATGATGCAACGCAGAAGGAACGACGTTCGTATTGTCATGGCCATTCCAGCAGGAGTGAGTATCAAGGACTAAGAGTGTGCGAGTAAGGATGAAGGAGTAAGGCTTCCGCCTTACTCCTTATCGCTTAAAACTTGATGTCGATCGGTTATCGAATCATCGTTGGTTGTTGGCAGTTAGGATCATTTGGATCCATGCCCATACCAGGAGTACCACCGGCTCCACCGAACTGATTCGGCGCTACGGAACGGCTAGCGTGTTCGTAGGGTGGGCGACCTGATGGGAAGCCAGGATGAATGTTCTGCTCGCGAATGTTGACCCGGCTTGGAGGAGTCGGATACGACTGGCCAGGCTGGCTTCGCACGTTGATTTTCATCTTCTCGACTGGGTCAGGAATATTCATGTGCGTGTGATTCTTCATCACGTGCTTTTGAAGACCTGCTGGATGTCCCAATGGAATGTGAGGAGGTCCTACAAGGCCGATCGGTGTGCCAGTTTGAGGCATACCGTACTGCGGAGCAGAGACTCCGGCGACCATGTTTGGTGGATTCATGTATGGATTGGCTGGCTGTCCATCCGGTCCACACATCATTCCGCCCCCCATGCCACCACCCATACCATCAAAGAACATGCCACCGCCGACAACCGATGGACCTGACATCTCAACGTCCTTGTTACCAAGTCGAAGGATGGCAAGGATCGAACCACGACGATCGGCTTCAATGATTGGGTCCAAGCCTGGCTCCAAACGTGTGCTGACAAGCGTGTCGATTCCTGCGAGCGCATCGCCTTGGAATTCTGGATCGGGTAGGTAAAGCACTTTGGTGACAAAGTTGCTCGAGAGAGCTTGTTCAAAGTCCTCTTCGCTGAACTGAATTGGTACAGCGTTGTGGGCTAGATACGCAGCCGTTCGAGGTGTCGACATGGCGATCTCGAGAGTCGGGTAAAGCTCGACTCCGGCGCGACCTTGGATGTTGGTTAGCTTCATTCGATAGATGCCGCCTTGAGGAAATTCCAGTCGACCTGGAACCACTAGCGGATCGCTTGTAAACGTGTTGTCGCCGACAACGTCATACAAGATCTGCATCGACTCGGGCTGGTTAAACAGCACTTGTACCTTGGGTGCCATCATGCCCATTCCGCCAGCTCCAGGAACTGGGATGGTCTCAGGCATAAGTACGCCAGGACCGGGGCCGCCCACCATTGGACCTGGCTCAGCCAGCCGTTGGGCGGGAGGCATGTTGTGCCGATGGGCAAGCTCCGCAGCCGAGGTTGTTGCGTTGATTTGGATGACCGTGCCCAGAGCGGCCATGACTCCTAAGAAATATCTTCTTTTCATACGGATTTCCCTTTTTGGGTTCCAACGAGGTTTATCGGGTCATTTCTGCCTGGACGCCGCTTTGGCTCCAAAATTACAATCCCGTCCATTGCCTTAGTTCGGCACGCGAGCACCGTAATCTTTGAAAAAACCGACATAACCGCCATATGACTCAAAAACCGAATAGAAGTTCGCCTCTTGGCAGGTTACGCAAACCACCTGGATTACCTGATCGGGTGTTTGCTCGTGAGTTGATGGCGTCTCGAGGGATACATCGAGGCGCTTCAATAGGCTCCTTTTTGATTTTTCTATTTTTATTTTTTTCGCTAAACGCACCGACTATTTGTCTTTGCCAGGACGCAAATACGTCTCAGGCTAAGCTGCAGTCGTTGCCGAATCCGATTGCCCCTCAGTCACCGACGTCGCTATCTAACAGTTTGGATCCGAATCAATTGGTTTTGCGAGCTGTCCAACAAGCCGTATGGGGGCCTTCGGTTCACAGCATCGTTAAACAACGGTCCGAACTCGGTGAATTTCAATTGGTCGGCGAGGGGGAATACTGGGCGGCAGGGCAGGGGACTGGGCAAATGAAAATGACCATGCAATTGATGGCTGGCGAATTGCAAACAAACATGATTCAAGTTAGCGACGGGCGGTTGGTCTGGACCAGCACAAGTGATGACGAGCCACCGAGAAGAGTGTTCTTGGATGAAGTTCGGCGAGAGCTTGGCAGCATGGCTCGCAATCCGAGTGGGCATCCCCAAGCGGCTCTGTATCTTGCGATTGGGGGGCACGCTGAGATGCTACGGTGCCTTTACTATCGCTATCGCTGGTTCAAAGTGTGGGCAGGTAAAGATGAGAAAGGTACCAATGTTTGGCAGCTGGTTGGGACACTGAGGACGGAGGCTCCGAGCATCGCCTCCTACACAATTGTTGACAGCTACTATATTCAGCAGTCGCCTCCGCCCGAGCTTCCGACAGATGTACGGCTCACATTGGATCGCGACGACAAACTGCCGCTGTTTCCTTACAAAGTTGAATACTTTCGCCGCGAACCAAGCCTTGACGGGATTCCAGGAAAATTAGTCCTTCTTTCCTCAGTAACTCATACCGAAATCGAGACGCCAATTACAATCACCAAGGAGCTATTTCAGTATCAAGTCCGCGAAGACGCTGACCGTATCGAAAATGAAACAAGTGAGTATTTGCCGCTATATCCAATTGCGGACGCTGGTACGTTGCAACGAAGGTAGATGTTTTTGAGTTCACAATCTCAACCAGACGAGCAATTCCAAGAGGCCGTGTCCAAGCGAAACCCCACAGACGATCTGCCTGAAGGATCACCCCAACGCGTTTTCGCACTCACCTTGGCTTACGATGGGACAAGCTATTCAGGCTGGCAGTTTCAGATCAATGCCATCACCGTCCAGCAACGTGTTGAGGAAGCTGTTGAACAAGTTTTAGGAGTCCGAACCGCTGTCTTTGGTAGCGGCAGAACCGATTCCGGAGTCCACGCTATTGGGCAGGTTGTCAGGTTGGCTACGTCGGCATGGAAACACGCAGCCGGTAAACTTGTGCCAGCCTTAAATCGTCGTTTACCACGAGACATTGTCGTACGGTCGGCGCGGGAAGCACGCACAGACTTTGATCCGGTTCGGAGTGCAAAGAGTAAGCGTTATCGATATACCATCCGCGCGGCGCATTGCGATTGTCCGATGACTCGGCACTTGCATTGGTACTTTCCGCGGCCCCTGAACGTTGAATCGATGCAGCAAGCTGGTCAATACTTATTAGGCTGCCATGACTTTAAAGCCTTTCAAACACTCGGGTCCCCGCGACTTACTACCGTGCGAACGATCCGCGATCTTTCGATCGTTACACAACCGAATCGTGACGGATCCGATATTCTGATTGAAATCGAGGCGGATGGATTTCTGTATAACATGGTTCGAAACATTGTTGGCGCTTTGATCGAAGTTGGCCGCGACCGCTACGCCCCACATTGGATGGTAGAAGTGCTGGAGTCGAAGAAACGACGAGGAGCAGGAATGACCGCTCCTTCTCATGGGCTATTAATGCTCCATGTGGAATACCCCGAATCTTTGTGGATAGATAACGAACCATGCGAGTAGCTCACGTCATCACGCGAATGATTGTCGGAGGTGCTCAAGAGAACACGCTCTATAACTGTCTGGACCTCATTCGAGAGCATGGCGATGAAGTCCTGCTGATTACAGGACCAACAGATGGTCCTGAAGGTCGCTTGCTGGTAGAGGGGAGGGCAGGGGGGCTGCCGGTGAAAACGATTGACTCGCTGCAAAGAAGCATTCATCCAACTCACGACATCGCAGCCTATCGCGATCTGAAGAAGACGCTCGAACAATTCAAACCTGATGTCGTTCACACTCATAGCGCCAAGGCCGGCGTGATTGGTCGTGCGGTTGGCTGGAGGCTTTCCAAGAAGTCCGTTAAGCCGCTTGCAGTAATTCATACGGTTCATGGAGCGCCGTTTCATCCTTATCAAAGTTTTGCAGCTCGGTTTGTGTATCGTCAGTGTGAAACTTGGGCTGCTAGGCGATGCCACCACTTAATCTCAGTCGCCGACGCGATGACTACGTTAATGGTCGATGCCAAAGTGGCTCCACGAGAAAAATTCACAACGATTTATAGCGGTATGGAGGTCGAGCCTTTCCTCAATTCGGCGAAGCACCGCGCAGAGACTCGTCGTGAACTTGGGATAAGTGACGGGGAGATCGTTGTTGGAAAAGTGGCAAGACTATTTGAGCTGAAAGGACATGAGTACTTAATTGACTCAGCACCCGCAATCGTTGCGAAGTATCCATCTTTGAAGTTCCTGTTAGTCGGCGATGGTTCGCTCCGTGCGGAACTCGAGCGACGTATCGACGCGCTTGGGCTCAAGAAAAACTTCCTATTCACCGGACTTGTTCCTCCGGAGTCGATTCCAAAATACTTGTCGGCGATGGACATGCTGGTCCATACATCGCTCCGTGAAGGATTGGCGAGAACGCTACCGCAGGCACTTATCTCAGGCAAACCTGTCGTGAGTTACGACATCGACGGAGCTCGCGAAGTGTGTATCACCGACGAAACGGGAATACTCCTTCCGCCTAAATCGATCGATTTGTTGGCAAACGCCATTTGCAGACTCGCTGCGAGTTCTGAGTTGCGGGAAACCTGGGGCAGGGCGGGGCGGGCCAAATTTACCGAGCAGTTCCGGCACACGGTAATGACCGCTCGGGTTCGAGAGGTGTACAAGCGATTCCTGATCGAACCTTCCTCTGGTGGGTGATTTGACCTAAAATAGGGGTTATCCAGTGTGGGTAAGGTTTTCCGCTTACCGTTTTTATTGACCGCTAATCCAGCAAGCTTTTCATGACTAAAGTACGCGATTTCCTTGGCCAATATCGACTCGCGCGTCTGATTCGATTGGGAAGCACATGCCAAGTTTGGGAAGCAATTGAAGAATCAAAACAGGAGCGGTTCGCCTTAAAAGTCCTTCGGCCAGAAAAGCGCGGAGACAAAGTCGAGCTGGGATTCTTGAGGCATGAGTATGAAGTCGCCACGCAACTGAATCACAAAAACATCATTAAGGTTCTCGAATTCAATACGAAAGCAGATACACCTTTTTTGGTTTTGGAGCTGTTCAGCGAACTGAACTTGAAGCAAGCGACCCGCAAAGGTCCAGATGGCATCGCTTACATGCTGGACAAAGTTCTCATTCAAGTTGTGGAATCGCTTTACTACTTTCACACCAAAGGATTCGTTCATTGCGACGTCAAGCCTGACAACATTCTGCTTGGACGCGATTGGGACGTAAAACTGATTGACTTCACCATCGCAACGAAAGTCCGAAAAGGTCTCGGCAAGCTTTTTGGTGGATCTGCTGTTCAAGGTACGAGATCCTACATGTCACCCGAACAAATACGCGGTCAAGCACTCGACCCGAGAACCGATGTTTATTCATTAGGTTGCATGTTTTACGAAATGGTTACGGGAAAACTTCCTTACACGGCCTCGAGTCCAAATGATCTCTTGAGCAAACATCTTTCCAGCCCGATTCCTTCCGCGCTCGTTACGAACGAAAACGTTTCACAGGAATTTAACAACCTCATTAAGTCGATGCTCGCGAAGGAAGTTAAAGACAGAATCGAAATGTGGGATGTGCTGAAGCAACTACGCAGTTTCAAAATATTCAAGAAGCCGCCGCGCATACCTGACATCTCTGTCTTCGATGATTTTCAAGGTGGTGGTCGAATTGAAGCCCGTACCTAACCTTGTTGCTCTCGTTCCGTTCTATACAAACAAACCAACAATCTGCTTACTGAATCATGAATAACACATCTCCAGGCCTAGAATTTGAAACACCGATTCTTGAAATCGAGTCCAAGCTGAAGTCTCTTTTGGCTCAGCCTGTTGATGCGTCAATTGAAGAGTCGATACGGCAGTTACGTCGTCAATGGACCGAGACTACTCGAGATATCTACGGCAAACTCAATCCATGGCAAACAGTTCAAGTCGCTCGACACAAAGACCGCCCTTACACACGCGACTACTTGAATCTTGCGTTCGACGAGTTTATTGAACTGCATGGTGATAAATTCTTCGGTGACGATCGAGCGATGTTAACCGGTTTTGCAAAACTTGATCGCCATAAAGTGATGGTTGTTGGTCATCAAAAAGGAAGAACATACAAAGAACGATCCGCTTGTCACTTTGGTTGTGCTCATCCAGAAGGTTATCGGAAAGCGATGAGCAAGATGAAGTTGGCCGAGAAGTACGGATTACCAATCATCTGTTTCATCGACACTCCGGGGGCGTTTCCAGGGATCGGAGCCGAGGAACGTGGTCAGTCGCAAGTGATCGCCGAAAGCATGTTCTTGATGAGTCAACTTAAGACGCCGATCATTTGCATCGTCATTGGTGAAGGTGGTTCTGGTGGTGCACTCGGAATCGGTGTTGGCGATCGAATCGCAATGCTTCAGTACGCCTACTACAGCGTGATCAGTCCCGAAGGTTGCGCGGGGATTTTGTGGAAGAGCCATCAGTTCGCGCCGGATGCAGCGCAAGCTTTGCGATTCACTTCGAAACATTTATCGCATCTCGGAATCGTCGATGACGTGATCGAAGAACCGCTAGGGGGAGCTCATCGCGATCACCAACAAATGGCCGCGCGGTTGAAATCTTACCTTTTGAAAACGCTCGGTTCGTTGACTAATTCTTCGAGCGAAAAATTGGTCGAGAGACGCTACGACAAATTCAGATCCATGGGCGTTTACTTTGAGCAACTGGAAGACGGAACGCAGAGCCTGATTGGAACACCGATCACTGCCGACATGATCTAGTTTTCTCCCGCGTAGCCAAGTCTCTCCGCAGACTTGGGACATATCTAAGCGTCGGTAATGAAGACGTTCAAGCAAGCAACATTCAGCAAAACAAACCTCGAAACAACGTCCGATAATGTTTCTTATGTTCGGTTCGAGCTATTGTTTTCCCTAGGAATTTGCAATTCACGGATTCCCATAGGCCCACGCACTCGCCTGACGTCTTGCATGGCATCGTGTATACGAACGGACAAAACTTGGAAACAAGATGACGTGGTTTCGTGTGGTCCTTGGCTTCGCTGACTGATCTGTTTCGTCAGCATGCGATACGTGTTGGATCGCATTCAACAGCTTATTGCGGAAGGAACTCTTGAGATCCAAATTGGCTGCTCACTGGAAGCGTTGGTTGTTGATTGTTTTGCGATGGGAACCATCCTTGAGTCCAACTGGATCCGGGAGCTGGGGCAGGCGCATTTTGGCCGAATCCATTCTGAGTTAATCCAGATGGGAGTCCAAATCCGTTTTGTCCGAATCCGCTATTGCCCCCCTGCTCTGTTGAAACATTCGATGGATTCGAACCCGAGAACATTCTTCCTGCTTCAAGGATGTTGGAAACAAAACCTCCGTTTTGGGTACCTTCCATTTGCAGTCCGCCCGAAGACGTCGGCGTTGCGATGGTGTTGCCGCGCTGATCAAAACGCTCTTCAATTTTGTTTAGATAAGGCCGAACGATTTGTTCAATCTCCTTAGGCAGCATGATCCCGTTGGTCGCTGCGAAGATCTTGCTCATGTAACCGCCACTTTTGGAGTCAACAATCGCTTGTTGCTGTTTAGGCCCGAGCAGCGATACCGCAAACATCGTGATCAGCATGCAATAGACAACACCTTTACCCAGTCCCAATAAAGCACCCATATGGCGATCAAAGTCCTTCAGGCGAACGCGATCAATCGCGCCACTGACCAATCGGAAACCGACCCAGATCACAAACGAGGTTCCTGCGTACAGCAAAAGCATGGCAAGGAATCCATTCCAAGGTTCCTGAGCTCGAATCATTTTCGCGACATCATTACGAAACGTGTAAGCGACTGTATAGCTAACAACGATCGAAGCCAGCGACGCGATTTGCCAAGCGAGTCCTTTGATTGCTCCGAAGATGGTGGCAATTGCAAGTACAGCAATCATCACAATGTCATAGGTTTGCATGGATCGAGATAGCCTTTGCGAGTGAAACGAAATCGTAGTGCTTGAGTATGTTTCTGTTTTTACAGCGGCAGCACACAGCGGGCGTTATAAGAAAATCTGTTGCCGTATGCGAAGAGCAATCGAGCAAGGATTATGTTTTGCTAGCGATTGTTTTTGGAGCTGAGTTCGGCGTTCTCGCACAGATAACAAGGCAGGGGGGCTGAACGCGAAATTTTTGAAATCGATTTTCTAGAAATGGTTGTGTCAGCGGGAGGCAGATTGTTTTGCTGACTGAGAAAAACAGTCCTTATGAACTGGTCTTGGTTTGTATAGCTCTAGTTGTGTAATTTCCTGTTGTCGCAAATGGTGCGGCAGCATCAAATTTTAGAGCCGACTTGTACATAAGTATCGAAACGACCATGGCTGATTTTCGAACACACATGACGGTCAGCACGATATGCGGTGGATTGTACGCCTTCGCCGGATACAAATCGGGAGTTCCTTGGGAGACTTGCACAATTGCTGGTGGTCTCTGTAGTGTGAGTGGAATGCTTCCAGATCTGGATAGTGATTCTGGAATTCCTCTTCGTGAGGCAGTTGCATTTTCGTCTGCAATAATCCCCATGTTAATGGTAGAACGACTTCAGCGCATCGGTTGTTCTCATGAGTTGATGGTGTTGATCACGGGAGTGGTCTACTTCTTTATCCGATTCGGAGTAGCTGAACTATTCCGTCGATATACCGTGCACCGCGGGATGTGGCACAGCATTCCAGCTGCGATTACTTGCGGATCGATTGCGTTTCTCGTTTGTTCGTCGGAAGACATGAAGCTTCGATTGTTTAAAACCTTTGCAGTCGTTATTGGATTCATGTCGCATTTGATTTTGGATGAAATTTGGTCGATCGATTTCAAGCGAGGGCAGTATCAATTCAAGAGTAGCTTCGGGACTGCGGTGAAATTTTGGGGTAAGGAGCGTGTTCCAAACCTTGTCGCCTATGGGCTTATGATCTTCTTCGTAGTCCTCGTTTATCACGATGAGGGGATGATGCAGAAGTTTGGTTACGAGAATCCAAATGTTCCCCACACGGCGACGCAATTATTTCAGTCGCTTTGGAATGACCAAACCGGATCGAATGTCGATCGATAACGAATTGAGTTTCGCGAGCGCGAATGCAACTCAGGCTCATTCCAGGGTCGTCTTCTTAGAGCCAAACTTGTCATTCGAGTCAATTAAGATGGTAACGGGACCGTCATTCACGAGATGGACTTTCATGTCGGCCTGAAAGATTCCTGTTTCAACTTTAATGTTCAGCTTTCGAAGCTCGTGACAGAAGCAATCGTAAAGTGTTTTCGCCAGATCAGGCGGAGCCGCATCGGTGAAGCCAGGCCTTCGTCCTCGGTGAACATCCGCGTAGAGCGTGAATTGGCTGACAACCAAGATCGGTAGTGCGAGTTGAATTGCGGAGAGGTTCATCTTTCCATCGGCATCGGAAAAAATTCTCATGCCGGCAACTCTGTCTGCCATGTAGGTGCAAATCGCCTGGTCGTCCCCCTGCCCTACCCCGAGCAAAACCAACAGTCCTTTTTCGATCTCGCCGACAGTTTTCCCATCGACGACCACGTGGCTAGAAAGAACGCGTTGGATGATTGCTCGCATGGTGGGACGTCGGATGATGTTAAATGGATTAGAATTACGCAAAGCAGATTATGGGGCTTCGAGAACTATTTTAGACTAGGTTGTACGGAATGATTATTGGTGTGACGATGGGTGATCCGACGGGCGTGGGACCAGAGATCATCGCAGGAGCACTTCAGGAAGCGGTTGTTCTCGATGAATGCCAGCCGATTGTGATTGGTCGAGTCGCATTACTGCGTCGCGCTTTGAAGCTTGTTGGGTCGGACTTAGAGGTTGTGCCAATCGAAAAGCTTAGCCGATCTTTCATAGCAGCGTTGCCAAGCACATCGCTCTCTCGAGTCATTTACTGCTATCAAGCTGGTCCAGACGAAGCCGATCACTTGCCGCCGGGACAAATATCGGCGTTTGGTGGTGCTGCAGCGCATGATGCGTTAGTGGTTGGAGCGAAAGCTGCACTCGCTGGCGAGTTGGACGCAATCGTGACAGCGCCTCTGCACAAAGGGGCGTTGCACATGGCGGGACATGATTGGCCGGGGCATACCGAACTGCTTGCGTCGCTTTGCAAAGTAGACCAATTTGCGATGATGCTTTATCTACCACCGAGTTGGAAGAGCGAAGGTACTTCGCAAGACCGCAACCGTGAATGCGACGCCAAATTGGATGTGCCTAGTGTTCGTACACGTGGTGGTGCGGCTGGATTGGGGGTTGTTCATGTGACGCTGCATATGGCGCTGCGTGAGGTGTTCGAGCATTTGAATCAAAAGTCGATTTTCGAAACGATCGAGCTTGCTCAAAACACGTTCACGAAGCTTCGCATTTCTCTCGGTCTGCCCCCCTGCCCTGCCCTGGCGGTTGCGGCTCTGAATCCGCATTGTGGCGAAGGTGGATTATTCGGCGATGAAGAAACGCGATTGATTGCACCGGCAGTTTCTCAAGCTCGCGCTCTCGGTTGGAATGTAACGGGGCCGCTAAGTGTTGACACGCTTATGCCGATTGCTGCTGCGGGGCGTTACGACGCTGTCATTGCTATGTATCACGACCAGGGGCATATCGCACTTAAGCTGCTCGACATGTTCGACGCGGTGAATATTACGCTTGGGATCCCAATCATTCGAACAAGTGTTGCCCATGGGACAGCGCACGATATTGCTTGGCGCGGAATCGCGAAGTCTAGTGGGATGACACAAGCAATTGTGACGGCTGCGAGATTAGCGAAGGGGGCTAAGGTTTCTGCGAGCGATCAACAAGCTAAAGCGACTCAAGTTGTTTCGCATATCGACACTCGCGGAGCTTAGCCATGCCGTTCAATTTCGTATGTCCATTTTGCCACGCGCGAACTCGGGTCGAAGATCGTTTCGCCGGCCAGAGTGGACCCTGCGCCGAGTGTGGAAAGCAAGTCACACTCCCCTCCCCTGCTTCGCTTGGCATTGCGCCTGCAAAACAAGTCGAAGCAGATATCGCTTCAACGAGCAATGTTTCTAGTGACCAACAATCACATTTGAACCCTTCCGCGACTTGGTTAAGCGGCTCAAAAAAGCAAATGACGAAGTTGGCTCTTCAGGTCGCCGTCATGGCCAGCATGCTGTTGATTGCCTTTGGAGTTGTTGGGTGGTTATTGATCCCATCGGCGCAACGTGCTTTCGAGGATCGCAAGAGACTGGGTTCGATTTCCAATATTCAGCAGATTGCTAAAGCACTTAATGCTTATCGCCAAGATTATGGTTCGTATCCGACACCAACTGTGAGCGATCCGAGCGGATCGCCCCTTTATTCATGGCGAGTTTTGCTGTTGCCATACCTTGGATACAACGGGCTGTATAACCGGTTTCAACTTGAACAACCTTGGGACAGCCCGACTAACTCGCAGTTACTTCGCGAAATGCCACCGATGTTTGCGATTGTAGGCAACAACATGGCTCTGAGTCTTTACGAGTCGAACTACGCATATGTAGTTGGCCCCGGAACAATGTTTCCAAATGCTTTCTCGGATAGTGTCCCGGAAGTGACTGATGATTCGTCGGAGACCATATTGCTTGTTGAAACAAAAGAGGGTGGGTTATCGTGGACACAGCCAGGAAACTTAGATAACTCCGCCGGAGTCAGGATTGGTACGCGACCGGTTACAGACATTGGCGGAAATTTTGCTAACTTTGTCCTTATTGCGACCGTGGATGGTAATGGGATGGCGCTGAGTCCTCAGACGCCAATCAGTACTATCCAGGCAATGTTAAGTCCCGATGGTGGTGAGTATGTGGTCGTGGAGACTGTCGATTCAAGTGCTCCCCTGCCCTAGCCCGCCGATGAATGCCTGTTTCTGAAAGAAGATCGAATCTATTTTGACTGATACAAATCCCAAGAGCCAAGACGACAATCTAGATCCCCGTGTACAGCAAGCGATTCAGGATTTTCAATCGGGTGTGTTGTCTCCGACCGAGTTGAGTGAGCGAATTTTGCAGTCTGTATCCGTCAGTGCCGGGGGAGTCACGGCGGACGTCGATCGAGCTCGTCGAACAGGCTTTCCTGAAGTCGTTTACGCCGAAGGTAAAACAATCGACAGTTTGGTTGCCGCCGTAGGGCGCATCCTAAGTTCATTATCGGCGGACGGCCATCAAGAAGTTTTGGCGACTCGCGTCAATGTAGAGCAAGCTCGCGCGATCGGTGAGCAGTTTGTACATGTCCGCTGGAACTCACGCGCAAGGACGATCCGGGTACATGCGTCGCGGGAGCCATTGCCTTGGAACATGGAGCCCCTCGGGCCAAATGGTGTTGCAGTGGTTACAGCAGGAACGACCGATTCGAATGTTGCGGAGGAGGCGCTGGAAACGCTGGCTTGGATGGGGGTTCCCACATCATGGATTCAGGATGTGGGGGTTGCTGGTCCCTATCGGATACTGAGCCGGCTAACGCAGTTGCGGTCGGCAAAGGCGATCGTTGTCGTGGCTGGGATGGAGGGGGCTTTACCAAGTGTCGTTGCTGGGCACGTCGGTGTTCCCGTTTTTGCGGTACCAACAAGTGTGGGCTACGGGGCGAATTTTGGCGGACTCTCTGCCCTATTAACAATGCTGAACAGCTGTGCATCCAATGTTGCAGCAGTCAATATTGACGCAGGTTTTCGCGGAGGGTTCTTGGCCGGACTGGTTGCACGGTCTGGTCAATAGATCGCTCAAACCCTTCGGTTTCTACGATCTGTTTTCTTTAACGAATCTATCGATAATGCAGGAACTTTCCTCGTTTTCGCTGTATCAAACGTAACTCATGGAACTTCCTCTCCCGAAAGTACGGATTATCCGACCTACGGCATCGTAAAGGGTTGGAGAATTAGCGTAAGCTGGGGTATTAAGTCCATTGAATTGTGGTCGAGCGGTGACTAATCTCAGGACTTACCGTTTTGATACTTCGGGAAGCGGTGCCGTCGTTTTTGCGCAAACATGACGCATTTTTTCCGAAGGTTAGGTGCTTTTTTTCTCTGGATGGATTTTTATCGATGAGTGGATCGAACGACCGCCAAGTGTTGAACTCGGGCTCCATGAGTTCTGCAGAACCCGCCACGGGGGCGGTTTTTTCAGAAGGAAGAACCCTATCCAGGGAATCGTCAAAAGCCGGTCGATACCGATCCTTTCGCGTTCGCGAAAGAATGAGAGCTCGACGGTTGTTGGTCGAGGGACTTGAGCGACGTGAGTTGATGGCGGCTGATTCGGCGGTCGCAATGTATAACCCGCTGATTGCCAACGACGTAAGTGGTGACTTCGCTGTAACACCGCTAGATGCGTTACTAGTCATCAATGCGCTGAATTCTCAATCTCGTAGTGCCACCCAGTTGGGAACCGGGCAGGCTGTTGCTGCGAGCAATGTTACTAGTTCTCCAATGGTCGACGTCAATCGCGATGGATATTTGTCGGCTTTGGATGCGCTCGTTGTCATCAACCAATTAAATCGACCCGACGCCGAAGGCCTAGATCCGATTTTAGTAGCCGTTCGTCCTCAGGTTTTCTCATCAACAGGCGTGGCTGTAAATCCTGATGCGAGCGGCAATTATACTTTGCCTGCAGGTGAAGTGTTCCGGCTACGCGTGCAAGCACAAGACCAGCGAACGACTGCTGGAGTGGGCACCTCTCAGGGAGTGTTTTCCGCATATGTCGATATCAATTACAGTACTGTTGGAAACCCCAATACGGAACTGGCTCAAGTTCTTTGGGGAGAGTACCAAGGCTTGTCGTTCTCTAGCAATCTAATCGGCGGTAATTTCTCGCTCGATTTTGGTGGCCAAAGCACGTCGCTCATAACTGTAGCTAACTCAACGGACGTTGATGGGTTTATAACGCTCGATGCAGGCACCACGGCAAGTAACATCCGCAACGCAGTCGGTCCCTTGTTCGGTGGTGTAAACAATGTGCGAGTGGGTACCTTTGCTCAAGATGGCAATATCTTCTTTGAGATCTCGTACCTTCTATCTCAGTCTCGGCAGAACGTTACCGACCCAACCTTTTTGGTGACGAACCTCCAATCGTCCAACGCGAACACTGTCGCTCGAAGCATTACAACGTCGGCTGATCCGAATACAAATCTCGTTTTGGGAGCAGCCTTTTCACAACCAGCCAACGCTCTTTCCGGCGGTGGCTCAATCATATATTCGGGAGGTCCGCGAGCGGCGTTCCGAACTCTGTCGGGCGTAGGTTTTGAGCTCGATGATGCGGGTGGATTCTCGGCAACTACGGAGATTCCGCCGGCACCTGGCTTCGCTAGATCATTTGTAAACATCTTTGACACGACGTTCCGCTCAACAGGCACTGGAACCGTCGATTTTAGCATTGGATCCTCGGAATCCGCTCAAGCAAACTTCTTGCTTTTTGGAAGCAATACCGCGATTCCAGATAGCTCCATTGCTTTCCCAGTCCCGTTTCAAATTCGTTTTGTTCAGAACATCCAAGCGGACGATATCACGACATCGGTAGCTGAAGACAGCGGTGCGACCAACATCCCGGTAACTGCGACGCTGATAACAGGTACTTCGTTCGTCGTAGAAAGTGTGACTCAGCCACCAGCGAACGTTGGTTCGGCAAGTTTTCTACCAAACAGCCGAACGGTTGTCTTCACGCCCGCAGCCAACTATTTTGGCCCGGCAACGTTTACATACACGGTCGTTAGCAATGTTGGCGATCGAAGTACTGCCAATGTCTCTGTGACGGTAAACGGAGTCAACGATGCACCGGTAGTCGTTACTCCCGCACCAACGCTGAATGTAGCTGAAGACTCGACTGCTCCATTGATCATCACTCCAAGTCAGATATTCACTGCAGGTCCACTTGAGACTTCTCAAGCTGTTACCTTTGGAATCCCGTCACTCGTCGCCGGCCAGATCGGGGCGACGGTTACGCGGAACGGGGATGGTAATATCTCAGTAGTTCCGGTCGCAAACTACTTTGGCCCTGTTGTCTTCACTGTTGATGGAACTGATAACGGAACCAACCCAGCAAACCTTTCGACAACTGCAACTGTCACGGTTCAAGTAACACCTGTTAACGATCCACCTGAAGCGAATGTGGTCTCTCTTGTTACCAACGAAGATACGCAGCTCAATATCTTAGCTTCGCAGCTTTTCCGTCCAGGTCCTGCGGGAATCGGTGCAGAGACTTCGCAAACGGTTTCGCTGACTGATGTAACAGCGATTTCTGGAGCGACCAGCGGTAGTATAGTTCTTGGTGCTAACGGTACATCAGCCGTATTCACACCTGCTGGCAACTTCTTCGGTGATTTTGTATTCAGTGCAATTTCGCAAGATAACGGTTCGCCAATCGAGACAAGCGTTCGTTCGACCTTTACTATCACCGTTTCTGGCGTGAACGATGCTCCAACGGCCGTCGATGATACTGGAGCAGCAGGATTCACTATTTCGAATATCCCTGGTGTTGTCTATGACTTGGATGTCATGCGAAACGATTCCGCCGGACCAGGCGAAACGACGGATACAATCCGAATCGTTCAACTGGGTGCTTTGACTGGGACTGGTGCAGCGACCAGCAGCATCTCCATTCGTCCTGACGGCCAACGAGTTCTCTTCACTGCCGGAACAGGACTCTTCAATTTGACTCAGTCTTTCACATATACCATTGAAGACGCCGGCGGACGCCAGTCGACAGCTACCGCGACTGTGTTTATCGCGCCTCCAATTCTTCCTTTCGCAGTTGCTGACGCTGATACGGTACTCGAAGGATCCGGAGCGAAAGTTATCGATGTCCTTGCCAACGATTTAATCAACTCTGGCGAGACCAAACGGTTACTTGGATTCAATGCGCCACTTGCTTCTCAGGGTACTGTGGTACTTTTGGATAACGGCACAGCCGACCAGGGAGATGACAAGTTATCCTTCACCCCTGCCCCGTTTTTCTCCGGAACAGTTACTTTTACCTATCGCATGATCGATACGCGTAGCGATAGTGTTGAATCTATCGGAACTGTAAATGTCACTGTTACGGAAGTGAACGATCCACCATCGGTAACCAATAAGTCGGTTTCCAACGGAATCGAAGACGTTCCTCTTATTGTCTTGTCTACATTCCTCTTAGAGGGATCCTCTGCAGGCACCAATGAAGCAAATCAGAGTCTGGCAATCACCAACGCCGTCGTCACTACCGCAAATGCAGGTTCAGCCGCAGTGGTAAATGGGAACGTTGTATTCACTCCGGCCAAAGATTTTAATGGCGAAGCCAAGGTAGTCTTTACCGCAACCGATTCGGGAACGCCCGCATTGTCCGCGCGCGCAACCGTAATCATCAACGTGGCAGCAGTGAATGACGCCCCCGTCGCTAACGGATCTACCGCGACAACTTCCGAAGGCGTTCCCATAACGATTGCTGGCTCAACGGTTGTTTTCAACGATCGGCCTGGTCCTTCAACAGCGCTCGATGAACTTCGAGACCAAACCGTGACCCTAACGGGTGTTTCGCCTATCGATTCTTCCGTTGGTAGTGTCAGTTTTGCCAACGG
>JAIYDQ010000364.1 GCA_027487375.1 Planctomycetaceae bacterium
AGTGCGGTCCGTCGGCGATGACGGTCACATGAGCTACTTGGCCTGGGTCGCTGAGAACGGCTCGGGCATTTTGTCTTCGGAAGATGGCTCCCATACCGGCGTCTTTGGGGGCTCGTCGATCATCAACAAATCCGTGATGGACTTGGCATTCGTAGCCGTTCATTTGCTGGCCAGGAATACAACGAAAGAAAATGCCAGTGTTTGTTTCGGGTGATTCGACGAGTACGGCTGCTTGCAATGCAAAATCGCCCAAGTTCTGAAGCAGCTCGATGTGCCCTTTGCCTCCCTTGATCGCGATCCCACCTGCTTCGGTTCGCGTCGCAGTCATGGCTCCTGGTTCGTTGGCATTCGATTCATTGGTGCTGGCTTGCCAACCTTCGAGGGATTCGGCGGGAAGGACTGAGTAGTTGATCGGGCGAATTCGAATGTCGCGAAACTTGATTGGACCGCTGCGAAACTGAAGTCCAATCAGTCCCGACTTGCGTTCACTGGTGTCTTCGTAATCGGCAGCGATCTTGCCATCGATCCAAGTTTGTATTCGATTCCCATCGCACATGGCGTGCATCGAATGCCATTGGGTTTCGTCGAGCTCGCCAATCGCCTCCGGTTCAACGCGTTGTCGTCCGACAAGTGAACCGGTAGGGAACGGATTGTCGGTTGGAGCAATATTCAGTTCGAAGCAATCACGCTCGACATCCTTAGGTTCGCTGAGCGTTCGCAAAAAGACACCGCTGTTCGTGGTGGATGCGGCCGAGTACTCGAGTTGCAATTCAAAGTCACCAAACCGACTAGTCGTCACCAAAAAACCGGGTTCACCTTCGCTGGCACTGATCACGCCGTCATTGATCGACCAGTTCGCTTTGCTGGTCGGAGTCCAACCCATCATGGTGGAGTTATCAAACAACCGGATCCAGCCATTGTCCAGCTCTTCGGATGGTAAACGTGCAGCCAATAGAGCTTCCAGATCTATCGACGCATCAAAGGCAGGAGGCTTGGGCTTCTCTGGGGCAGCCACACTTGCAACTTCAGAGGGTCTCTCCGGTCGCGGTGGAGTTGTGCTGGACGAGCATCCAACGAGACTGTGGAGAGCTATCGCGGAAGCAATACTGCAAAGGAGTGTACAACGAAGCGAATTTCGACTTACTCTTGTATTTCTAGCCATGAGTCAATGTGAAATGGATGGGTCGGGCTTGGGGTGTAGCGGATCTCACGAGCAGACGTCCCTTGCGTAACCTGAGCAACATCGATGTCTGCCATGATTTCTTTCGGCCAATGATCCCACAGGATGGTGATCAAATTGAAGACTTCAAGTATACCCGTTACTTCCGCTCCAAGAACTAACGGGTCGTCAGTTTCTGCAACCAGCGAAAGCGTTACATCGTTCAAGGTGATCGAGTGGATCGGAAAACCTGGGGCGTGTTGGACGTAGAGAAGGAAACGCTTTCCCGATGAAGGCCGATGGAACTTCCGTTTCGCGACTAAAACTTGGCCGCTTGTAATTTGGTCGGCTGTGACTTGGTCGCTGATCGCGAATGTCCAGGGGCCTCTTAGATTAATCCGATGTGCGATTTGGCTTTGCTCTTTTATTCTGCTGGGTCGGGTTTGATCTGGGCTGATGAAAACGTTGTTTTCCCTGAGCCGTAGGCGCTAGCCTCGGGTTCCCCCCGCTAGTCGTTCTAAAGGCCTGATTCAATCGCCGTGTGTCACCCGTGGCTAGCGCCATCGGCTCAGCTTTCATCTTTGTGAGGCTGAGCGAGAGCAATCCGTTACTGGGCAGGCTTTCGCGGCGGTGCGAACTTAATGCGTTCCACGAGCCGAACAATGTCATCACCTTGCTTGTATCCGGTGACGCTCGTGATAGTCGACACAACAAACTCGTACTTGAGTCCGTAGTCGAGGTCGATTTCCACTTCGGGGCCTTTTTCTTCGCTAGGTCCTTCGACACCACCCGGCGTCATTTGAACAATGAAGGAACGAAGTTTAGCGAAATCATTTCCGAAGGATTGGCTATCGTTGACGACGATATCAGCAATGTTTCCAGCCGCATCGGCTTTGAGTCGGATCTTGATTGGCAGTTCTGGTTCGGCGGACGAACTGCCTTGACCTTGAAGCGGCATCTTGACGTTGAAGTCTCCTTCTTGGGCAGCAATCTTAAACGTCATGACGAAGAAGATCAGCAGAAGAAAGACCACATCGATCATTGATGTGAGCGATAGCTGCCCTGCGTTGTCATCACTTTGTCTTTTGATTCTCATAGTTTGATCTGCTGTGCATCCGAAGCTTACGGGGACTCTTCTTCTTTTACTCGGAGGGCAAATTTTTCAAAGCCAAGATCTTGGCATTTGTTGATCAGGTCTTGGACCTTTCCGCCAGGTGCGTCTTTGTGGGCGCGGATGATGATGTTTCCATCGGCAGCCGATTTCTCTTGCGAGACGAGGACGGCGATCTCGGTTGATAACAGTGGACGAATCGAATCGACTGATGCGGTGTTCGCTCCCATGTAGATGGTTCCGTCTTTGTCCAAATGCATCACAATCGGAAACTCGGCCGGTCCTTCCGATGGCTTTGCTAGCTCGCTGGTTGGCAAAGTGATTTTCGCATTTTGGTCATCTTGTGAAAAGTTGATCAGCACCATGAAGAAGGCGATCAGCTGGAAGACCATGTCGATCATGGGCGTCATGTCGCCTTCCGCGGCTTTCGTACTAAATTTTCGTCTTCCCATTGGTAAACCTTTGTTGGCAATCTTGCTTTGCGTAGGTCGTTATACCCACGTAGTGGTGTCTCTCCGAGACACCAGAAGTTCACATGTTTCGCGGAGAAAGTTGTCGGTGTTTCAAGTCTCGGAGAGACTTGACTACTTGTTTCAAGTCTGCGGAGAGACTTGGCTACTTGTTTCAAGTCTGCGGAGAGACTTGGCTACGAGGGAGATTTGCGTGCGGGGTTATGATTGCTTGAGTGCGACGGCGAATTGGTCGATCATCTTTTCGCTTTCGTTTCCTGC
>JAIYDQ010000514.1 GCA_027487375.1 Planctomycetaceae bacterium
CCCGCAACACTTGTAGTAAAGGTCCCTTACGACGCCGACATGAACCAAATGTCGATGCTGAAGGTTACAGGACTCACCGCTTGGAAACTTCTTAACGAGATCGTTACGTTGAAGCCAGGCGATACCGTGATACAAAACGCACCGCTATCGGCTGTCGGTCAGTATGTCATTCAATTGGCAAACATGCTCGGCTTGAAAACTATCAATCTTGTTCGCCGTTCCGAGCAGATTTCGGAAGTAGCTCGCTTGGGCGGCACGCTTTGTTTTCTCGATGAAGAGGATGTCGCAACACGCGTGCGAGAGCAAGTTGGAAAAACACCACTACGTCTAGCGCTCGATTGTGTTGGTGGTCTATCCACGGAGAGACTTGGGCAGTGCCTGAATGAACATGGAACCGTAGTCAACTATGGCATGCTTTCGATGGAGCGATGCGTCTTCTCGCCTGAACACTTGATCTTTCGCAACGTCGGTTTGGTTGGTTTCTGGCTTTCGCGAATCCTCAACAAAATGTCAGCGGCCGATCGCAGTCTCCAAATCTCGCAACTGGCCACATGGGCATGCGAAGGAAAATTAACGGGTGCGATCGACTCGACCTTCGCCATCGAACAAATCGACGAAGCCATTCGTCGCTCCGAGCAGTCGGGGCGTCAGGGCAAAGTAATCGTCCGTCCAAACATGCAATCTCATACGAATCCAAAGGTCCGATAGCCATGAGTACCGTTCAAAAATCAGCAATACAAGAACGATTCAAGGATGAGTCGCAGTGGATCCAAATCGCGTGCGATCGGAATCCGGACTTCGGGGTACCGTTGTTGGTAGCACCGGGGATTTGGTGGGTACGGCTGCCGGTTGCGTCTTCGCTTCAAGCAATCAATGTCTACCTGCTCGAAGACGGCAAAGGGCTTACGCTGATCGATACCGGAGTCCGTTCCATGCAATGTCGCGAGGCACTAAAAGCGGCGATGTCCCACCCAGACGTGGCGTCTCATAAACTCAACAAGATTATCGTTACCCATTTTCATCCAGATCATATTGGTCTCGCGGGAGAACTCGCTCGGGATGGTGTTGAGTTATGGACCTCGCGGACAACGTGGTTGAACTGTCAGTTGTTGTCTGGGAATAAGCAGTTGCTTCCTCTCGCGCCCGAAGTGATATTCATGCAGCAAGCGGGACTCACAGGTATTGAACTGGAGGCGTTTCGAAGACGTGCTGCCAATCGCTATAACGCTTTGGTCGCTCCTCCACCGGATCATTATGTTCCGTTAGTCGATGGACAAACTATTTCGATCGGTCAACGCGTTTGGCGAGTTGCCATGAGTTATGGACATGCTGCCGAGCATGTTTCGCTCTGGAGCGAAGATTGCGTCTTGTCAGGTGATCAAATCCTCCCAAGCATCTCATCGAACCTCACCGTTCCCTACATGGAGAGTGATGTCGACGTGATTGGCGAATGGCTACGCAGTTGTCGCAGCCTTATGCAGATCGCCAACAACGAAGCTTTGTGCTTGCCTGGCCATCAAAGGCCTTTTTATGGTATTCGCTCACGATTGACGCAAATCGATGAGAACATTCGAAAGACGCTGACTCGATTGCAATCGATCGTCACCCAATCAACCGCTGCTATCGATTGTGTCGAACAAGTCTATGGCCGTGCGGTTGCGAACGACGAGCGACGATTGCTTCTTCCCGAAATCGTTGGGATGCTGAACCATCTCTATTTTCATGGTCTGCTCGAACGAAAGACCGATCACGAAGGGGTATTCCGTTACACCGCATCGACAACCAAGAAGACTGGTCGATGGGTAGGACTGGGCAAGCTCAAGAGGTTGCAATCCAACACCGAATCAACCGATGTCGATTCGAAACAGGATATGTCGCCATTCAATCACGCAATTCAATTCGAAGAACCTCTCGATGACGAACCCACCTCTGAGTCGGAATCAAAATCGGAATACCTTGAAAGCTCGGTAGTCTCACGTCTTTCTCGGTTGATGGTGCTGGCAGCAATGTGCTTGGTCGGTGCGGCCATCTATTGGAAGTGGGACGTGGTCAGTGTCCAAGCGAAGCAACTGTTGCACATCAAAGAGGGATCTGAGATCCTTTCCGCTGCTAAGTTACCTGCCCAAGCGTCCATTGTTCCTGTCGATACCATACAGGTTGTCACACAAACGCAAGCGGAAGTCCCTCGGCAATTTACTGGCATCGTGAAACCTCGCCGCGCTAGCCAAGTAGGGTTTAATCGTATTGGTGTCATCGATGAGATTTTGGTACAACGCGGCGATCGCGTCGAAGCCGATACGATTCTCGCGCGATTGAACACCAACCTGTTGAAAGCGAATCTTAAAGCGGTTCAAGCACAATACCGAGCTGCTGAAGCGCGATTGTCGGAGTTGATCGCAGGCCCGCGAGCTCAAACGATTGAAAGTGCGAGAGCGCAAGTAGCCGCTGCCAAAGCCGAACTCGATTTAGCGAGAGTCTCCTTCGATCGTGCTCAACGATTAGTTACCGCGGGGGCTGTTTCTCGACAGGAACTTGATAACGCAAAGACAAATGCTGCCGCCAAAGAAGAGGCTCTCAAGGCTGTTCGAAACACACTGGACGAATTACTCGAAGGAACGCGTTCGGAACAAGTCCTTGCCCAACGAGCCCAACTATCAGAATTGGAAGCAGCCCAAGAACAGCTTCAAGTGCAACTCAATGAAAGCGTTCTACGATCGCCGTTCTCTGCAACTGTGTCAGATCGTTTTATCGAGCCCGGTGCTGTTACTGCACCAGGAGCTCCCGCCTTTCGATTGATCGACGCAGAATCGCCCGAAGTTTGGATTGGAGTGCCACCGGATTATCTTTCGGCGATTCGAAACGACAAAGGTGTTTCGTTAACGATCGGCGAGCGAAGCTACCACGCAACAGTCAAATCGGTGCTTCCCGAATTGGATGAAGTCACACGAACCAATACCGTGATCCTAGAACTCCACGGTAGCGTGATCGATAACTCACTCTTTGGCCAAGTCGCAAGAGTCGAATTGGCTCGCAAATTGGATCTTGCCGGCTTCTGGGTACCGCTAGCCGCGTTAACACAAGGTGATCAAGGACTTTGGGCTCTGTTAGCCTTGGAATCAACAGACGACAAGGAAAAATTCATCTTGAAACGTCGCGAAGTTGAAGTCGTTCAAGTCGATTCCGATAGAGCTTTTGTACGTGGCACCGTCGATTCAGGCACCCAACTCGTATCTTCAGGCGTTCGACGCCTCACTCCAGGGCAACAAGTGAAGCTTAAGTCTGAGCTGAGCGATTCAACAATCACAACTGAGAACTTCTCCGTCGCTAGCGATGCAAACCAAACCAAGGGAGCAGCCAAGTGAACATCACCAAGTGGTATCTCGATAACCCACGATTGCTTATGATGACGATTGTATTGACAGTTGCATCTGGCATCATGGCTTTGATCTCTCTACCGAGGATCGAAGACCCAATTCTAACACCTCGCTTCGGGGCTATCACTACGGTCTTTCCCGGCGCAACGGTCGAAAGGATTGAATCCTTAGTATCGCGCAAGCTGGAAGAAGAGCTCAGCGATCTAGCAGATATCAAAGAAGTCTTTTCCTTCAGTCGCCCTGGGGTTGCATTAGTAATCATCGAACTGCGTGATGACGTTCGCAAGCAAGATGTCCCGAATGCTTGGGCGAAGGTTCGTGAACGAATGGACTCTGCCTACCTCAAGATGCCTAGCTTAGCTCAAGAGCCTGACTTACAAGAGCTCGATGCGAAGGCGAATGCTTTGCTGGTTGCGCTCAAATGGACACACTCGTCGCCGCCAAGCTATTCGATGTTACGTCGATTGGCCAAGCGTCTTCAAGAAAAGCTCGATCTTATACCCGCTACCGAGAAGACCACGCTCTTCGGCGATTCCAAAGAAGAGGTGGTTGTAGAATTGGATCCCGCCGCCGCGAATAGCCTAGGACTGTCCGCTTCCGATATCTCCAACATGATCGCCGGCTTCGATGCGAAGCTACCGGCCGGACGTGTTCAAGGTAGCTCGGCCGATTTGGCGATCGAAGTTTCCGGTAGCTTGGAAACACTCACTCGACTCAGTCAAACACCTATCCGCAAAGATGCCAATGGGGCAATTGTAGAGCTTGGCGATATCGCAACGATTCAACGTGGTACACCAAACCCACCTCCAGCCAAGGCCCTCATTGGCGATTTACCAGGCGTCGTTGTTGGTGCCCAAGTTCGCGATGAATCTCGCATCGATTGGTGGAACCAAGAAGCGATGAGCGTTCTTGAAGCGTTCCGCAAAGATCTGCCCGAAGGTGTCGAGTTGGATGTTATCTTCAATCAAATGCCCTACGTGGAAGCGAGGTTTGCAGACCTGTTCAGTAACTTTATTCTCGGAGGCGTCGCTGTGTTCCTCAGCACGCTGGTCTTTCTGGGATGGCGCAGTGCAATCGTAACCAGTGCAACGATGCCACTAACTTGTCTAGCCGAGTTGAGCGTTTTGATGTTCTTGGAGATTCCACTGCATCAAATGTCAGTTTCAGGTCTGGTGATTGCGATGGGGATGCTCATGGATAACGCGATCGTCGTCATTGACGAGATCGAGCGAAAACTAACCGCGGGTAACGACCTCAAGGAGTCGATTATTGAGTGTTGTGGATTTCTGTTCATACCATTAGTTGGCTCCACGTTGACAACAGTCTTCTCCTTTGCACCCATCGCCTTGATGCCTGGCTCAACTGGTGAATTCGTTGGTACCATCGCGATTTCAACCATCCTTGCGGTTCTTATCTCTATAGGATTCTCACTGACAGTTGTCCCAGCGTTCGCGAATTTTCTCTTGATAGGGCATGTGACCAAGCACAATCCATTGCTTAATCCATTTCGCATACCAGAGCGATTGCTTCGAAGCACGCTCGGTCTGATGCTGCGTTTCCCAAGGCTTGGTGTCGTGGCTACCTTGGTAATACCAGCGATTGGATTCTTGCTTGAGCCTTACTTGGAGGAACAGTTCTTCCCGCCGGCCGATCGCAACCAGTTTCAGATTCAATTGGAATTGGCTGCGAATGCGAGCATCTTAGAGACCGAAGCATTGGCTAGAGAGATTCGTCGCGAAGCACTTAAGGATCCGAGAATTGAAGAGGTTCACTGGTTCCTCGGCGAGAGTGCTCCAGCGTTCTACTACAATATTATTCCCGATAAATCGAATCTTCCGAATTTCGCCCAGGCGATGGTCAAGTGTCGTTCCAGCAACGATGCGCAGGGGGCTATTGAATCCTTGCAAGCAAAAGTTATTGAACTCTTTCCGCAAGCCCATTGCGTTGTTCGGCAGCTTGAGCAAGGGCCTCCTTTCGCCGCTCCTATCGAGATCCTCGTGTTGGGAAATGATCTTCAACAACTCAAGAGATTGGGCGATGATATTCGATTGGTTCTGAGCCAAACC
>JAIYDQ010000199.1 GCA_027487375.1 Planctomycetaceae bacterium
ACTTCCAAATAACAGTTTCGTTAAGCCTGACTCGCAACCAACGGCAGAACAAATCGCTGCACTGGAGAGCGCCCTCAAGGGTTCCGTGAATCTCTCTTACTTATTGGTTGTCGATGTATCGCTTCAAGACAATGAAGACTCGCGCGAAATACTAGATCAAATCCTAACACGATACGACATCCCCTCTGCAGTCGATTTGAACGTCGAAGAGAGTACGCTTAAGAAGCTTGCGGATTCTCGTCTGATTGCGAGTGGTAAAGTGGTGCTTCCTGATGCCAAACCACGAGCGACATCAGTTGACAGCGAAAATGAGACAAAGGCGGGCTTGATGTTTGTAAAGGCTCGCGGAGAACGATTGGATGCAGCGATTATTGAGATCATGCAACGCGTCGATGCGTTTCCTGAATTCTCGATGGACATGGCCTTCGACGCACCCGCTCAGGCACTCGCATCCGAACTGCAATTTATCCAAGAGGCTGCTCTTCCGAAGAATGCACCTATTGCAAAATCGAGTATCGCTTCGATGCTCTCAAGCCGATCGAATACAGAAAACTCTATCAATCGTTTTCAGGCACCACAGCGTCGTGGCCTTCCACTTGCTCCAGAGAAACGACTGAGTGGGAAAGGCCCCAATGGGCTCGGAGCCGAGATGATGAACCCGATTTCTTGTGCGATCTTTATCTTGCGGGAAGCGAAATAACCGTAGCTTACTTGGCTTGGCGAAGCCTCCAAAGCTGAAGATTCCCGCCCTCATAGAAAAGTTCTCTATCAATCTTGTACTCGCTCGCAATCGAGCTTGTCCAAGTCTGGCTCGTTCTCGCCAGTAGCCAAGCCTCTTGCTCCCTGTCATTCATTCGAACCAAGTTATCCTTGATTGTCGATTCCCAACTTGATGTTGAGTTCGCTAAGACAACCACCTGCTCGGGAACCGGAACACCTTTTGCGATTGAAAGTGCTTCGATCGGAAACTTAAAGTATCGTTGTCTTGGCGCTGGTGAACTGTTCATCTTCTGTTGGTCCTCGGTCTCAATCAAAAATGGAGCCAGAAACACAAGATCACCCGTTTGCTTGTTTTGCATTAGGACATCAAAAGCCTTATCCCAGTCCTCAACACGTTGCCAGGCTATCCATTCACCACGTCCCCAAAGCGGCCAACTCCCTTGCAACCACCCTTGAACTCCCATCGCAAAAAGTCCGACTGCAATAATCCATCGAACATCGTTTAGCTTTTTCAGCAGAAGCATCCCCGCAATCCAAATCGCGGGATATGTCCCAATCAAATAGCGAGAATGCATAAGCGGTGCCCACCCAAGGAAACTAAGCAACCAATGCGTAAACAAGCAAATCACGGTAAGCCAAACGACAACTTGGAAAAGTGACGATTCTTCTTTCGAAATCGCTCGATCGAGCGATCTGAATTTGTCCGACATTCCTACGCAGACGGCGGTAAACAAAACCCACGCAAACCAAGGAAAGATCCGCAAAAGCGTAAAGAGATCTGAACCACCCGCGAAGTATGCCCATTGCGAGGAAGACTTGCCAAGCCATGCGAGATGCAAGAGACCAGGTGTCATTAGAATTGCGAGGATAAATCCTTCGTAGAGAATCAATCGGCTGTTCATTCCGTCTCGAAAGCAGGAAATCGAACGCAAGAGAAAGATTGCTGCAATTACAGCAAGGGCCGTGTAATGTAAGTAAAAGGCGGCAACGCCATACAACACAAATCGCCACGAAAAACCAACCGTGGGAGTTGCTTTGATGATCATCAAAGAGCAAGCGACGGCGACCCAAACATATGGCCGAGCCTCCGTCGCATAAAAGCCTCCGGTCCGGTCGCTCATCATCCAAAGTCCACCGACAAAGAGAATCGCAATCAGTATTCCATGAGCGTCTCCCCAGGATTTTTCAGAGCCACTGAAACATGATGAGATTGCAAGCGACATCCACCAAGAGAGCATGCCCCAACCGATGAGTGAAGAGGATCGCAAAATCACTCCAATGAAACTCGCGGAATCCAGTCCCAATGTCTGAAGTGAGTATTGAGCAACGTCAACAAAAACCTTCAGCACGTAGAAGTACAAAGGCGATTGATTTCCTGCGGCGGAACGACTCACAACTTCTTGCCAATCGCCTTGAATTGCCCACAGCGTATGAAGCTCGTCGATCCACAATGGCTCACGAATTGTCACCGCTGCCCAAGCAACAACGCAAGCAACGAATACTAGGCGAGTGGCGAACGATAAACTAACAGGCGGCAACAAGGTTTTTTGACTTGGCACTTGCAGTTCGCCTGTAGGGCTGGTTATCTGGCGATTAGGCTGTTTGCCGTGCGATTTCACGAAGGGCTTTCGGTAATGGAAAGTGGACTTCTTCTTTCCTCACGATGTCTTCCCGCAACGTCGCAGAGTAGCGAGACCGTAGCCACTGGATAGTGCTCTGAACGACTGATTCCGGAGCACTTGCTCCCGCTGTGATGAATACTTTTTGATCTTGGAAGAACCACTCGGCTTTAAGATCGTCAGGTCCATCGATCAGGTATGCTGGCTTCCCAAATTCTTTCGCAAGCTCGCAAAGACGTTGGCTGTTACTACTGTTTTGGCTTCCCAGCACGAGTACCAAATCACTCGATTGACAAAGAAGCTTAACTGCCTCTTGTCTGTTCTGCGTTGCATAGCAAATGTCTTCCTTATGAGGCCCCAGTATCCATGGGAATCGCTCCTTGAGACGAGCAATGATTCGGTTAGCATCATCAACGCTCAGGGTTGTTTGCGTCAGGTAAGCCAACTTCGTCGATTCATCAAAAGATAGCTTGTCGACATCGTCACAATCTTCCACCAAAACGATTGCCTCCGGAGCCTCACCCATGGTTCCGATGACTTCATCATGCCCCTCATGCCCGATCAGAACGATCGTAAAGTGTTCTTTCGCAAACTTGATCGCCTCCAAGTGGACCTTAGTCACCAAAGGACAAGTCGCATCGATTGCAAGCAACCGGCGAGCCTTGGCTTGGTTTCGAATGGCAGGTGAGACACCGTGTGCGGAAAAGAGAACGGTCGAGTCCTCGGGGACTTCGTCAAGCGAGTTAACAAAAACAGCTCCGCGATTGCTGAACGAATTCACGACATACTGATTGTGGACTATTTCGTGATACACGTAGATTGGTGGCCCAAAATGCTTGAGAGCCAATTCCAAACTTTCGACCGCCATGTTCACACCCGCACAGAAGCCACGGGGCGATGCGAGTACAATTTCCATGAGGCATTTACCTAAGCTTAAAGTTGATCAAAAAAGGAGAACGCAAGGCCATATCAAGTAGGAAGCAGACTAGGCGCCGTTTCTAAACACGTAGTAGCGTCTCTCCGAGACGCGAGATTGCTCCGTCTCAGAGAGACGTAGCTACGTGAAAACGAGTATAGAAACAAAGCCTAGTTCCCGACACATTAAATCCGAAGGCGAACCGCTGAACTCCGAGAGCCACGATAGCGAACCGTCGACATCATTGTATGATAGCTTGCAAGCAGCAAGTCGCAACGGAAGATTCCAAGTCTTCAAACAACACCGTATCCCGAAATCGCTAGTGAAAACACATCCCTTTTTAGAAGCCGATTTGGCCAAATTTGGACCTGAATCTCAGGCTTTTGAAGTCATGACGGTTGCGCAAGCCAGCGATTATTGCCGCCGACTCGCAGTTGCGCACTACGAGAATTTTTCGGTTGCCAGCTGGCTCCTACCACGCGATATTCGACCGCACTTTTATCATGTTTATGCCTACTGTCGCTGGTCAGATGATTTGGCTGATGAATCACCAAACCAGACCGAGGCTCTTAAGCGACTCGATTGGTGGCAATCGGAACTCGATCGCTGTTTTGCTGGAGCGGCAAGCCACCCAGTGTTTGTTGCGTTGCAAGCGACGCTTAAAAAATTTCGATTGGATCAAAAGCCGTTTAACGATTTGCTGTCAGCCTTCCGTCAAGATCAAGTTGTGAATCGCTACGACACGGACGAGCAACTGAACGATTACTGTCAAAGGAGTGCAAATCCTGTTGGCCGAATTGTTCTCCAGTTAGCCAGAGTGGATTCCGCTCAGTGTTTGGCTTGGAGCGATTCGATTTGTACAAGCCTGCAACTCGTTAACTTCGCACAGGACATGAGTCGTGACGCCGCAATCAACCGGATCTATCTACCACGATCCCGATGGATAAGTCACGGGATCGACGAAAAGATGATACTAGACGCCACTGCGACCGAACCACTTTGCAAATCGGTTATGAGTTGGATCGACGACCTACGCTTTGGCTTCACCTCCGGATGGGAGTTGACGAATCATGTTCCTGGTTGGCTCAGTCGTGATATTCGACTTTTCGCAAGTGGCGGTCTTGCCATCGCCGATGCGATTTCTGCTAAGTCGGGTGACGTATGGAGCCAAAGAATTGAAGTCAGCAAGTCCACAAAGATTTGGTTACTTTTGCGATCTATGATCACGCGAAAGCCTCCGCGTATCAATCGACGCACCCATGCCGCTAGCGGAAGTCAGATGGTTCAAGGCGGATCGCAATATGCATAACGCCCTCCAACTTTCCTATCAGAATTGCGAGCGCATCGCACGCACGAGCGGAAGTAACTTCTATCGTTCGTTCTCGCTGTTGAGACCCCAGAAGCGTCAAGCCATGCATGCCCTTTACGCTTATGCAAGAATCATAGATGACTTAGGCGATGCCCCGAAGTCACCTAACACAACCCCGATTAACAGCGAGCCAGGGTTTAACCCCATCTTGCTCCACAAATGGATTGATGATCTTGGTAGTGGCTCGAGTGAGTTTGATGACGAGTGCTATTCGCCGATTCTCATCGAACTTGCGAAAATTCGATTTGCACTAAGTCATGCTGTTGAGACCTTTGATATCCCGCTTAATCGTTTGCATGAGATGGTCGAAGGTGTTGCGATGGACCAAGTAAGGCAAGTTCGCATCTTGGATAGCACCGAGTTCGATCGATATTGCTATCTCGTTGCATCATCGGTTGGTCTTGCCTGTTTATCGATATGGCGGGGTGACATAAACAAGTTTAATAATGCAGCGATTGACTGTGGGATTGCATTTCAACTCACGAATATCATCCGCGATGTTGCGGAAGATGCGAAACAAGATCGCATTTACTTCCCTCAAGATTTGCTTGAAATTCATCACATTGATCAAGGTGCATGGCTTAACTGTGCTCCTAATGGAAACTGGCAAGCGATGCTCAATTCGCAAGTCACGAGAGCAAAAAATCTATATCGCTCGGGCTGGCGAATTCATCGTTCGCTAGATAGCGACGGGCAAAGAATGTTTTCGCTGATGTGGCATACATACTATCGTTTGTTACTCAAAATGGAGTCAAATATCGGAAGCATCTGGACTGGTCGGACAAGACTTGGCCGAATGGAAAAGCTTCAGCTTTACTTTCAACATGCAATTACTCCAAGTTATCTTCGCTTCAATCAAGATGGGGCTTCGCAAGAAGCTGAGCCGAAATGAGGCCTGATGCGTTTCATTCCAACCCCTCAGTGATCATCGTGGGTGGTGGGTTAGCCGGGATGTCCGCGGCGATCGGACTACACCAAAAAGGATTCCGCGTACGTCTACTTGAATCGCGACGACGACTTGGAGGTCGAGTAGGATCGTTTGAAGATTCCTCCTCTGGAAAAAACTTGGACTACTGCCAACATGTTGGAATGGCTTGCTGTACGAATCTCGATTGGTTCTTGCAAGAGTTGAATATCGCCACACGTTGGCGGCGAGAGCGAGTACTACACTTCTTCTCCTCCACAGGTAAACACCTCCCCGTAAATGCCTCGATACTACCCGCCCCATTACATCTCTCAGGACTTCTTCGACGCTGGCCGGGAATCACTCACGCTGATAGAATCCAAATCGCATGGGGACTTTGGAAGTTGATGCGATTGAAGGCCACTCCGAGTCTGGACGAACAACTTGCGATCGAATGGCTACGCGGTATCGGACAACGCGAAGAAGTTATCACGCGATTTTGGTCTACCATTTTAGTGAGTGCTCTTGGTGATCAGATAGACCGCGTGACGCTCGGCGCCACACGAAAGGTCTTGATCGATGGGTTCGCCGCCAACCGAGAAGCGTACAATTTGTTGGTTCCCGAGCAACCCTTGAGCGAAATCATCGGCGAACTCGGAGGCCAATCGCTGGAGTCGCGTGGCATTCAGATTGACTATGGTGTAACGATTGACCATTGCACATGGACGGATGGTTGCTGCCAATCGGTCGTGTCGCGCGAAGGAAAGCAATTCACCGCGGATCATTTTGTCTTCGCCGTCCCGTGGCATCGAATCTCGCGATTAATCGAAGAACATTGCGATGTCGATTCGGTGTCAAAATTGCAATCCGCCCCCATCACCGGCGTCCATACTTGGTGGGATAGATCATGGCTTGAGCCGCCACACGCAATTTTGGTAGACCGTTTGTGCCAATGGGTATTCAAAGAACCAATTGACAACAAAACGTTGCACCGAAGTCAATTGAATTTAGATCCTGTAGATCATAACGAGCATTACTACCAAATTGTGATCAGTGGCTCTCGCAATCTCCCCAAAGGTGATTCCAATCAAGTTCTCGAAATGGTCGCAGCCGATCTTGCCGCGGTGTTTCCAAGCGCCGCCAAGGCAAAGCTTCTTCGAGGACGTGTCGTTACTGATCCCAATTCAGTTTTTTCAGTGTCGCCAGGACATCAAAAGTCACGTTTGGCTGCTGACCATTTTGCGAGCAATAATCTTTGGTTGGCGGGCGATTGGACCGATACGCAGTGGCCAGCAACGATGGAAGGCGCAATCCGATCAGGATTAATTGCGGCCAATCGTTTGGGCGAATCTACAATCAGCGCACCATCGCTTGTCGTCTCAGGCTTACCCAAAGGCTGGTTGTCGCGATGGCTGATCGCATAGAAAGCCGGGCACTTTCACTGATCGCCACGATCTTTACTTTTTTAGAATTGCGAGTTGCCTAGATTTTCCTCTGTGAGCTCTGTGCCTCTGTGTTTCAATTCCGTACGATTGTTCCTTCTTTTGGTACCGTTGCTCGATGCCACGTTTTGGAAACACAGAGGCACAGGGGACACAGAGTTGATAGTGGCGTTAGGCGAAATAGCGCTATAACTCAGGGTTTTTCCGCGCATTCAACTGAGCCGATTCCCATCAGAGTAGACCGCGGTTGGCCCAAAGCATATCACCGCATCCGATGGACACTAAACACCATGTTCAGCGAAAATAGCTTCGATCCAACGTCGTTCATCTTCTAGATCGACAAGAAGCGATTCGAAGTGACTATGTTCACTATCGGCGACTTCATCAATCGGCAATCGTACAAAGCCCATCTGTGATGTGGGCTCGACGATATCGTTCGCGTCCTGAACGATGTTTGGTGAAGCGAATGCTTCGAAGGATTCCGCAATCGAATCCACCAGCATTTCTGTTCTTACCCCAGCGTTTATCACTACGCTTGGGATAGGTGAAGCGTTCGTCACCATGTCGCTGCCGATGTCAGCGTTGGAGGAACTTGCCGGCACTTCGACATTCATGCTACCCATCCAATCCATGGACACGAGCTCTTCGACGGCAAAGCTACGAACGCTTAGTAGTTGGTTGTTTACAAACGTCCGTGCGTCGGAGAAGCCACGCGCGATTCTTGACCATTGGGAATCTTGATAGCCCGAGAAATCGCTACCTACCAGAATCGAATTGCTGTCGGTTGCATAAACAGCCGCGATATCGCGACCACCCGAAGAGGAAACAGCTTCTACATTTTCGAAAAAGCGAGTGTAAGAAAAGAAGTTTGGACCGACGATCGAAGCCACATCGCCGCTCGTGTTGAAAGTGTCCACCGACGCAGAATCATAGAGCGTTGCAGAATCGACTCCACCTGCGTTGGAATACGCATAGACCCGCTCGATACCAGAGGCGTAATTGAAAAAGCGATCGCCAGACATGCTGGTGAATTGAGGACGGACACTCAAGCGGTCATCGGCGACCGAGTCATAGAAATAAGCACTGTCTTGTCCTGCTTGAGTTGCATCAACGTAGATACTCTGCACATCATTGACCTGCAATCGATAACCCGTGCCGGTCATTTCGGCGAAACGAGGCTTCGCAGTCAACACATCATCACCATCAGTGCCGACCAAGTACGCCCTATCGAACCCACCGCCCCCAGTAAATTCAAGTTGCTCTGCGTTCGCAATCGACATTCTTATTGACGTGTTTTCGATTGTCCCGCGACCGGACGCAAAGTCGATCTTCTCTGATGTTGTACCGCCGGTAACGCGAAGGAGGTCATCCCCGCCTTGCAGGTCGACCTGTATATTGCCGATTGAACCGGCACTGAAGTTGAAGGTCTTGCCACCCACTTCGATGCGCACACCGTTGGATATATCGATTTGATAGCGGTCTGAGTTGCTGGTACCCAGAACTTGAAGGTTGGAGCCACTTCTGACAATTCCGAATTGCGAGGCATTTGCGTCGGTCCCACCGCTGCCTTCACCCGAACCGGGAGATGCATTAGATGGGTTGAATTGCCATTGCAATTGATAGGGGCCAATTTGATCCGAGTCACTGATTCCAACCGCATAACTCTGGCCAGCCACGACCGAGAAAGTCGTACCGGACGAACTTGTTGGAGATCCGGAAAGCGTTGACGATTGACCGTTGGACCATAAGGTCCAAGATGAATCTTGAAGTCGGCTCGAATCCGAGTTTAATGTCACAGTACCGCTGCTCTGC
Source organism: Planctomycetaceae bacterium (assembly GCA_027487375.1). Classification (GTDB taxonomy): domain Bacteria; phylum Planctomycetota; class Planctomycetia; order Pirellulales; family Pirellulaceae; genus JAIYDQ01. Next base: position 8,783 of record JAIYDQ010000199.1, read on the forward strand.
GCGGTAAAGCGATACACATCGCGGTCGCCAAGCGAATTGATCCATCCATCGGTTGTCATTCGATTTTGAAGAGTTAGCGATGTAGCGGCCCCCCAATCATCACCTGTTTGATCTGCAGGAATAAGATTGGCGATTGCACGTCCGAGATTTAGTCGGTCATACGAAGCATTGGTAACACTATCGTAAACCGTGTCGGATGTTTCCATCAACCAATTATAGATCCCAGTCGGCGATATCGATGACCATCCTGCGAGTTGCATCGCTTCGCGGACGAGTACAGAAGCACCCGCTACATAAGGAGCAGCCATACTCGTTCCCGAAGATAGAGCCCAATCGTTGATGATTCCATCGGTGCCAAGAAAATGATCAGGAACGGTACTCAGAATAGATCGACCAGGAGCGGCTATTGCGCGATCATGACGCTGACTGAAGTCGCTCAACATACCATTAGAATCGACCGACGAGACTGGAATGACAAGCGAACTAGAGGCAGGGTAACTAAGGCCTGGTACATTGTATTGCTTAAACGAGTTTCCAGCGGAGGAGACCACAACGATTCCGTCGTTGCGGAGGGTCTGGAGCTCGTCTTCTAACGATGCCCAAGCAGGAATCGTGCTCCCATTCCAAGTTGAACCCAAGGAAAGGTTCACGGTTGTGATTGGAAACTCAAACTTGTTCTTGTTCTGATGAACCCACTGTAGCGCGTTTTCGACCCAAGAAAGCTGACCTTTACCGGCGTCATCAAAGACTCGAAGTGCAACTAAGTCAACACCCGATGCGACTCCCGACCTTGTAGAATCATCAGCTCCGATAATTCCCGCCACGTGCGTTCCATGAAAGCCAGCTGGTCGATCGTCATAGGGATTCGAATCTGACTCGGCGAAATCCCATCCACCGACGACTCGATAACCTGGGCCAAACCCACCACCAAGGGCGACATGGTCCCATGCAATACCGCTATCGATAACCGCCACCGTTTGTCCGGTTCCATTCAGTCCGAATCGTTGCTGAGCATCGATCCATCCAGTTTGTTGATGCGCAGAAGAAGCTTGTGACGTAACGTTCGAATTGTCTGCAACGGGTGATGGAAGATTGGGGGAATCATTGGCCAGGACATGTGACGATACGGTGGGCGACGATGCAGTGGGCAGGAATGAGTTTGTCGGGGCCGGCCCGTAGATCGGAATGTCTCCTAGGTCGTCTTGCAAATCATGGTGCAAGAGGTCGATCATCGGGATCGCAGACATAACCAAACGATCTTCGCAACGTTCCAGCGACGGCACGAACTCTCCCCAAGGCGACGGAACATCTGGTTCTTGTTGAAAGAGAGTGTGGCTCATACCTAAATATTTTCTGGCGGATTACTCGCTTGGTGGCCCAAAGCAGCATTCAGGAATTAGGCAAGGCTAGAACGCGATCCCCGACATTGCCGGCTTTGTCGACTTGCGTATTGAGCAAAAACCTAAGATTGCACGACTGAATAATCGATACAACCGCGAAGACTAGGTAAATCGTGAGGGCAGCAATCACATTTTTGTTTTTTGCGAGGCTCGCTGGTCGAACTAACTCTGTATCGTGGTCGGCCAAGCGCTGGACCATCTCTAAAGTTTCGGTTCACTATCCTCTCGCTCGAAGATTCGATCATGGCGAAGCTATCTTGGATTCAAAGAACCTACTGGAAGAGCCTATCAAAACCGGTCCAGTTGCGACCGCTGTTTCACTATCTGCTGGACCATCCTATTGGTTCAATACTTGAAATTGGGATGGGAAACGGCAACCGGATCGAACAGATTCTTTCGATGTTTACCTTGCGAGATGGAAGTTCGCAGCTTCGATATGCCGGCGTTGATTTGTTTGAATCTGGCACTCAAATCGATGGTCACATGCGGCTTAAAGATGCGCATCGAATGCTTGCAGAGAAAAACGTACGAGCTCACCTTGTACCCGGAGATGCGACGTCCGCACTCAGGAGAATTGTTCATTCAACATTGCCAAGCGACCTAATCATTGTTGACGAGGGATGGGGAGATGATTCGTCGATTGGGCAGGCGTTAATCGAATGGTTACCGAAACTTGTTCATGATGACACAGTTGTCTTTGCAAGAAAGAACCAACAAGAAACTCTGCAGGTTATATCGATTGTTCCGATCCAAGCGGGACGTAAAGCCGCGTAAGAGCAACATCGCGACTGTTCAATGAGATCGAACGGATGCAGTATTCCATCCGCGAAGCTCTCCATCGCATGGCGTTCTTGGCGAGACAAACATGAGCCTAGTTGCACAGCGCCAGGTCTGCGCTGGAGTTCAGGCTTTAGCCGCTTATTGCCAAATCCAAGGTGGCTCGGCGCCTAAAGGCTGTACTCCAACACGGTTGCGATCGATTAACGTGCTCAACCTTGCGCTGTCCAATTAGATTCTTTTGTATGATCGCCTGGAAATCTTCTATAGGGCGACCGACACTAAAGAAATATTTCCACATTGCCTCAAGTCGTGCCACTTATAGGACGATGATCGGTTTATGTGAGCACTCGTCTGAGGCAGCGGCTTCGATATTGGTTTGCCAACAGTCGGTTGTGAGCTAGTGTTCAATTGTGCCCGTTCTGGCATGGATGCCTAAGTTTCCGTGTAGCGTCCGATTTGACTGGATAGTCGAATCATGGATGCTCTACTAAGGTCATCCAACATCTATGCGTTCTAAACCTATTGTCTTATTGGCTGTTGCTCTCGGCTGTGGTGGGGTTGCGGCGTTCGCCGCCTCGCAGGCCATCCAGGATCAGCCGTCACAAGCTGTCGCGACGGTGGACATCCTCGTGGCCGCCGGCGATATTGCGGTTAACACCAGAATTACGCCAGAAAAATTTGTTTTAGAGAAATGGCCTCGTGATCGGCTGCCGGTTGGGTTTGTCCAAGATCCAAAGCTAGTAGAAGGAAAATTCACGAATCAGCGTCTCTTTCAGGGCGAACCTCTGCTCGACCGAAAGATCAATTCGTCTCGGGAGAGCGTCGCTCAAACAATACCTGCCGGCTATCGAGTATTCGACTTAGCCGTTGATAAAGATCGGGGAGCAACCGGGTACATTCAGCCAGGCGACCGCGTCGACGTTCACGGGTTCTTCGAAAAGGGTGGCAAGCTGCTGGAGAGTAAGAGTATCCGAGTCATGGAAAACGTCGAGGTTTTCATGGTGGATGGAATCGCGGTTCGAGGTGAAGACACCGAGAAGCTAAAGCAAGCGTCGGTCATCCAGCTGTTGATACAGTCCAGCCAATTTGAAGCGTTGAATACCGCTGAAAACTTGGGCAAACTCAAGTTATCTCTAACTCCTCCACAAGCGGACGAAAACGACAAGAACAAGACCGACAACGGTGAACAATTCTTGGAATGGGCTAAGTCAGCCGTTGTCGAAACGGTGGCGCCAACCACTGGCGCTGTTCCCCAGTTCGCGATGGAGCCAGTTCAAACAAGAGCATCCAAAAAGATGGTCGTTATCTCGCCTGCCGGTACCGAAACTTACGAGTGGGATCGAGACGGTGATTTGCCGTTAAAGGTTAGCGGTGAATCCATTGGTGACGCGCAATCAACCCTTGGCACTTCTAATGCTAGAGTTTCCGGAGACACTCCCTACGACTCGCCTAACCCGCAAAGTTCCTCAACCGGAATGGTTTGGGACGGAAAGCAATGGACTTGGGGCGGAACGGGGTTCAAGCCCACGTATCCGAGTGCCGATGACGATAGTACGGGAAAATGAGGATAATTCGGCGAGCAAATCGACACCGTAGTTATTGGCAATCAACACCCTAACTGAATTTCCGAACGGACAACAAGAAACGCAGTATTCGTTAACGCCAAGGATGGCTTAGACGTTTACTGTTTCCGGATCGGCTAACACGCAGACTCACAAGGATGTGGTTCTTATGTCGAAATCGAAATGCTTTGCAATCAGCAGGTACATCCCTTCGATTGTCGTAGTTTTCCTCTCCACGCTCTTGTTTTCCGTGGATGCACAAGGACAGCAAAGTGCTGAGAACTCTCCGGTTCCGACCTCAGGCATGTTCGTCGTAACAAAAGCGAACGAACAGCTACAACTGGTCGTAAACACTTCTCAGATGATTTCGCTCGGCGATGACATCGATCGCGCTGTTGTCGATAATGACGCAGTGCTGACCGTTCGTCCCATGGGTCGCAAAGAGCTTTTGATTTCCGCAAAGGCAACCGGTATTGCGAAGGTTGATTTGTACGCACCCAATGAAAAGGTTTTCAGTGTTCAAGTCGTCGTTCTAGGCGACGCACGTGAACTGGAGGCGATACTGCGGTCTGAGTTCCCCATGTCCGCTCTCGTTGTACGGCCAATTCAAAACGCTGTGATTCTCAGCGGACAAGTCAACGCAGACGAGCACGTCGATCAGGCCGTAGCGATCGCTGAGCAATACTACCCAACTGTTATCAACCGAATCCAAGTACTCGGTGTGCACACGATTATGTTGCATACCAAAGTCATGGAAGTTTCCCGAACCAAGCTGCGATCTCTAGGTGTCGACTGGGCTCTGGACGGAAGCAATGCCACATTCCAGCAAGCTGTTGCTGGAACGTTGGGTGTACCAGATCCGAATACTGGTGTTCGTCCAGTTAGTGGCGACAACTTCCGCTTCGCGATTTTTGACAACGATACAACATTCATTGCATCGATCAAAGCCTTGCAAGAGCGAAACCTAGTGAAGCTCATGGCGGATCCAACAGTGGTCGCGATCGATGGACGACCAGCAAGCTTCAACTCGGGTGGTGAGTTTCCGATATTGGTTCCACAGGGACTTGGTCAAGTTGCTGTAGAATTTCGTGAGTTCGGAACTCGATTAGACTTTGTTGCAAAGGTCCGCGGTGACGGACGCATTTGGTTGGAAGTTCGACCAACGATCAGTGAAATCGACTCGGCCCGATCGGTAACTTTCCAAGGGACTACGGTTCCTGGACTTCGATCACGATTTGTTGATACAGCGGTCGAGTTGCAAGCTGGGCAAACTCTCGCACTCGCTGGTCTTCTGCAGTCGAGAACGGAAGCTCAATCTTCCGGTATACCTGGTTTGTGCGACTTGCCAGTTCTTGGAGCCCTGTTCCGTAGCAACCGCGAAGTCCAAAACGAAGTCGAACTGTTGATAACTGTGACTCCAGACTTTGCCGGAGCGATGGATCCTTCTCAGGTACCACCAGGTGGACCTGGATACAGTTCGCATAGCCCGTCCGATAAAGAGCTTTACTGGAGAGGCTACATTGAAACACCGAACCCATGCAATCCTATGTCACCAGGAAGCTGTGGCCCGAATGGTTTCGTTGAACCAGAAGCCCTTCCAGCGCCAGCCGGTATCTACAACCAGTCACCACAATCATTGCCTCCTCAAGGTTTTTCACAAACCGGAACCAATATTCCGCCTAACGGTGCGACTCCCGCAGGCTATCGGGTTTCAAATCAAAGTAGCGCCGGTAGTTTGAACCAACCAAGCCG
>JAIYDQ010000373.1 GCA_027487375.1 Planctomycetaceae bacterium
TGAATCGTATCGTGAACTGGGCTACAAACCGTCTCCGTTGAGAGAACATCCCACTGGGCTTTTCCCGTATTCGTATTCCCTGCCCGCACTCGTACTCCTACTCCTACTCGTACTCGTACTCGTACTCCTACTCGTACTCCTACTCGTAATCGTAATCGTAATCGAGTTCAAACCGATCGAGCACGAGCACGAGCACGAGTGTTATTTCTTTGAGGACGAAAAGCGGAAATACGGGCTTGCTAACTGGACCTTCCATTTAGACCAGCGGCAAAAGAACTGAAGCGATCAAAGTTACGATCAATCCACTGAAGGCAATCGCAGTGGAAAGAATCGTCCACGACTGAAGGGTTTCTTTTTGGGTCATCCCGCTCAATCGGCTCACAACCCAGAAGCCACTGTCGTTCATCCAAGAACAGGCGGACGCTCCGAAACCAATGGCGAGATAGATATACAAAGTGCTGTAACCCAACTCCGCAGACGTGAGCATCGGCGCAATCATCGATGCCGTGGTCAGCATCGACACGGTTGCGCTTCCTTGTGCGATACGAATTACCAAGGCAACAACAAACGACAACACGATTAAGTTGATCGACTGCCCTTCCGCAGCAGCCTTCACGGCGTCGCCGACTCTTGCCGCTCGAAGCATCCCACCAAAAGCGCCCCCTGCACTCGTGATCAAAATAATCATCCCTGCTGTCTCCAGAGGGGGACCTATCAACGACTCTAGTTTCTCCTTGCCAAAAGCGCGTTCCTTAGCAAGCACCCAGATCGCGACGGCTGCCCCAATTAACAACGCCATGTTTTTGTGTCCGATAAAATCAACGACGGCACGAACGGAATTGAAACCTGCTTCGCCCCCGAATGCTTGATACAACGCGATACACCAATCCGCTCGACGGTCCTCAGGTCCCGTTGCACCATCGGAAATCACACGAAACAACGAAGAAAAGCCAATCAGCAAAATCGGTAGCAGAACGGGAAGGATGGACCAGAAAAAGCTAGGGAGCTCGGATTCAGGCTTCTGAGATCGTTCATCATTAAAGGAAGTATCTCGCAACGGAATCACTGTCCTCGAGTTCAGAAGCACACATACACCGTAGCATATAGCCGCTGGCAACAAGCCTCCGAGTAAACCCGCGATGAGCGAAAGACCAATATCGATTTGCAGCGTATCCACCATCGCAATCGGTCCGGGGTGGGGGATCGTGAGGGCATGCGTGATCATCCCGCCGCAACAAATGCACATCAAATACAGCAAGTAGTCTTTGCCTGTTCGAACGCGAAGCGCTTTCGCTAGTGGCACCATCAGCATAAACATCGTGTCAAAGAAGATTGGAATGCTCAGGATGTAAGTCGACCATAGCAGCGCCCAACCGGCTCGCTTCTCTCCAAAAACCTTCAGGAAGCGTCGTACTACTTTGTCAGCGGCACCGCTTTCCATCAGGCACATTCCGATGACGGAAGCCAGTGCAATGGATATCGCTATATCACGAGCCGTATCACCCAAACCTTTTGCGATCAGCTCGACTACGCCCACCCAATGCGTATAGACAACCTCCTTCCCGTCCTTCCCTACGACAGCCCAGGAATCACGACTCGCAAGCATTCCCGCGACGAGCGATGCAAGCAGCAATGCGACAAACGCATGCAAACGCAACCAGCTAATGGCTGCGATAATGAAAAGAACGCTCACTGCCAGCACCACAAAGGGCCACCACCAAGCAGAAGTCATAGAATCTAACGATAGAGAGGAAAGCATATTCATGATCCGCATATGATAATCACAATCACACCGATGCGGTGCCTCCGCCCGCATTTACTCTTGCTGATATTTTTGATCAAGTTATGTTTGCCTGCATGCAAACTCTCAGACCAATCAAAATCCAGCGTCACTTCACCAAACACTCGGCAGGCAGCGTTCTCTATCAGTGCGGGGACACCGTGGTTCTCTGCACAGCAAGCATTGAGTCGCGTGTCCCAGACTGGCTCGCCGGTAAAGGTCGCGGATGGATCACCGCCGAATACAACATGCTTCCACATAGCACCTCGCCACGCAAAAGCCGAGAGCGAGCAGGCAAGGTCGATGGGCGCACTACGGAGATTCAGCGACTTATCGGACGCTCCATGCGTGCAACAGCCGACCTAAAGCTTTTGGGTGAACGATCAATCTCGATCGATTGCGATGTTTTGCAAGCCGACGGTGGAACTCGAACCGCCAGCATCACTGGCGGCTTTATCGCCTTGATTGACGCTCTCCATGCCGAGTTCCATTCAGTGCCTCGCGAGCTTTACCCCCTCTCGGACAGCGTTGCCGCGATCAGCGTGGGAATCGTCGATGGCGCAACTACACTCGATCTCGACTACCAACGCGATTCGGCTGCCGAGGTCGATATGAACGTGGTGATGACTGGAAAAGGGCGATTCATCGAAATTCAAGGGACCGGCGAAGAGGCTACCTTTGACGATGACCAACTCACGAGCATGATCGCGCTTGCAAGAAAAGGAATCGCACAACTCCGGCTCGAACAACAAAAGGCACTCGGGGACGCTTGGCCGTTCTAGTTTCTAGTTTCTACTGGTCGCCTTTTCATATTTCGCGGCAACGGATTCGGATTTTCCGTGGCGGATTCTTTTGAGGCACCAGATGACCGGAATAGCTTCCGCAAGCGTCGAGGCCTTTGCGTTTTCGCTCGCGCCGTTGGTCTTCGTGAACAAGATGGGATAGGTATTCACCCCAGCGGTAACGCTGTCGACATGCCAGTCACCCCCTTGGTGCTTGATCAGCGTTGTACCGACATAGGCTCCCCAAGTAAGGACGATTTGACTTAGCTCTTTTTCGGGAATTGGCGCGTTTCGATGACGTCGGTGAATTGGTTCCAAGATCGTGTCGATTTCAGCAACCGATTGCGGTGAATAGTCCAACGTAACCTTGTATTCCTTTGCGGCCGTCGCGACTGCTTGCTTTGCAAAGTCTTGCATGCGAGCCTTTATGCCTGCTTTGGGGCCTTGAAGCTCGGTCTTCCAAACTGCGAACACACCCAGGAACAACGTGATAAAGCCAATTAACGCAAGCCAGTACCATTCTAAGATCATTTTAACGCAAACACTCTTATGTTGACTTAATTGGTGATGGCTTCATGTCGACGCTGCGACTGTGTCGTGAGTTCGCCGCGTGCTGAGTTTCGCTAAATGAAGTAGCCTTTCTTGAGTCCACCCATCCGGAAAGACGGCGATGGAATACTCTCGTGATGATCTTAGCTTTTGCTGTTGGTCTTCAGAGAGCGCTTCCTGCAATTGGCTGCCGAGAAGCGTTTGATCGATGCCTGACTCTTTTGCAAGAGCAGAACGAATCGAGGACTTGAGCTCCTGCAATGATTCATGCCAAGCGATTTTTGCTAAACCGGCTGGTATGCTTTGAAGTCGATTCATGAGTTCGGTACGCATGTTTCGGATTTCCTCGCTCGCGCCATCCGACAGAAGTCGCTCGGGGTTGAATCTATAATCCCGCACTCGATCGCGAGCATCCGATGTCACCAATGCGCTACGCGACCAATTCGCATATGGTTTCATGGGAAGAAAGAGAGTTGCCGTGGCGACCGCAAAAGTCGGTGGAGTAATTCCGCACCATCTTTTCATGATGAGGTCCGTGATTTGGTCGTATTTCCCCCCGCCGATACCGTGGACAAAAAGGTCTCCGATAGCAAGACGCATGAAAAGAGTCGACGTGAGCGCCCGCGGACGTATTGCTACTTGAGATCGAATCAGGGTCTGCCACCATGCGAAGACGGCTTCGAAGCCTGCTTCTCGCCCGATATGCGATTCCCACTGCTCCAAATCGCTCAAGATAATCTTATGATCATCATATCGAATCCATAACGCTCGCCGTGTCGGTGATTTCGCACTGTATACCCAAAAAGGGGCCTCAGCCCAAGCAAATCCGCCTTTGAATTGTTCGGCTAGCCGGGGAATCGGTTGCGAATCATTCTTGATTTGGTGATGACTTCGATAATCATTTCGCGAACGATGGTATATATCTCGGAATGACTCAATCGATGAAATGATTTCAAATACAAACGCAGCAAAGCCACGGCCTTGGGCTAACTGGCTGAACAGAACTTCGTAGTTGTTGATCCCGAAGTCACGTTCAATTTGATGCCGAGCCGCCGCGATCGCTTTTCCGATCGGAGCGCCCGCGGAAATCGACTGTCGAATCATCGGGACCATTTTTTGAATGAGCGGTTTGCCTATGTCCAGTGATGCAAGCAGTCCCGAAACATCGTCTTGGAACTTTTGCCAATTGAGGCAACCATCGTCGGTCATGAGTTCCCACGGCACATTTGCCTGCGATTCACCTGACGCAGTTCTCAACTCCGCCCAACCTTCGAGAGCCACGCTTTTTGACCCGATCGTCCCGTCATCGTTTGCAAATGGAACAGCGATTGAAATTGGTGAAGCAGCATCATGATCGATCACCACGTTCAGCGAAACAGCGTTCTGCTCCCGAGCGGCTTCATAAAGAACAAAATTCTTGAACCAAACACCGGGATGGAAGAACTCCGGTTGATGACCGCTGACATACCACAACTTAGAATCTTGCGAGCACTCTGACGTCAAGTCCGAGCACGAGTTTGTGTTGCAATGCGAGAACCGAATGGCATCTCGACGCGTCCACATGCGAATGTCTTGGAGAGGAATTCCGCTCCAACGAACATCGCTGGTCGAAATTGATTCGCTGCGCCGCCCCAGAAACGGATCAGCCGCGTCCGTGTTGCTGGCGTTATTTGATCGGATGTTAGCGGACGCAGCAGAAGCCCACGCACTAGCCGGAGGCTCACAAAAAACTGCTTCATTCGCACGAGGTGCCTTGTACTTGGCAAACTCGATCACGAGCAATCACCGTTACAGGCTTTACCTTGAGGCACCGCACGCACAGGAATCGAATGCCCGCGCTGAGTCATCTTGGCAATGCTTTCATCGAGCACTTTGTTGTAGTAAGCCAATCGCACTTCGGCTTGGTCCAATGATCCGCCGAACGAACGATTGAGATCTAAATAAAGTAACGGAACTGGAATCTCGATAATTCGGAAGTTAAGCATAGCCGCTTGAGTCCATAGCTCTAAAGGCATCGCGTAGCCTTCATCTTGAATGTCCAAGAGTTTCAGGGCCGAGGTGCGATACGCTTTGAAGCCACAGAATGCATCCGTTAGGCAAAGCCCGAAACGATCGTTGATCTGACGAGTGATCTGCTTGTTAATAAACATACGCTGCGCAGGAGGAGTGCTATCTCCCTCATACTGTTTCAAGTATCGGCTACCCGAGACGATGTCGCAGTTTCTGCAAGCCGCAACAAATCGCGGAATCCGGACCGGTTGGTGTTGCCCATCGCAATCAAGCGTTACAACAATTTCGTATTCTTCATCAATCGCATACTGAAACGCCGATTTGAGTGCTGCACCATATCCGCGATTTTCAGGGTGGCTGATGACGTGAATATCATTGCGCTCAGCAAGCTTTTCTGCTGTCCCGTCTGACGAACCATCGTTCACAACAAGAATGTCTGTCGCGTATTTGGAAACTTCGTCCAAAATTGCATGTACGGAGCTGGCCTCGTTATAGACCGGGAGCGCAGCAAGCCATCGAGTTCTCATTTTTGCTTCTTTCGACATTTCCATTTCCTCACCGACGCATTCTAGGCAGCGACGACGCGATTTCAATGAAATCAATCCCCGACTTTCCTGGGATAACCGTTTCACCGCCATAAATGTCGGAAAAATCGATCACGCTACTCTCCGAAAGCAATTGCTGAGCCTAAAATTTGCCGTTTTCGAGTCTTAGAAACGAAATTTTCCGGCTGCACTAAACGATTTTTCCCTTTCGATCATGCCAAAATCTACACGTCAATCCCAGCGCACAATCACCCACTGGTTGATGAAAACCGAGCCAGATGTGTTTTCAATTTTTGATTTGGAAGCCGCGCCGAATCGTTCTACGTGCTGGGATGGTGTTAGAAATTATCAGGCTCGGAACTTCATGCGCGATCAAATGAGGGTTGGCGATCCGATCCTAGTTTACCATAGTAATGCCCAGCCCTCGTGCGTTGTGGGTGTTGCTCATGTGTCCGCAGCAGCCTATCCAGACCACACCGCATTCGACCCTCAAGATCCCCATTACGACCCGAAGTCCAAGTTGGAATCTCCGACTTGGTTCATGGTCGACATTCAGCTCGATTGGATTTTCGAAGTGAGCCTATCGCTTGAGATGCTCCGAAGTGTTGCAGGCTTGGAAAAGATGGAACTGCTTCGAAAAGGATCGAGATTAAGTGTCCAGCCAGTCTCGAAAGGTGAGTTTCAAACGATCGTGAAGCGTGGTGGTAAGCGAGCTTGATTGATTAGCATCACGGACAATCTGCATGCGATGCTTGGCTTTTCACAATTGAACGCGGAAGCCTAGTCGATTCAAAAATCAAGTTGGCTCAACGCCACATCAATCACATTCTCGCTTTCAAGGGGACTCGTCGCTCCGAGCACTAACTTGGTAGAAGATCGCGGGTTAGTAAGTGATGCAAGATTGAGCGGCGACGCTAGCGTGATCCATCGCAAACCAGGTGCTGCTGCGACTAGATTCCGAGCGCTTCGTAGGTCGGCTGCCGATACGATGCCATCTTTGTTAATGTCTTCGATTCGACTAGCGCCAACAGGACGATTTGATACTGCGGTCCGAATCGTATTCAAATCAATTGCATTGGTTCGCTGTGCAACCGGATCGATATAGACGTCCCCTGGGGCGCTTCCGAACAAGAATGTATCAGGCCGTGTCAGTCCCGTTCTGGCATTTGCAAGGACACGTATCTGTAGCCAACTTCTTGCGATTGCGTTGTCAATAAAGCTGAACTTAACTCGCACGATGCCTGGGCCGCGTGGGCTAGCAAGGACCGTTACAGGATTCACCGGTACGAAAGCTGAGCTTGGAAGCGGTGTCCAAGTGGTAGTCGTGTTTGTGTTCCCAGTAGAAAGTTCAAAGTCGAACAATCCAATCGCGCTCGCATTCGCTCCCGCAATATCCACAATCACCCCGTTTAGCCCACGATCGTAGTTGCTTACATTTGCACGAGTCGCTTTGCCATCGGTGAGAGGAACTTTGCTAGAGTCAATAGCCTGTTGCGAGTCTGGCGTCGTATCAAAAGACGAACCTCGATAGAAAATATGACGCCCGACAACTTCTGCGGACACTTGAATAGTCGTCGTTGCGATAGAAGACAAACGAGGAGTTCCATTGTCTGTAACTCGTAATGCAATCGTTCGATTACCAGCTGATGCGTAAGTGATCGAGGACGCGAATCCGGTCGCAGTCGGAACGAATGTTGTACCATTAAAGTTAAAATCCCATTCGTAACTTAAGCTTTGCCCGACATCAGGATCGGAACCTGCACCGAGCACATCTATCGGCTGCCCAACGATTCCCGAGTAGGGCCCCGTTGTTTGTGCAGTCGGTAACTCGTTTACGTCGTTGACTGTAATCACAAAAGCCTGAGAGAAAGTCGCCCCAGACTGATCGCTGGTTGCGATCCGAATCGAATAAGAAGATTTAACCTCGAAGTTGAATGGACCATTGATTCGCAACTGGTTGTTCAGAATGTTGAAGCTTGCGTTATCGACGGCTCCTGTTCCTGTAACCAAGGAGTACGAAAAGGTATCTCCAAGATTCGGATCTACTGTGCTCAGATTACCGACTATTGCATTGACGGCTCCATTTTCGTCGATGCTTGCGTTCGATAAGTTTATCGCGGTTGGTGGGCTATTCGTATTGAGAACAGAAGAGAAAACAACATCATCGATTCCAAGAATATCATCGTTTCCGGTGTCGTCAGCGTCTCTCCAACGCAACACAAGATTCTGTCCCGGAAGCCAATTGATTCCAGTGACCGTTGCCGATCTCGCGGTTCGGTTGGCTGCTGCGTTACCATCTAGTTTCGTGACCGTTGCTGTGCCGGTCGGTGAAGAAAAGTTGAGACCGGTGACGGCAGTGAAAGTGCTTGCCCCCGCGTCGAGCAAATTGTTGACTCCAACACCATATTCAAAAGTCAAAGTATTCGCTGCTGTCGACTCATTCCGCCACATCTCACCGACATAGCTCAACGTGAAATTCGTAATCGCAGCGGCCGTTTGATTGATGAAGGTTGCTCCGAAGGTTCCTACAAAGGAAGCCGATGCTAAAGCCCCCAATGCACGATCGACTACGGTTGTTCCAACCGCAGGGCCGAGACTGTAAATAGCTCCCGCGGTAGCTGCTCCACCATCGCCAATCGTGAACAAAGAGTTCGCCGAAGAGCCACTGCGCTTTCCGAATGCCCATCCATCAACGCCGGTCGCTCCAATCTCGCGACCGTTCATTTGAAAAGGACCACTTCCCGCGGTAGTGAAATCACCCACGGAATAATAGGGAAGCGTGTTAAAGTCTTGCGTATAGGTGCTACCACTAAATGGTATCGCAGCGGGCTGAGAAGTCGTCGTCACGAAACGATAGTCTGCGACCACAGGCAAGTGATCGCTCGTCGTCCCCAAGTTATTAAGGACAGTCAATCGATCAGGTCTTGTTGGCAAAGCAGTGTTGCTGGAATCGGTAATGCTTCCACCCCGCGAGACAGTCCCGTTGTTTGCAAACGTTCTGTACGAGCCAGGCACATATTCGAGTCCTACTCCATCGAACCATTCACCGGTCAACAACTGAAAGTCAAAACGGTCATCGAGGCCGCCTCCGACAAAACTGCCCGGTGGATTAACTAGTGGAGCCTGCGTAAAGATATTCAGTGGGACACCAGATTGTGTCCAGTTACCTGGTCGATTAATGGGATCTATTGCCTGTGCATTGCCTGCAGCAAGCAATCGCGTGTATCCGAGCTCGCTGCTCGTGTACATATTGAAGTCACCCGCGTAGATAATGTGAGTGTTTGCCGGTAGTGCATCGGCGTCTGCGCGAATCGTCTCAGCTTCTACAGCACGGCGTGCGGCGTCTTCCGGAGAATCAACTGCTTTATAGTGACTGTTGTAAAGATAGAAATCGTTACCGAGCCCGACACCCAATGGACGAAGCTGATATCGCATCACTTGACGTGCTTGTCCGCTTGCACTTGCGGTGCCTATACCAGCTTGAGCAATAAGCTGAATTGTCTGCGTGTTGTAAACGATTCCCTGTCCAAATCCGAACTGATTTCCATTGAGCGTGCCACGCGCGTAAAGCCCAGGAGTTCCGTAAGCCGTATTGAGCTGATTCACTACCGCTTGAGCCGTTACTGACTGACTCAACACTTCTTGCATCGCAACAATATCAACTCGACGCGACCGACCATTATAGACTTCGTCGCCGATTGCTTTCAGGACGCTACCAACGGTTGCTTGAGGCTGGCCATCACCCATGCCGGAAACGATGTTGTAGGTAACAATTCGGAGATCCCCGACCGCCATTAAAACGCGGCTCTCCAATCCCTCGAATAGAAGCCTACGTATCGAAACAGTTAGTCCTGAACGTCTTTCCCAATTTGCAGAGCGACGCCGCGCAACATCCGGGGCAAGCTTGCCCATGAAGTACAGAAACGGTCGCATTGAGTAGCGACCGAGCGGCATGCTTATGAGAGAAAACAAACGATACATCGATTACATGCCGGTCCGGAAAAACTTCTTATCAAGGATCAAACCACCAATAGTCGACCGATCGCTGATTTCTGTCAAGAAGTTTCAATGAGGTTTTGCCACGAAATTGTGGGTGAACAGGGGTTCGTCTAATCGATTTTCGCCCACGATCGGCTATGAGAATTCCATCCTCATTCGATGGCAAATCCAACAAAAGTGACTTGCGCCTTTTGAAGTTGATCATTTTGAAGTGCGAATCAAGAAATCGTACTCGTGCTCGCACGACCGGTTTCAAGCACGAGCACCGTCTTCGACTGAGTACGAGTAGGGAAAACCGAGAACAAACGTCTCAAACACCGCACTTTCAAAACCAGCGCCAGCAGCTTAAAGGTTACTCGATGCCTGTTGCGGTTGATTGTCGGAACAGGAAATAGTCATACGAAAACTTTTTTCCAATCGCCATGGCTTCATCATAGTTTTCATCGGAGATATGGTCTTCCAGTTCTTCGATACTGTGCATCAATTCATCCAGTTGTTGGTATTGCTCGGGAGTGAATGTTTCACCTCGAAGATACATACCGACTTGAAGCTTTCTTAGCCAGTCTTCCACGGATGGAATCCAATACATTGCGCCGGCCCAGTCCTTTGACATGACTCGAGTTGAAACTTCCGCATTGGAAACCTGCAACTGCTCGTAAACGACATGTCGTGGCGGGTAGTACAAATAGCAACCGTAAATACTTGCCCAAACTAATCCGCCGATGGCAATCAATCCGGTAACCTTTGGAGGGATGACGATGTCCCGACCAATTGGTTGAACACTTGGTGTTGATCCGCTGGAGTCTTTACTGTGACGGGCATCCAAACTGTTTGACGTGTTTGAATTGCCAGACAGTCGCTTCTCCCAAGATTGCTTGGGATCGATCGCGTAGACAATTCCTCCGAGCAAGACGAGGACGCCATAAATTGCGAGCGAGTATCCCGCAAACGCAGGCGTGCTGTCATAGATCAGCGTCTTGGCTGTTTCCATCGGCGATTTGGAATCGTCACTTATCGGTCGGCAGAATTGGTCAAACGCATGAGTATGCCCTTCGGATTGAACTCCCTCAGGGTAGAGCGGTTTTTCGATCGCGTAGGCAATCAACAGCACCAAAAGCACTGCAACGCCGATCCATACGAATGCCTTCTTCCACTGATAGGTCTTTCCGATCCAGAAGATCATTCCCAAATTCAATCCGGTCCCCAGAATCAGCAGAGTAAACGCAGCAGCGATCGAATTACCGTGTTGAAACATCGTCGCTAGCTGCACCATCGCATTCATGGGTGTGACATAAGCGGGAAGGGCCACCAAGGCCATCTTGAGCGGCGCAGTCCAATCATCCGACTCGGCCGATTGTTGAAGCGAATTAGCGGGAAGAAGAAAAGTCAACATCGCCACGCCACTGATACCGATCAGCATGTACAGCGAGTCACGACTGAAAGCGATTCGAAGCATCGCCAAAAACACACTTGCTACGCGTCGAATTCCGTAGGGTGTTGCTGCCATCGGTGCGGGTTCGATAAACTCCCCCTTGAACATGCGATCCCAAAACAATCCCATGACAGTTACCAGAGCCAGTGATGCCATGCAGATCGTAAAGATCACCACAGGATGACTGAGCGTTAGACCGTACAAAACCGAAAGCGGGTTGAATATAGGTGCCGTCAGTCCGAACGCGAGAATTGTTCCGCCAATGAGTCCCGCCTTTCGCAACTCAGTCATCACTGGAATTGCCCCCAGTGAACAAACCGGAAGAAGCATACCCATCGCCCAAGCCTGAGGGATCTGTCGCCAAGTTCGACCACCAAAGACCGCGAGCGTATTCTCACGGCCCAAGACCCGTTGAAAGATTGCTGCGACAAGGATTCCAACGATGACCGTCGGAGCAGCCTCGACCGCCGCCTGAACGACGCGAACTATCGCACTCCAAAACAAGACTTCGATCACAACAGTTCGCCCCTCTTAAGTTGCGTTTAGGTAGCCTTCAAGTCTCTTAGTAACCGCGATAAATATCCGCGTCCATTTGATAGTAAACGCCTTGAAGATCAGCGATCGGCTTCAATTGCGTATCGACGTGCAATGTGCCCGCCACTTTGACTTGACGCTGGGCGTACCGAGCGAAATTGTCACCCGATAAGGTTACTTCGACCATGTGTGTCAATTTTGGCTGACCACCAAAACAACAAGTCCCTAGGTCGGGAACGAGAATGAACTTCTGAGCCGCCCCGCTGACGATCGACGTTGGGTGGATATAACCTTTCAGAAACACATCTTTTCCGTTCAGTTCCAGTGCCGAAGGCGGAGGATAATCGTATCCATACGCGTCACTCTTGAGCTCTCCAAAAGAAGATCGGATGTAGCCCTCGGGAACTTCTGTCAAGTAAGTGTACGTGTGAAGCGCCGGTGAGCCGATCAGGAAAAGAGCATTCACCGCGATTGCCAGATAGGCAATCGTCGTGCCTGTCAATTCACCTGGGAACGCACGAATGTTTTTGATCCCCACGATCCCGAGGACCAATCCAACTAACGGCAACAAGATCAGAGGAACAAACAAAAGACTCAATGTCGCCAGTACGCCAATCACTAGTGAAGCGATCGCCGCACGGCTCACCGCTTTGTAAATCGAATCATCTGACTCGAAGTCGTCAGCACCGCCTCCGAACGATACGGACTTACTAGTCAATGCTGCTTTACCGAGTTCATCCACCTCAATTGATGACTCAATCGACGACTCGGGACGCGATGAAAGGGCTTGATCCACCGTGAAACCTTCAATTTGAAAAAACGAGCTAGCGGACGAGGCCGGAAAACACCCTGAATTACCGGTCCGGATGAACTAGAGGCCTCAACAAAACGCCTATTGTACGCTGTTTCGGCTGTTGTCGTTCACTCTATTTCTAGGGTTTCCGTGAGTCCAGCGGTGGGCCCAGGCCCAACTCTTGTGAAGCCTCGTCGAAATTCGATCGGGCCGTCCAGAAAGGATCATCCACATAAACAGCAAGAGCGTCGTCGACGACAAAAGCGCCGCCGCACACAGTTCGATAGGCCGAGCAATCGTCGCCCCGGGCGTAACTCCCATGATCAAGTCAGGAGAAACCGGCTGCGTTGCTACGTTGAAAATCTCGCTTTGGAATGGGGCTGCAGCAGGACTAACGGCTTGATTTCCAACTTGACTTCGTGACGCAACGCTATCGCCAGTACGGTTCATCTGGGTGCGGAATGCGACCGGGCTACGTGCTCCTAGAGGCATCCGCATGATGGACGCTTGTACGTCTGCCGGGGGAGCAGTGAAGAAGCTTGTCTCGTTTTTATTGGCAGGGGCGACAGCTCCTGGAGCGTCCGTCACAGGCGGAGTGGCTTTCGATGAATCAGTTTCCGTTTTCGAAGGTTCCGTTGTGGCTGAAGGAGTTGCAGCGGGCTCAGGTGCAACTGGTTGCGGTATTGGAAAGAACGTCGCCGCTCGCTTGACGGCTTTGGGGTCGATCTTTTCTAGCTCAATCAAAGTTGCTTTGGCTTCGGGTAATGGGCAGGCTCGCAAATAGTTGACAACCGGGACTCGAACCCAGCTCGAGTTGTCATCGGCATCTCGGAAGAGCTTGGCCATCCGTTCAATCTGAGACCAATCTTCCCATCGTGCTAGATCGGGAATCACTAAGTCCGCAAAGTCAGGACGGTCCAGCATCCATCGCATCGAGGCGACTACCTTATTGCGATCGATCACACCACCTTCGGTTCCGTGAAATCGCAAAGCCATAACGGCTGCGAATGTATCTGGATACGACGCTCGAGTGTTCTTTAAAAAGAGTTCGTCAACCGTCGGCAGCCCAGCTTCGCCAACAATCGTCAGATAACAAGCAATCAATGCATCCAGCCCCGAGCGCGTGGTTTCATCTTCTGACTTTAAAAGTGATTCAAGAAGCGGTGCATCTTTTTTATCCGAGATGACTCCGAGCAACGTGTAATACAATCGCTTTCGATCTGGTGCTACATCTTTGCTCTTAATCCACTCAATCAGTTTTGCATGATCCAACGAGTCGCGAATCTTCTTGACGTCTTCGTAAGGCGTTTGAGCAAACTCGTCGTAGGAATCGCGAGCAAGCAACGCTTCAGGATTCTCCAGGAAGTTCAAATAAAACTTCAAACGTTCAGCTCGGTCTTCTGGAAGGTGGCTTGTTTGACGAAGATACTTCTCGGCCTCAGTCGTCACAGACAGAGGCGAAGACCAAAGAACTTCCGTCTGGTGCACTCCCATCAATAGGAAGCGGCCAGTGCTTTTCGCGGGGCCATAATAAGGGGCGGAGATAATCGTTCCGACAGGGACAATGCTGTCGCCTCGAAGCGATTCCACAATCTTGAACTCGGCAACACCAGCTAGATTTTCTTCTGACTCAGTCGGAGTACCTACTATCGATTGCGGTTTGCTTTTTCCAGTCGGAATCAGCTCGCCAAACGCAACCACGTCCATTGCAGCCATGTCTTGACGCAATGTTTGAGCGGTTGCCGAGCAAAACGGGCATGCAGTCGCCAGCTCGGAGATACCGAGAACAGCAACCAACGCCATTAAAAAAATTTTTGTCATCCAACAGTACCTTGGAGTCTCTACGACCAATGCGACCACTTGGGAACCGCTTCCAAACGAAGCAACAATCCGGTCGCATATCAATGTATGTCACGCTCGGCCCCTCTGGCCAGACGTTTTCTTGAGGAAAAACAAAAATCAGATTGCGAAAATTCACTTTGTAAGTCGCCTTCGAGCCTTAGAACCGTCACAATCGGTGTCTGCGGTGTAATCGAGCCCAAGGGTAGATCGCCCTACTCAAAAATCAATTGTTTCGCGAAATCTCGCTAAACGCCACCAACAGCTCTGTGTCCTCCGTGCTCGTTTGTTTCAATTTCATACGATTGCCCTTTGCTTCGCTAGATTTGCGCAAGCACGGATTCTGGAAACACAGAGGCACAGAGTGCACAGAGAAAAACGAGGGCCATTCGCGGCTCTAGAATATAAAGATGGTAGTTGGCTTAAAACGTGGCCCGGCTTTTGCAAAGTGATGCTGCGACAGGCTTTTTAGCCTGCCGATCTTGTATCAACGTCCAGGTGGAGACCGTAAACAATGGCATTTCGATTCGACAAACTGACCGTCAAAGCGCAAGAAGCGATTGCCGAGGCGCAGAGCAAGGCGACTTCGTTCGGCAACCCCGAGTTAGACAGTTTGCACGTGCTGTGGGGATTGTTGCAAGATCGCGACGGAGTTCCGTTGGCGCTGCTCAAGAAGATCGGTGCGAATGTTGGCCAAATACAAAGCCTTGTTGAAAGCGAGATGAATCGACTGCCGAAAACATCCGGCGGTCGTGCTCCTGGTGTTGGGCCATCGCTACAAACGGCATTCGAAGCGGCTGCTTCCCTCGCAGAAGGAATGAAGGACGAGTATTGCAGCACAGAACACTTACTCCTTGCAATCTGCAAAACAGACAACAAGGCCGGGGCGCTGCTAAAGCTCCTTGGAATCAACGAGAAAGACCTCCTCCAAGGCCTTCAATCTGTCCGTGGAAGTGCACGCGTTACGGATCAAAACCCAGAAGGTAAATTCCAAGCACTCGAAAAGTACGGTATCGATCTCGTTGCCCAAGCGGCCAAAAGCAAGCTCGACCCAGTCATCGGACGTGACAACGAAATTCGTCGAGTGATACAGGTCCTTTCACGCCGAACCAAAAACAATCCAGTTCTCATCGGGGAGCCAGGCGTTGGTAAAACAGCCATTGCCGAAGGGCTTGCCGCACGCATTGTGCAAGGCGATGTGCCACAGAGTCTCAAGAATCGGCGACTTGTCGCGCTCGACATGGGCGCGTTAATCGCAGGTGCCAAATTCCGAGGTGAATTCGAAGAGCGACTCAAAGCCGTTCTTCGCGAAGTCAAAGAAGCCGATGGCGATGTGATTTTGTTCATCGATGAACTACATACGGTCATCGGTGCCGGAGCTGCCGAAGGAAGCAGCGACGCCGCGAATCTACTAAAACCCGAACTTGCTCGCGGTCAGTTGCGTTGCATCGGCGCGACAACGCTCGACGAGTATCGTAAACACATCGAAAAGGACGCCGCACTCGAGCGACGATTCCAACCGGTCTACGTTGGAGAGCCTTCGGTCGAAGACACGATCACGATTCTTCGTGGACTCAAGAGTCGTTATGAGTCACACCACGGAGTGAAGATTCGTGACTCGGCATTGGTTGCTGCTGCCAATCTTTCTGCACGCTATATCGCTGACCGTTTTTTGCCCGACAAGGCGATCGACCTCATGGACGAAGCTGCTTCGCGACTCGCAATGGAACGCGAAAGTGTTCCTGCCGAGATCGACCAGATTCAACGTCGATTGCGACAGTTAGAACTTGCGCAGCGACAATTAAATGAAGAAGGGGATGACGCGACTGCCGGTTCGCTGGAAGACATCGAAGAAGAAATCGCCAAGCAACAGAAGGCCCTCGCGTCGCTTCGTGAACAATGGGAAGCGGAAAAGCTCGGGGTCTCTGGTGTGCAATCGATTCGGCTGGAACTTGAGCAGACCGAAGCTCAATTCAAGTCGTTGGAAGTATCCATCAAAGAGAATCAATCGCTCGGTCGCGGCGTTCCAGAAGGTGACTATCAAAAGCTTTTCGAACTCGACCAAAAGCGTCGCAAACTCCGCACTCAAATGGAACACGATGAAGAGGCTTCGTCAGGAGATGCTCAACCAGAAAAAGACAAACCCAAGCCCGCACAGCGACTCCTGCGCACCGAAGTCACCGCCGATGAAATCGCGACCGTGGTCTCTTCTTGGACCGGCGTACCTGTTAGCCGTATGCTGGAGACCGAACGAGCAAAGCTGTTAGTCATGGAAGAGCGACTTCATCAACGTGTTATCGGCCAAGACAAAGCGGTCGAAGCTGTTAGTAACGCGGTGCGACGTAGTCGCAGTGGCTTGCAAGACGTTCATCGTCCAATTGGTTCGTTCTTGTTCCTTGGACCCACCGGTGTTGGGAAAACGGAACTTTGCAAGGCGCTCGCTGAAGTACTTTTCGATGACGAACAAGCCATGGTGAGGCTCGACATGAGCGAATTCATGGAGCGACACACGGTCTCGCGGCTCATCGGTGCACCTCCAGGTTATGTTGGCTACGAAGAAGGAGGCAAGCTAACCGAAGCGATTCGGCGCAGACCATACAGCGTTCTACTGCTGGATGAAATCGAGAAGGCTCACCCGGATGTGTTCAACGTTTTGTTACAAGTGCTCGATGATGGACGACTCACCGACGGTCACGGTCGCACTGTGGACTTTACGAACACCATGATTGTCATGACAAGCAACATCGGAAGCCAAATGATTCAGAAGGTCGCTGAGGAAGGTGGGTCAGAAGAAGAAATGGTCGAAGCGGTACAAGAATCATTGAAGGCAAAGTTCCTTCCTGAATTCTTGAATCGTATCGACGAGACAATTGTCTTCGAACCACTCGGTCGTGATCAGATCAAACGTATCGTTACGCTTCAGCTGGATAGCCTGACAAAACAGCTTGCCAAGAGCGATCTCGTACTCGAAGTAACCGACGCTGCTTCGCGAGCAATCGCGGATGAAGGCTACGATCCCGTTTACGGAGCAAGACCGCTCAAACGAGTCATTCAAAGACGATTGCAAAACGCACTCGCCAGCGAGCTACTCAAACGCGACGTCTCCGAAGGCGGAAAGATCACCGTCGACTACGCAGACGGCGGTTTCATATTCGAGGTCACAACAAACATTTAGTAAACCAATGTGGATCAGCTGTCCCCAGCTGATCAGTGCTCTCAGTGACATTCCACCAAAGTTGATGAAATGGCCCACTAGAGTCTCAATACACCCTTTTACCAAACCTAGCCTAAGTTGCTACAGGTTCTGCGGGCTCGGCGTAAACGCCGCGAGAAACAGCTGAAACAGCTGTTCTACAATGTAGATCCGCTGTCCCCAGCTGATCAGTGTGTTGTGAAAATCCCCGTTGACGCTGAAATAGCCGCGGATTCACATCACTTGCACTAATACGTTTTTGATGGGACACGGAAGGCACGGATTTGATTTGGTTGTTTTGCAATCCTTGAGAAACACCATCGGATCAACGCCCCAATGCTCTTGTCTTCTCCGTGTCGTCCGCGTCCAATACCAATCACGCGAAGGAGAAACTTACAAACAGTGGCAAAAACAAATCGGCCCGATCGAATTTGACCCCCAATTGCCTGCCGTTAGTTCCTCAAGCAATTGAAGTTGGAATCAATCCGAGAACGCTAATGAACAGCAAATTTGACGTGAACATTATGCCCGCAAATTACGCTAATAAACTCGGATTAATGCGGACCACAAGTTGTTGTAGTATTCCCTAAGGCGTTCAAACTATTCGCGTAAATCCGCGTTATTCGCGGGTAAAGAAAGCATGTTGCGACGATTCCAAATCAATAGCCAGCAATTCTTCCGCCATAAGGTTTAGTGGGTGTCCCAGAGCCCCACTCTTCATAAAAATCGCTCCGTGTGCGTCGTAGTAGCACTGAGTAAATCGGTTGCCCAATTGATCAGCGCGCTATGAAACTCGCATCAATGTTAAGGCATTTTACAACAACAGAAGCAGGCGTCATACGTCAAGCAACGCATGCTATAGTTCTCGGAAGTAAATTCGCGGTCATCTACCGCTTTGCGTACCACAGCTTGGTTCTGTCTTTTGCCGGTTACCCAATCGTGACTATGGCGAGGTTGTGATGTTGACCACCAGGAATGACGCCGGCAAACCGGGGACGGTTTGGAGTGTTGGGGTTAGCTCGGTCGCATCGTAACTAAGAAGTCTCTCTTCGCCAACGAAGTAGTTGTGATTGTCGGCGACTACTAGATTGTAAGTTTCCACGTCTAAACCTTCCTCAATCGATCTAATCGTTGAAGTGCCCGACGCATTATGAATTCTCATCCCAACTTCGAGTTCCTTGGTCCGGGTCCATCCTCGACCAGCAATCCACCAAAAGTGCCCCAAAGTTGCCTGAACTTTTCCCGTTTCCGTTTCGAAGACTAGCGTCTTTGCTGGGGGGCGAACGGTAGTCCTTATGACTGGCCTCATCGCCAATTCACCGGTAGTGATATTTTGCGAAAGGACCAAATCACCTTGTCGGATTGCTTTGATATCTTGCAAACCCCGATCGGTTTGAATTAGAGTTCCGGCCACAAGGCACGAAACATATCTCTCCGATGCTGATTCCGTTCTCAGTTCGTTGTGAGATTCGACAATCACATCGGAACTGATCGTGTACGCTTTACTGCGGTCCTCTAAGTAGTATGTTTTGCTTTGAGACGATGTGATTCGAATTCGCTCATTATATTCATCCCACCATCGCCACCACGAAGGTGAATCACTTATCTTGTCGGTTCCAGCGCAAATGTTTAAGAACCAAATAATCCTGTCCTGTCGAAATTTTGCTTCGTCCTTCGCTTTAAGGTGGGCTGCTGAAATACGCTCGGATTCCCTCTTCGCGTCCTCATGAAGGCTTTCGTCTACCACTTTGTTTTCATCATAGAGCACCGCAGCTCCAAGCCAACTTTTTGAAAAACCTGCCACGGCTCTTACCTGGACTACGGACGTTGTTCCCCTCCGTCGCGAATGAATCGTTTCAGTATCTGTATTTTCATGGAGTAAACTTTGACTAACTGTCGCTTTTCCGATTCGGCGGTCTAAGACAGAATCAATTACTGCAACTTTCTCAAAGCTTCGAAGATGTTCTCGATGGATTTGACGTAAAACTCGTTCGCCGTTTGCCCGCTTAAATATTAGGAATTCAACGTTTGAACCGCCTGCAAGTTGTGATATTAGGTTCGGAACATAAAACTCCATCGGATACTCTTTCACGCCCTCGATCGCGACTTGCCCGAACTTCGAAGATGGATCGACAAGTGCAATTCGAGCTAGAGTTTCACAAGCCTCTTGACTTCGAAACTTACGAATCGTTTGAATAAACGGAATGGCGTTATCGTCAGCCAATTGTGCGGCGGTGACCCCCATCGCAAAAACCGATTCGATATCTTTTATTGCTTTTAGCTCATCGATGGCTTTCAGCTTTAATTTTGTGTCCATCCCCACGATAGATGCCGCAATGCGTTTCATCGAAGGCATCCATTTGCTCAAACTACGCATCTTTTCTTTGGCCGCAATCGACGCATCGCGGATGTCGTCATCAGTCATCCATTCACCGTCGACAAGTTGAAATTTTAGTTTCTTGCGAGCCGCTAGGTCGTTTGAAGATAAATCGAGGACACCAAACCAGTGAGCATCAGCCTGCATTTTGAGATCGCGTTCTTCACACCAACCTGCCATGCGTCGGTGGCCGCCCACATCTAGATCGTTATCGCCACGTTCTTTCAAGTATCGTTTCATGAGCGCTGACTGCGTTGAGTCATCGATTTCATTAAACGGCATCCATTTCTTATCGATCCAAACTTCACCGCTATGCCACCGCGCTTCGTCAGAACCTTCGGCTTTCTCGTCAACCAAAAGCTCTCTTCGATCGACGATCACTCCAGCGTCTTCAGCACGTAGCACTTTTTCGATGGGACCATTCAATGCATCCGGCTCGGATTTGACTTCGGCGGCGGTAAAAGAACTTCCGCCTATTCCGGCAACTAGAAATGTCGCCGTTCGAAAGTACCAAAGGTAAGAGTTTGCAAGCAAGCGAATCATCATCGTTACTCCCAGTGAACCGTATCAAGAAAAGGGGATGTGTTAAGAACATCCAGATCGACTCTCTGCTCACTGTAGCAACTTTAACTCTTTGAGAATATAACTTTTAAGCAAGTAATCTGTTTCTTCATTTTTCGAACACATGACTCAGATCGCAATCCGATTCAGACTGTTTGCTTTCGCTTATCGCTAAGCAAAAAACAACGACGATTCTTCATATAAGAGCATTAAGATCTTTAACGTTCCGGAACTCGTTTCTACTCTCATCAATCAACTTTCTAAATCGGAGCGTGTGTATGACTTACAGAGCAATACTTAGCTTTTTGCTATTTGCGAACGTTGCGACTACTGTTTTCGGACAAGAAGCTTCAACGCCCGTTTCGAGTGATATCGAAGCAATCAAGAATATCCATCGCGAGTTCGATTTGCATATGTCTCGAAAGAAGACGCTGTTGCAGGAATACGAGAGGATCACGCAGACCTTGAAGTCAACGGAAACCGAATTTCAAAAGCTGGCAAACGATAACGTGCAAAAGCAAATGGCAAAGCTCATGCTTGAGTGGAACCAGGCAATGCTTGAAAGTTCGATTATCGAAGAATCGAGATCATTTGATATTCGAACCACCGGGCCCAACTTGCGTCCTCACGTTCTCACCTCAGAGCTCAACCTTGTTTTGAATCTAGGGGAACAATCGACAGTTGCTATCGATTTACAGCAGATAGAAGGCGCAGGCCGTGTTGTTGTCGAGCGTCGGCTAAAGACATTTCAAGATGGTGCGAAATGGAGAGAAGACTATTCGAAATGGACTGGCGAGCGTCCGGGTTACTTCTACCAATACTGGCGATTTACCGATCCGAGTCTCGTTTACTCGCAGCCTGAATGCGAAAGGCTCTTGGAAACTCTGAAATTAAAATCGAATGAGAATTGGCCTGCGTCGCTTGCCGTAGCGATCCTTGAATTGAGGCTAGGTCAAACGAATTCAGCTAACCAAACGCTAAACGAAATCGTTGAAATGAGAACTCCTTTGCACAACGTGGCGTTGGCCGGGCGTGCGATTGTATTTGCATATGAAGGCGATATGAAAAAAGCAAAAGCAGAGATCGCTTCGTCATTAAAAATCGATCCGAGCAATGCTTATGTTCGATTTATGCGGGCTCGTATCGCGGCGAGTGAGCGAGACTGGCCGAAAGCAGAACAAGATTTTAAAGCGGTACAGAAAGTCCCTAACCTTTCGATCGATGTAACACGTAATTTGGCATTTATCCAAGCGATGAAGGCTGAAAAGAACGACAAGCTTGTACCTAAGATTACAGAGAAAATCAAACTGCTTCACGCTTTGGTCGGTACAAATGATTGGCAGTCTGAGTTGCTTACGGCTTGGGCACACAAAATCGCAAACGAAAAGGATCAGGCGCTCGCTGCGGCCACCACCGCAGAAACACTGGCTCGCGACGACAACCGAACAGTGTGCACGGATCTATATCAAGCGATCAATGATGATGAGCAATTCGAGTGGGATTTCCTCCGTGGTGAAGCAAGGGGCCGTGTTTCATTTACGAAATGATTTACGTAAGAAGGCGGTGACTTTCGGTAAACATTTCGCCGCATAATCGGAGGTAAGTCTCGTCTCTGTGAACTTCCTCTTGGATCAGTCCCTGATTTTGCAGAGTATCTTCTAGGGGCAATCATTGTTTCAAGAATGAGACAGACTAGCGATGAATTCTTATATGGCTTCGATTTCGGAAGCAGCTTAGAAGGACTATTATCCAATCGTCGCGGCACACACAGCAAATCGATTCAGCATATGCTGCATGCCCGAATCTACAGTTGCCTATGGAGAGACACCTTTAGTACGGGGAATCGGCAAGGAAGCGTATTACTAAAGTGCCCTTGCCCCATTTAGGTGATTGAGAGGCGTTCGGTTGAGTCTCCGAAGTGGTCTAGAGTTACACCCATGCGATTGATTAGGTCTAAGTGTAGATTTGCCATCGGTGTCCATTCGGCTACTTTTTGATGGCGGCCGCCCTTCAGGCCGGCTGTCTTTCCACCGGCTAAGATGACTGGGAGGTCGTCGTGGTTATGACGATCTCCGTCGCAGATTCCGCTTCCGTAGACGATCATCGTGTTGTCCAAAAGCGATTGTCCGGATGCGTCTTTGCGGTCCTTCATGATCTTTAAGAAGTATGCGAACTGCTCGCAGTAGAACTGGTCAATTTGAGCAATTTTCTCAAGTCGATCTGGATCTTTCTTGTGGTGTGACAAATCGTGGTGACCGTCTGCGATGTTGATGTCGCGGAATGATCGATTGCTTCCGTCGTGGGCAAACATAAACGTTGCAACGCGAGTCGAATCGGTTTCAAATGCCAGCGCGAGAACGTCTCCCATCAATCGAATATGCGCTCCGTAGCTATCGGGGATTCCTGAAGGAGTTGGGTGATCGGGATCGTGCGGCAGTCCAAACTGCTCCGACTTTTGAATGCGTTGCTCGATGTCACGAATTCCTGCGAGATACTCGTCGAGCTTATAACGATCTTCGCGTCCGAGTCGTCGATGGACTTGGTTGGTTTCTTCTTTCAAGAAGTCAAGCATCGAGAGTTGGCTGGCTTGGCGAAGTTCATAGTTGGCTTGACGTTGCCCATGAGTGCCGTTTCCGAAAAGTCTTTCGAAAACCAATCGCGGATTCGATTCCGGAGCAACTGGAGTACGTTCGTCGGCCCATGCGAGATTGAATTGATAAGCACATGCGTAACCCGAGTCGCAACCGCCGGACCGGCGTACACCGTCGCAAGACAACTCGAGCGATCGGAGTCGAGTCTGATCTGCGAACTTCTGTGCAACGATTTGATCTGCGGAAACGCCAAGATGGATATCCGTTCCCGCTGTCTTGAGCGGACGCGAACCAGTCAAGTAGGTCGCGTTGGCTCGCGCGTGATCGCCGCCACCATCTTTTCCACCGATAGCATGCTTGTGAGAGAGCCCGCTTATGAATCGGAGGTCGTCTCGGAATGGCTCGAGTGCTGCTGTTGAGCGGTTGAACGTGAGCGATTCATTTTCGCCACCTGGACGCCAGTGCTCCATGTTTACTCCGTTCGGGACGTACAGATAGCACAAACGCAACTGTGACGATGTTTCAGCCGCAACGACTGCAGAAGGCATCAAGCTTGGCATCGCGGGTAACGCGAGCGCGAGGCCGGACGCCTTGAGAAAGCTTCGACGTGTCGCAGATAGTCGGTTGTTTGTGCTGGTCATTGGGACGGTGTCCGTGGAGTTAAAAATTGAAGTGTGTCGTTGTGTGTGCAACTGTCGGCTGGACTTCGTAACGATTGGATTACTTTGCGGCTGCTACGGCTTCGCTGTCGGTCGTGCGACAATGCGTGAAGGGGACGCTGGTGAGGATTGCGCGGTAGAGCGTTTTCATGCTACCGTTATCTTTTTTCATCTCTTCAACAATGTTGTCTACCGCTGTTGTGTCGCGATAGGTTAATCCTCGGCCAAGTGCGAAAGTCATCAACTTTTCGGTTAGGCAGCGATAGTAATCTTCCTTCCGTTTATCGGCGAGCAGTTCTGCTAACTCGGCGACGCTTGCAAAGGTTTCGCCACTTAGTAGCTTTCCTGACGGATCAATCGGGTGATCGGGTTCTGCAGGGCGACCGCGGAATGCAGGACGTCCTTTTTCAACGTCTCGCCACTGGCCGATCGCGTTGAAGTTTTCCATCGCTAATCCCAGTGGATCCATTCGATCGTGGCAGCCCGCACAACCCGGATCACGTCGATGGAATTCTAATATTTCACGAAGCGACGCATTCTTGAGCGCGCCTGTTTTTGATTCTTCGAGAGCAGGAACGTTTGGCGGTGCAGGTGGCGCGGGCGTACCGAGCAAATTATCCAACAAAAACAAACCTCGCTTCACTGGGCTCGTTCGTGTTGGGTTGCTTGTAACGACAAGCAGCGAACCGTGGCTAAGGACACCTCGACGACGGCTCTCGGGTGGCAAGTCGACCTTCTGCATCTTCTCGCCGCGAACTCCTTCGATGCCATAAAACTTGGCAAGTGGTTCGTTCAAAAATGTGTATCGGGCATTGAGCAATTCTTCCGCCGGACGATTTTCAACAAGCAAGTGCTGATACATGGCCAGCGTCTCCTTGGGCATTGCCTGGCGCACCTTCCAGTTGAAGATATCGTTCGCTTCCTCGTCACTACGGATTTGCAGAATCACCTTGGCATCGATTTGCGATTCCTGAACATCACGTGTTTGGAGCCACTGCCCAACGAAGTTTTCAATACCTCGTTCGAGCCTCCAATCAACCGCGATCATTCGATCAAATTGTTCGAGCAATTTACTGTGCATCTCACCTGCAGCGGCAACCTGAAGAAGCTTATCATCCGGAGGTCCTCCCCATAGAAAGAAACTCAATCGAGTTGCGAGCGAGTAATCATCGATCGGAACTGCGGACGATGATGCATTGGGTGCGAGTGCCTTTTGTGCGATCTTGGGTTCTTCAATACGATAAAGAAATCGAGGGGACGCAAAGACTAGCTGCATCGCTGTGGCGGCACCATGCTCGTATCGCTTTCCGGGCTCGTTTGCGACTCGCATACCGATATCACAAATGCGATTTAGGGTCGGCTCATCGATCGGACGACGAAATGCTTTGTCCGCTAAACTGCGAACAATTACCTTCATATGTTCGCGAACTTTCGCTTGATATTCTGCAGATTTCGCTTCTTCGCGGTCCTTGGGCGTAGGTGGTGGACCATTAAAGAACATTTTGCGAGATTGCTCGCGATACTCCACTTCGCTTCCATCAAGAGGGCCGATCAGGTTTAGCTTTCGAATCGAAAATTTGTACTTTAGTTCTTTAACACTCTCGACATTTGTTTTGCTATCGGAGTTGATCGACTTGAAATCCGCGATCACCTTCATGTCACCTTTGGGGAGATCGAGTTCCGCTGATATCAATCCTTTACCTCCGGTACTGAAGTCCACCTTCTGCTGGCCGAGAATCTTCGGTTTGCCATCGCGATCCATGAACGAGAAGACAAGTTGGGCTTCCTGCGGAGTCGATGTCCACGCGCTATCCATCTTCCAATCAAGTTCGACGCGATACCGAGCTTCCTTCTTCACTTCGCGAGTCAGATAAAAACTAATGGATTCCTCGAACCCGATTGATTTTGCTTCGGGGCCATCGAACGCATTCATTTTCCATTGGTTACCCCAGTAATATTTTTCGACAGGTGTTGGACCTTCGAACTGAGTAAATTTTGCAACGATGTCCGATGCCGCAGCCAGGTACTTTTCGAGCAGTACTGGCGATAAAGTAAGTGCTTCGCCGATCGTGTCGAAACCATAGCCTGTGTCGTCTGCGGGGAACTCCTCGCGCACGTCGTAGTCGACGCCTGTGAGCTCGCGAACCGATTCTTTGTATTCACTGCGATTCAGCCTACGCAACACGACGTGTCCCGGGTCGATTTGCGTCGGATCAAGCTTGAAGACATCTGCTTGAATCCAGTGGACCCATTCGGAACGGACTTCCGGAGTAGGCGGTTCTGCCTCGGCAGGTGGCATTGTTTGAGCTCGCACGTTCCGCCAAACGGCTTCCCATTTTGCTTGAGTGTCGTCGCCGTACTTACCCGAAGCGAGTGTTTCGAAGTTGAAGCCACCCTCTTCGGAACCATTTCCATGGCAATCAAAACAATGCTTTCCGAATCTTCGTTCGACTGTCGTCGATAGATCAGTCGCAAGAGCAGGAATCGCAAACGAAACCAAACAGAATGTTGCAATGGAACTCGAAAATGCTGCAATCAAATCTAGTCCAGAGAACCGCGGCACTCGCTGAAATGGACTA
Organism: Planctomycetaceae bacterium; assembly: GCA_027487375.1. Taxonomy (GTDB): domain Bacteria; phylum Planctomycetota; class Planctomycetia; order Pirellulales; family Pirellulaceae; genus JAIYDQ01. Next base: position 26,224 of record JAIYDQ010000373.1, read on the forward strand.
GCGAAAGTCGGTTTGTATTCCAAGTTTTTGCAACTCATGAACGGTAAATCAAATCTTCGGGTAGGATTTCGAACGAAAATTTGGTTTTCGGCCGAAGTTGGGCGGGCTGGACAACTGTTGGGAGGAAAATCGCATGGGCGATTCTGCTGCGAGTTGGCGTCTCATGCAGCACCACATATTGTAGTCGAACAGGTCATGTCGGGGAACCGAGAAACTAGGTATGGAACCGAAGTGGAATCTCGACAATAACCGCCCCCGACTCCGCAAATCTGATACGATAGTGGCTTGGAAGGGTAACTGCCCCCTCTGAAATCCGCCTCGGCTTTGGTCTGCGTTGGGTTATGAATACATTGCTACAAATCGCTTTCGCCTCCTTGATTTTTGCGATTTCAACCGCGCATGCCATATCAAGCGATTTGCCAAAGACCTCGCTTACGATCATCGGGGAGGACTTTCATATCAATGGGAAACCGACTTATCCTGGCAGGTATTGGAACGGTCATCGAGTTGAAGGCTTGTTGTTGAATTCGAGGATGGTGCAAGCCACCTTCGATGATTTGAACCCCGAGACAGCCAAACGATGGGCCTATCCGGATACGCAAAAATGGGACGCCGAGCGAAATGTTCGCGAGTTCATTGCTGCGATGCCCGAGTGGAAAGAGCGTGGACTTCTAGCGATCACGGTGAATTTTCAAGGCGGGTCCCCTGAAGGATATTCCAGGAAGCAGGAGTGGATTTCGGGAGCTTTTGAGAGCGATGGCTCCTTGCGTCCGGAGTTTGCCGATCGGATGAAGCGTGTTCTTAACGCTGCTGACGAACTTGGAATGGCAGTTATCCTTGGCTACTTCTACTTTGGCCAAGATCAAAATCTCAAGGACGAAGCTGCGGTCATTAACGCCACCGACGTCGCCACACGATGGTTGCTCGATGGTGGTTGGGAGAACGTGCTTGTCGAGGTGAACAACGAAACCGACGTTCGAGCTTATGATCATGAGATCCTCAAACCGGCGCGAGTCCATGAGCTCATCGAGCGAGTTCGTTCGGTTCAACGCGATGGTCGCAGGCTGCTTGTTGGGACCAGCTACGGCGGTGGATCTGTTCCCAAGGAGAATGTGGTTCGCGCTTCGGATTTTTTGCTGCTTCACGGTAATGGAGTCACAGACCCTCGAAGAATCACGGAGATGATCCAAGAAACGCGCAGGGTCCCCGGGTATCGGCCGATGCCTGTTCTTTTCAACGAAGACGATCATGAGCGGTTCGATGATCCATTGAATAACTTCTCCGCCGCGATCGAGGAGCACGTATCGTGGGGATGGTTCGACTATCGCCGAAAGGGAGAATCCCTGGAGGACGGATTCCAGTCGCCGCCAGTGAATTGGGGCATAAGCTCGCCTCGCAAGCGCGAGTTCTTTCACTATCTCAAGACAGTCGCCGGAAGTAAGTAGCTGAACGCCATATCACACCGCGCTCTCTTTTGGATTCACTCTTTAGAGTCGCCAATGAATCTGCTTTTTGGGCAGAACACTTTGCCGGGTATCTTCTCTCGATAACTCTGCAGCGCACTAATCGTTTGCTCCGCGTCGCAATTCATTCATTGAAATTTTTTCTCAGACTTCCAAGTCTCAAATACCCCACATGACTACGCTTCCTACAACAGAGACCGAACTCCCTCCACGTGGTAATTTATTGGGATTTCGCAAGTATTTTAAGCAAGATTTCACATCTGGCTTTTTCGTTTTTCTCATTGCTCTGCCCCTTTGTTTGGGCATTTCCATGGCCAGTGGCTTTCCTCCGATGGCCGGAGTGTTTACCGCAATCGTCGGTTCGATTTTGACTACCTTTCTCAGCAACTCTGAGCTAACAATCAAAGGCCCAGCGGCAGGATTGATCGTGATTGTTCTGGGATGTGTCGAAGATTTTGGAGGGGGGAAGGCTGGTGATATTGCGGGAAATCTAGAGGCCTATCGAGCCGCGCTAGCGGTTGGTGTTGCGGCAGCAATACTCCAAATTGTTTTCGGTGTTTTTCGAGCGGGGATACTCGGCGAGTTTTTCCCGCGTTCTGCTATCCACGGGATGCTAGCTGCAATTGGGATCATCATTATTGCCAAGCAAATCCCGGTCGCATTAGGAGTCACCGCGAAAGGGGAACCGCTGGAACTGCTGGCTGAGATTCCGCACTTTATCATGGAAGCTAACCCGGCGATCGCTGTGATCGGAGCGACCAGTCTCTTGATCCTGTTTGGTTGGCCGAGCGTTCGAAATCGGCTCGGTGCGATGAAGTCTTTCCCTGCTCAACTAATCGTGCTGGTTGTCGCCGTTATTCTTGGATGGTTTTTCGATTTGTTACATAAACACTCCTATGTATTACAAGGACACCAATACCAACTAGGCGAGCAATTTCTTGTTGAGATGCCTGGGCAAATGTTTGGCATGCTGTCGGAGATCACGTTTCCAAATTTCAATGCATTACTAGAAGTCAAGGCTTGGTACTGGGTCTTTATGTTCTTTGTGATTGGAACGCTAGAATCCATCATTAGTGCAAAGGCGATCGACACAATCGATCCATGGAAACGCAAGACAAATATGGACCGCGATATTCGCGCGGTATGTATCGCGAACTGCTGTGCCGCTATGATTGGCGGGCTACCCATGATCTCCGAAATCGTACGTAGCAAAGCCAACATCGATAATGGTGCTCGAACAAGATTTGCGGATCTATGGCACGGTGTTTGGTTGCTGAGTTGCGTGGCATTGCTACCGACAACGCTCCACTTGATTCCTAAAGCAGCACTAGCTGCGATGTTAGTCTACACGGGTTTTCGATTGGCGCATCCGTCAGAATTCGTCAACGTTTATCGCATCGGTCGCGAGCAATTCATGATCTTTGTCATCACGCTCATTGCGACCTTAATGACAGACTTGCTAGTCGGTGTCGCTATCGGAATTGGAGTCAAGATTGCTATCCATATTTACAACGGTGTTCCAATCAAATCACTTTTCAAATTGTACCTAGACGTGGAGCAAGTCGATGAAACGACCTGCCTTATTCGAGCTCGAGAATCAGCCGTTTTCAGCAATTGGATACCATTCAAGCGTCAATTAGAAGATCTCGCCTTAGTCCAACGTCAAAACGTCATTGTCGATGTTTCGGAAACCCAGTTTATCGACCACACATTCCTCGAGAAGCTGCATGAGATGCAGCACGAGATTCAGCTTGAAGGTTTGAAGCTGGACATCGTCGGACTGGAAAATCAGATCCCGTTAGCTTCTCACGAACAAAGTGCACGAAAGCGCGGGATGGTCCGTGTTAGACGAATAACTGTGATTGCGAGCGAGTCGATGGAAGCCCTGCTAACGCAGAAGTTTGTCGCTATGGGAGCGACAGGATACACCGTAATGAAATGCCATGGAGCAGGACGAGCTGCTGCCTTGTCGGCTCCAGGTTCCGTTGCCACGCAACTCGAGAACCAAGTGCGTATCGAAACAATCGTCCCAGTTGGAGTAAGTGATGAGATATTGACTTACCTCCGACGTGACGTCTTACCCATGGGACATGTCACCGCTGCAGTCGAAACGGTAGAAGCAGTTGTTGCGGATCAGTTTGTGTAGGCAGCACTGCGAATCGATTATTCAAGATGGTGGTCCCCCCAATCCCACCATCGCTTCAGTACACCTTAACCCACAGGAAGGAGAAAACGTAAAGGCATCCGTTTCAAAACCGCACCTTTAAGTTTTGCTAACGCACTCGCCGTTAGCGGCAACGTCGACCGTAGCGGGTGCAATTGCCCAAAGCTAGTTCCAACTAGCTTCGGTAGAGATAGTGGACCAAAATTGTGGTCCACATCAGGGCGGTAACCACAACTCCTAAGCAAGCTGTCTGAACCCAGAATCGGGTTGTTGCTTTGTTCCAACTTGTTGATGAGTTGGTCGGTGTGTCGCGATCTAAGAATTTCTGGCGAAGCTCTGCATCTTCGAAGAGTGCTGTTTGGCTGGCTTCGAGCAAGCCATATTGGACCGAGAAATCAAGGATGCCATACAGCATATGGCGGCGACCAACCGGGTCGATACCGAGGGCTTCAAAGTGCCAGAGCTGGCTTCCGAATGCCGAATCCGTTTCTTCTTCAAAATGGACACATCGCAAATTCTCGACCCGCGATTGCTGGTCACAGAATTCACGTTTTACCAAGCATCGACGCGCTTGATCAGAAACAAGTTGCCAAGTTTGTCGGGGGAATTGAATTGGGTCGATTTCCGGTTGCACGATCCGAGTCCCTGAGATCATTAATGGATTTAATTCCGCCTTAAGGTCGGCACCATGTCGACCATCTGTTCATTCTACGTTTAAACCGCTATCTAGGTCACCACCGTAATCGACAAGTTCGCAAATTTTTTTAAGATTTTTCCAAAATCCCGCTTCGGCTACCCGTGATTTTAACAATTGGTTGTTAAGCAAACGCATGCCGTTCAATCGAAGGAACGAATTTCTGAACGCAAGTGTTATCCTCTGGCGCTTTCGGGAGGAAATGTGGCGACACAAATGCTGTTGGCTGATCACTTCGATGGGCGGTTATTCGCAAGCGCGTGGATGATGCCGATTGAACACGGCTAAAGCCCTGTGACGTGCGCTTCGTTTGTGCAACCTTGAAAGGCTACTGAAAACGAAGAATTTCGTAGTTGCAATTAGTCTAAAGGCTGCAGGCACTCGAATCATTGCCGGCGGGTTCAAGTAAGTGCACCATCTCATGGATTACATGTACGGAGTTACAAATACAAAAGGAACGCAGACACTCAGTTGAGATTCATGCTTGGGTTTACTGAGTCGTTTTCTCAAGTAAGTTTATTGTCAGCTCGATTTCTTTTGTTTCACGGAGGATAGCGACTGGTTGAGGTTGATCGATCGGGAGCTGTTCCACGATGCTTGCAAGGTCGGCAGGCGAGCGTACGACCTGATCGCCGAGCTTTACAATCACATCGCCCTTCTGGAGCCCCGCCTTTTCGGCTGCCTGACCGGAACGCATCCGAACGACGATAACTCCTCCGCGGATTGGAAGATCAAGCTGGTCAGCGATCTCTTCTGGCAACGGAGCAACCGTAATCCCCATGGTTGCCCTGCGGACCTTCCCGAAGCTTGTGAGTTCGCTCGTGACCCATTGAACTCGATTCGAAGGAATTGCAAAGCCAACGCCTTGATATGATCCTGATGAGCTTGCGATGGCCGTGTTGATTCCGACTAGCTGACCGTCCAGATTGACAAGTGCGCCTCCCGAGTTCCCAGGATTGATCGCAGCGTCTGTTTGCAAGAGTTGCCCGTTGACTAGCCCGGGGAGACTGCGAGCTTTCCCGCTGATGATCCCAGCACTGACGGTTTGTTCGATTGCGAAAGGACTTCCAATAGCAAGTACCCAATCACCAACGCTTAAACCGCTCGATTCGGCAACTTCGACAAAAGGTAATGGCTTGGTCGACTCTATTCGCAGCACAGCCAAGTCGCTTGGCGCATCTGACCGAATGTCGGTGGCTGGGAACTCGCGGCCATCGGGCAATCGAATCCGGACTCGCTTGGAATCGGCAACCACATGATGGTTCGTCACGATAAGTCCGTCAGCGCTGAGGATGACTCCCGAGCCGATGTTGTAGTCTTTGCCAGGTTCGCCCTCGAGAAAGTCCAGCGTCTCAATCTGCTCAAGTTTGTCATCCTTGTTAGGCTTTTTCGCAAAAACCATGACGACACATGGGAGCGCTCGTTCTGCCGCTGAACGAAAGGCTTTCGATAGCTCCCGCGCGCCGACAGACTGTGTCGATTGCGGGCCCTCTCGCTTTGCTATGGCCGGAGGGATATTTTTTGCATTTTCCTCCTGAGAAAATGCCTCTTCGAAAGAAAACGCCCAAATCACGAACATCACATAGCGCATGTAAATGCAAAGCGAATGTAAGCGGTTGCGTTCGTGGATGTTGCTCATGAAATACAGACAAAAGAGGCGTGATCGCACAGCAGGACTACAAAGTTTTGTATAGTCTATCCTGAGTAATTGAAATGTCATGTAGAGAAAGTTCCGTTGTGTCCACTTGTCCGTTGCAAGAAATGGTTTGTGGAAGCCACGCTCGACAAATTATTTGTCGTACAAGCCGTTGTTCATTCAGTTTGAGGAAACATGTTTAATCCGGTAACCATCATCGAGCATAAACGCGATGGGCTTTGCCTCTCGAAAGACGAGATCAGGTTTTTCATTTCGGAGTATGCTCGCGACGCAATTCCCAATTATCAAATGTCTGCGCTCGCCATGGCGATCTACTTGAAGGGTATGTCAGCCGAGGAGATTGCGGACTTAACCTCGGCAATGATCGACACAGGGGAACGATTACAACAAGTCGGGAATTCTCCTCGAGTCGACAAGCATTCGACCGGTGGACTTGGTGACAAAGTGTCATTGATCTTGGCTCCGTTGCTAGCGGTGCTAGATGTGCATGTCCCAATGATCAGCGGACGCGGATTGGGAATAACCGGAGGAACACTGGACAAACTGGAGGCGATTCCCGGCTATAGAACCAATCTGAGCGAATCCGAGATCGAGAAGCAACTCGCCGAAATCGGATGCGTCATCACGGGGGCATCGGAGCGAATCGTTCCAGCCGATAAACGTCTTTATGCGTTACGTGATGTCACAGCGACGGTACCCTCCATACCGCTCATCACCGCAAGTATTCTATCGAAAAAAACCGCCGAATCATTAACCGCGCTCGTTCTGGATGTGAAGTTTGGGAGCGGAGCGTTTATGCAAACAGAAGCAGATGCGAGGGCGTTAGCTGCATCGCTTGTCTGTACTGGCAAACATTTGGGGGTCAAAACCTCTGCGCTTTTGACAGATATGACCCAACCTCTCGGCAAGATGGTCGGCAACGCAAACGAGGTCATGGAGTCGATTGAAACCCTTCGCGGCAAAGGTCCTTCGGATGTTCGCGAGTTAACACTCGAGCTTTGTGCCAAGCTGCTCGTAGATGTTGGTCGATGCGGAACCATTCACGAGGCACGAACCCTGCTTGTCGATAAACTCGACTCAGGTGCAGCTTACGAACGATTCGAAGCGATGGTGAACGCTCAAGGTGGGCGACTTGAACAACTTCCTCCGCTCGCACCCTCGTTTGATTTCTGCGCGACACACGACGGGATTATCCAGTCGATGAATGGGCAGCGACTTGGCTATGCCGTAATCGCTCTCGGTGGCGGTCGCAAGGTTGTTGGTCAGGCGATCGACTTTGTTGTTGGGCTAGAAATGCTTTGTCGAGTCGGAGATAGCGTTACTTCGGGGCAACCACTTGTTCGCGTCTACTATTCGGCAACTTCCGAGCGTGCTGCCGCCGAGGAATGGATCTCACAAGCATTCCAAATTGGTCACGAATCACCTAAACCAGTTCCATTGTTTCAGGAGCTAAACTAACCGATGGCCCAAGACGCTTTACCTTCCAACGGCGTGTCACCCGAGTTGCTCGAGCGACTTTTTGAATCGGCTAGAGATGTCGCTACAAGAGCTTACGCTCCCTATTCCAATTTTCACGTTGGAGCGGCGTTGCTGACAAAGGAAGGACGCATCATCACCGGCTGCAACGTGGAGAACAGCTCCTTCGGTGTAACGATTTGCGCGGAGCGAACCGCCGCGACGCGGGCTGTAGCGAGCGGCCTAAGAGAGTGGACGGCGATTGCAATCGTCTCTCCCACGGGCGTGAGTCCCTGCGGTGCATGTAGGCAATTCTTAGCGGAGTTTGCCCCGCAACTCGCGGTCTGGTTCGGACACTTGGATCCAAGTAAGCCAACGGTCGGGCCCATTTCGATGGAGCAGCTTCTTCCGGCTGCGATGAAGTTTCCATCGTGACGGCCTTCGAAAGCATGACTTTCGCCAAGGAAGTTCCTGCTTTCCCTCTTGACGCGACCTAGGTACAGTAATAACAGTTAATAGATACAGGTGGGATATTCACGACTTCTTTCGATTGAGGACTCCCAGGAATGGCTTACGAGATCACGTCCAATCAAGATGCTTCAAGCAAGACGCTAGACCGATTCTTTTCCGGTTTTGCGGAGTACATTTTTCATTCGCGGCTAGGTGTCGCTGATACCGAATTGGTTACTTATATCAGTGACCTGCTGATTCGGTTTACCAAGATGGAATCACTCCACAGAGTCAGACATTTGAACGGCAAACCAGCGACAGAAGTCGTAGGCATGATGGCAGAGGGGCAGCAGAGAATCGGCGTTGCCAAGCGAGAAGTCCATCGCCATATTGGTGATTTTGCTTTGTTCTGGACAGGAGTTTATCCCGAGTCCCTTCGTGAGTTGCAAGGTCCTGATCGACGAGATCAATTTTTGAATTATTGCGATCAAGGTAAACGGGCTTATGAAATCGCGAGCGAGATCCCTCCTGATTCGGAAGTACTTACTTCTTCCTCACTTCTGAAGCGATTAAGCGAACAGTTTGACATGTGTGCTTACGGGCTTCGTGAAGTTCGTCGCCAATGGGAAACACCGGACAAAGATCAAAACAATGGTCCAATATTGATCTAGCCCCTTATGTCGCGGGCGCTTGGTCGAACTGATTCGCTAATCGATTGCGACCGTGTTGGAGGACAGCCGTTAGGCGCGAAGCATCTTCGATTTGCCAAAAGCGGCTGAAGCCTGAAGTCCAACGCAAACTTGGCGTTGACCAACTTAGTATCTCGGCTGAGTCGATGGCGCTTGCGATGTCATGTTTCCGCCAGCAGGTGTCGAAGCGGGCGTTGATGTACCAGGGCCGGTGCCTGTCGCAATGTTGGTTGGCGTTTGTGTTGCAGAGATGCCTTGGTTGATTGTCTGTTGGATGGCTTGTTGGCTGTTACGAATATCAATCGCCGCAACACGTTGATAGACATCCGGTTGAAGCGAGTTGATCGATAAGCTTTGGGCATAGTTCTGTCTTGCTTGAACGAGGTCGCCAGTGCTTTCACGTAATCGCCCTTTCGCAGCCCATGCGGCAGCATTGTTTGGTTCCATCGCGATCGCTTCATCTAGATATTGTTCAGCAAGCTTGGTTTGGCCATATTCCTGATTGAGCCTCGCCAATTCGATGCGTGGGTCGGCGAGAGTTGGGTTCTTTTGCGACCAGTTCTTTAGCAACGTGAACGCTTTGTCGGAGCGGTTGCTTTCGGCCAGCAAAACGGCGAGCCCTCGATAACATGCTGTGTGATTCGGAGAGATGTCTAAGCATTGGTTATATAGTGATTCCGCTTGCTCGATCATCTTCGGGTCTTTTTGTGTAACACCCATTCGATGATATGTAGACGCTAGGTTGTAGTATGAATCGGGGTTGCCTGGATCCGTTTGCTTGGCAGTTTCAAACTGCTGAAGGGCTTCTGCGTATCGCCCTTGCTGATACAACTGAACACCCAAGCTGTTCTTGCCCATCCCCGTCCACCGACAACCAGTTCCCGTCGTACTCAACACAAACAGAATCATCGCTCTGCAAGCGATCAATCGGCAAGTTTCTGAAGCGATCATCAGTACGCACCTTCATCAAAGGTGACTAAGGCAATTGTCGTCGAACATCATTGCACGAGGAACTTGAGCCTAAGTCAGAAGAAAACCAAAAATCAACTTGTTGATAAGGATTTTCGCTCTCTGAGCACAATGGCAATTCCCTTATGCCACGTCATGAAGTTGACGCAGTCTGATGCATCAGTAACCTGCGACTTGCAATCCTTTGTTTCAGCGTCAAGCTCAGACTTGTTGTTGCAAAGTTCGCTCGTCCCAAAGAAGGAACCAAAAGCCAAGGCTTCCAATCAGTCCTGCAATCGCGACAGGGAGAATGATGCGATGGAGAGCGTGAGCTGATTCGGTATTGATTGACACACCAAGCGATTTAAAGACA
>JAIYDQ010000174.1 GCA_027487375.1 Planctomycetaceae bacterium
AAAGATGCCGGTATGGGAGCCATCTTCCGACGACAAAATGCCCGAGCCGTTCTCAGCGACGCAGGCCAAGTCGCTCATGTGACTGTCATTGCCGACGGACCGCACTTCGCAACCTGGGTTCAGGGAGTCCAAGTTGTCGACTGGACCGACACCCGAGCACCCAAAGAAAATCCTCGAGAAGGCCTTCGAATCGAACCGGGTACGATCCAGCTCCAAGGCCACGACGCCACGACCGAAGCAATCTTTCAAAGCTTGAACATCAGTCCCATTCCGTAAGCGACTATTCGAAAACCCTCAGCCGCATGGCGTTAGCCACGGTTTCCGGCGGCTTTCAAATAGGTTCTAAGCCTACCTGCTGTAGTTTTGAAGTTACCGACTTTTTAGTGCCGAAAGCACGATAGCTTCCTGCTGGGGACTTTCGTCCACGGTAAAAGGCTGCCGCCCCTGTCGGGGCTAATTCCGCACCTTCAAAACGCACGCGACCGAAATCCCGATTCAACCCATAATCGGCGAGTCAGCTACTTCTCTTCCGATTGATCCTAGACTGATCAACCCCAAAGCACCGACAAGTCTCACCAGTCGAAAGATATTGTCACCATCTCCCAAAAAGTGCTGGTATAATTGATTTCCACGAAAAGCCTTTCCGCATGAAATCCTTGGGAATCCGAGTTTCGGATCAATACCATGAACCGCCCATTACGAGACTTCACCGATCTTCTCTTGAACAAGGGAGTAATCAGTCTCGAGCAGCTGGCTGAAGCCTCCACGATGGCAAAGAAGGATGGAAAGCCGGTCGGTGACTGCATTGTCGAGCTCCAGTACGCCACCCCCGAGGACGTCACCCGAGCCTTGGCTGAATTCCACAAGTACGATTACGTCGATCTCACAAGCGTCCGAATTCCCGACGCGGTTATCCAGCTAGTCCCCGAATCGGTCGCCCGCGAAAACAAAATCATCCCCTATTCGGACGAAGACGACACGATTTGCGTGCTGGTTTCCGATCCATTTGATATCGAAACGATTGAAAAGCTTCGATTCATTTTGAACCGAAAAGTCGAAACGGCCTTGGCCCCCAAGGAACACATCCAGGAAGCCATCAACCGCTACTACGGACAGACTGAAGGGGAGTCGGCTGACTCGATGCTCCAGGAGTTTACCGACACTCAGATCGACTTCACGGAAACCGAAGAAGACAAAATCAACCGTGACGAGCAGATGAACGGCGACGACGCCCCGGTCGTGCGGCTCGTCCACTACATGATCCAAGAAGCGGTCCAACTGCGAGCCTCGGACATCCACGTTGAACCTTTCGAAGACCGAGTCCGAATCCGTTATCGAATTGACGGCGTTTTGGTCGAGCGAGACAGCCCCCCCAGACGGCTACTCGGAGCGATCCTTTCCCGGATCAAGATTCTCGCTCGAATGGACATCGCCGAACGACGACGCCCCCAAGACGGGCGGATCAAAATCACCGTCGGCGAAAAGGAGCTCGACCTTCGCGTCAGCGTCATCCCGACCAATCACGGTCAATCGGCCGTCATGCGGCTGCTGGACAAAGACAACATCAAAGTTGGTGTCAAGCAGCTCGGACTCTCGGAACGGGACTTCAAGATCTTCACCAGCCTTATCAAGCGTCCCAACGGGATCCTCCTGGTCACCGGACCGACCGGATCTGGAAAGACGACAACCCTCTACGCCTCGCTCAACGCACTCAATCGACCCGATCGAAAGATCATCACGGCCGAAGATCCAGTCGAGTACTACCTGCCGGGAATCAACCAATGCGAGGTTCGCCACAACATTGGACTCGACTTTGCACGCATTATTCGAGCCATGCTTCGACAAGCACCGAACGTGATCCTGGTCGGGGAAATGCGAGATACCGAGACCGCACAGATGGGAATCCAGGCGTCTTTAACTGGACACTTGGTTTTCAGTACACTACACACGAACGATGCGCCCAGTGCGATCACCCGGATGGTCGACATGGGTGTCCCCGGATACATGGTCGCCAGCAGCGTGATCGCCGTCTTGGCTCAACGTCTGGTTCGAAAAATTTGCACTCGCTGCAAGACGAATTACGTTCCAAGCGAATCGGTTTTGGAAGATGCTGGCATTCCGTTGGAGATGGCCAAACATGGGAAATTCTCCAAGGGGAAAGGCTGCCCCTACTGCCAAAAGAAAGGCTATCGCGGTCGAATCGGTATCTACGAATTGATGGTCGTCAACGGACGACTGCGGGAAATGATGTTCCGCGGTGTCTCGTCGGCCGACCTGCGAACCGAGGCTATAAAGCAAGGCATGACAACGCTTTACTGCGACGGAATTCGCAAAGTCATGAACGGCATTACGACCCTGGACGAAGTCTATCGAACCGCCAAACGGACCGAGCAAGAAGACATGGCGATGCAGACCCTCATCCGCGAATACGCAGCCGAGCACAAACACTAAACGCAACTCGCTCGGTCAGAGTGTCGTCGCAATGATGTCTTCGGTTTACCGAAAGCCAGGATGAGAAGCCTTGGAGTTTAAGCCCCCGGGCGGGCGTCTTTGGAGTTCGACACAATCGGGGCTAATTCGCATCTGTGGCCCCAGTCTCGTTGGATTCTTGGATGCCTATGGTCGGTTCCTGGCCGCCAACAGCCGTCAAAAACGGTACTTACGGCATTGATATTCGCAAAAATTGCTTTCATTTGCCACCTGCTGCGAGCTCGGTGAATATCATATCCAGTAGAGGGTGACGAAAGAGTCGCCCTCGGACTTATCTGATTTTTCGGAACTTTGGTAACTGCTTACCAATTTCAGGATTGCCAAACGACATTCCTCCGACGATCAACGCCTCGCATCGACCAAAATCTTTTCCCTTAGTCCTTATCCCCCGCAACTCAAAGAGCACTCGTTAGTACTCTGTCATCAGCCGTCCAGTTTTCGTCTTTTCATCTATTCTCCTCCTCATCCAAAATTAGGTTTCTATGGCCACAGTGCTAATCGATAAGCTGCTTCAAGCGGCAGTCAAGCAAGGCGCAAGCGACATTCACATTGTCGTTGGACAGCCACCTGTGTTTCGATTGCACGGTCGTATGCGTAAGTTGGAAACCAAAGTCTTGGAAGCCGACGACACCGTCCAATTGATGAAGAGCATTGCACCGGATCGTTGCCAACGTGAGCTCCAAGAGAACGGAAGCAGCGACTTTGGATTCGCCTTTGGAACGCTGGCTCGATTTCGAGTTTCGATTTTCAAACAGCGTGGCAACATATCGATGGTGCTGCGACAGATCCCCAACGACAAACTAACTCCCGAACAACTTGGACTGTCGCCGGCTGTGATCGAAATGGTTCAGCGTCCGCGCGGATTGGTCCTTGTCACAGGTCCAACAGGATCAGGCAAGAGTACGACACTCGCCAGCTTGATCAACTATCTGAACGAACAACACGATCACCATATCATCACGATTGAGGATCCGATCGAGTTCTATCACGATCATAAAAAGTCAACGATCAATCAACGCGAAGTCGGTGTTGATGTTCCGAGCTTTGCAGAAGCGATTCGCCGTGCTCTTCGTCAAGATCCAGATTGTATTCTGGTCGGTGAGATGCGGGACTTGGAAACCATTCAGGCAGCGATCAGCGCGGCTGAAACCGGCCACATTGTTTTCGGAACGCTACACACCAACAGCGCACAAGGAACGATCAACCGAATCATTGATGCGTTCCCCGGAAACCTGCAAGACCAAGTTCGAACACAGCTCAGTAGCTCGTTGATCGGCGTGGTTGCTCAGACATTACTTCCCAAGATCGGTGGCGGTCGAGTCGCAGCGTACGAGATCCTGGTTGTCACTCCGGGTATCGCTAACCTGATCCGAGAAAACAAAACGTTCCGAATAACATCCGCGATTCAAACCGGAGCGAAATTCGGAATGAACCTGATGGACGATGCCCTTTATACACACTGGAAAGAGGGCCGCATTACCGTTGAAGACGCACTCGGTAAGGCTCACCGTCCAGATGAATTAGCAAAGCGAATTGTCAACGCTCGTCGAGGCATGGAAGAAGAAACCGGCGGAGAAGAATTCGACCACAACGCTTAACCCTGAGCCGATGGCGCTAGCCACGGGTACCACACTGCCAACTGCCTACTGAAAACTGAAGTCTCAACTATGGTCGCACGACGTATCGGACAAATTCTGGTCGACATGGGTTTCATAACCGACGACCAGCTGCAATTGTTGCTTGAAGAGCAGCAGCAGCAGCCCGGTGCGCTCCTTGGGAAGCTGGCCGAGGAAATGGCGTTGATCACCGACGAGCAGCTCGCGCAAGCTCTCGCCGAACAGCAAGGCATGAAAGTCATTCAGTTAAGCGAAGCAAAGCTCACTCCGGAACTGCTCGAGCGGATGTCCGAGTCGATGGCACAGCTCTATCGCGTTGTTCCAGTCAAGTTCGAGAACAATCGTTTAACCGTCGCAACCTGCGATCCTCAGAACCTATCGATCCAAGACGAACTGCGAACGTTTCTTGGCTATGAAATCGAGATGGGCGTTTCAACCGAACGCGATATCAAAGCGACCATCGAACGGTTTTATTCTTCCGAATCCGAGAGTGTTGAAAAGCTTGTCGCCTCGCTGGCCAACGATGAAGAACTAGAAGAAGCGGCACGAGCCCTCACAGCCGATGGTCCGTTCGATTTGGATGGTGCAGAAGCCCTAGCTGATAGCGTCCCCGTGCGGAAGCTACTCAATCTGGTGTTGTTGCTCGCGATCAAGGATCACGCCAGCGACATTCACATGGAACCGTTTGAAGACGAGTTTCGCATTCGTATTAAGGCCGAAGGTGTGCTCTATGAAATGGTGCCACCGCCACGTCACTTGGCCTTTGCGATTACAACTCGTATCAAGGTTATGGCGAACTTGGATATTGCCGAGCGTCGTTTGCCGCAAGACGGTCGTATCGAACTGATGGTCGGTGGTCACCCCGTCGACTTGCGAGTCAGCGTGCTACCGACCATGTTCGGTGAAAGCGTCGTCATGCGAGTCCTTGATCGTTCGGTGGTGTCGCTCTCGCTGGACAAAGTCGGGATGGACGACCACACGATTACTGAATTTCGTAAGACGATGGAACGCCCCAACGGAATCGTTCTCGTGACGGGCCCAACAGGTTCAGGTAAGACAACCACTCTCTACTCGGCTCTCTCTGAGATGAACGAGATCACCGAGAAGATCATCACGACAGAAGATCCTGTGGAATACGACATCGATGGGATCGTTCAAATCCCAATCGATCACTCGGTCGGGATTACCTTTGCATCGTGTTTGCGAGCGATCCTGCGACAAGACCCAGATATCATTCTTATCGGTGAGATCCGCGATTTGGAGACCGCCGAGATTGCGATCCAAGCTTCCCTCACCGGTCACTTGGTCTTCAGCACGCTCCACACCAACGACGCGCCCAGCACAATCACGCGATTGAAGGACATGGGCATTCCGACATATCTCGTGACAGCAACCGTCGAAGCGATTCTGGCTCAGCGATTGGTTCGACGAATCTGTACCAAGTGCCGCGAAGAAGTCGAAGTGTCGAAGGATTTGATACTCGAATTGGGCGTCGATCCATCCAAGCATGAAGGCAAGAAATTCTATCGCGGTAAAGGCTGCGATAACTGCAACAACACAGGCTACAAAGGCCGACTCGGGTTGTTCGAACTGTTGGTCATGAACGATGACATGCGCGAGATGATCATGCAGAACGCACCGACCGACGACCTACGCGCCAAAGCAGTCTCCTACGGAATGATCCCTCTGAGAGACTACGGACTGAACTACGCCTACCAAGGCGTCACCACCCTAGACGAGATAGTAAGAGAAACCGTCCACGACGGCTAAGAAAGAGTTGGAAGTTGACAGTGGCCAGTTGTCAGCTGTCAAGCTCGTTCCAGGCTCCGCCTGGAATCAAACAACCCGAGGATCCTTCCTCGCGAACACGAACCAACACACAAACTGCCAACTGACTACTGCCAACTGACTACTTCCCCCCGGAACCCCGATCATGCCAATGTACCAATTCGAAGCGATGGATCGCACCGGCCAAGAGATTAAGGATGTGATCGAAGCGCCAAGTGAAGAAGAAGCACAAACTACCATCCGGCAGATGGGCTACTTCGTCACGAAAATTTCGGTCAAGAAGCAGGCTGCCGGGAAGCGTAAACCAGGACAAAAGAAAAAGCGATCGTTCGCTATCGGTGGTGGTAAGAGCAAGCACATCGCGACATTCACTCGTCAGTTATCGATCCTTCAAGACGCTGGTCTTCCGATCTTGCGCAGTATCAAGATTCTCGAGAACAACGCGAAACCAGGGAAGCTCAAGAACGCCCTGATGGATGTTTGCGATGAGATCGAAACCGGTGCAACACTTTCGGAAAGCATGGCTAAATGCCCGAAAGTCTTCAGCCGTTTGTACGTGAACATGGTCAAGGCCGGTGAAGCCGGTGGTGCGTTGGAAACCATTCTGAAACGACTTTCCGAATTCTTGGAGTCGTCCGAATCGCTGAAACGAAAAGTCAAAGGGGCGATGATCTATCCGATCGTCGTCGTTTTAGTCGCGATGCTGATCTTGGCCGGTATTATGGCCTTCATCGTTCCGACGTTCAAAAAGTTGTTCGACGAAATGGAAATCAAACTTCCAGCCGTCACGCAGCTTTTGGTGGCGATGTCCGACTACGTTGTTCAGTACTGGTTCTTGCTGGTTTTGATTCCGGTCACCTACTGGCTGATCATGAAGCTAGCCAAGAAGTTCAACGCTGGACGCATGGGTTTCGATATGTTTTTGATCAAGCTACCGGTCTTCGGCGGCTTGGTTGAAAAGAACATTCTCGCCCGAACGACTCGAACCCTCGGAACACTGATCACTTCCGGTGTTCCGATCTTGGAAGGTTTGAACATCACTCGTGAGACTTCCAACAACGCCGTCTTTGAAAGAATCTACACCAAAGTGGTCGAAGCCATTCGCGAAGGTGAAGTGATCGCGAAACCGCTCAAGGAAAACTCGACCCTGGGAATGCACCCGATGGCCGCATTTTTCTGGATGCTACTGGGTTCGTTCCCAGGCGTGATGATCCTTTCGGTCGCTTTCACAGCTGGAAAAGCACTTGCCAAGAAGGACTCCAAAGCAGGTCAAAAAGCACTTAGCAACCAAGCCATGATCGATATGGGTATGCAAGTCGTATTGATCGGTTCGGCGATCTGTTTGGGAATGTGGTTCATGAAGTGCCGAACTCGCGTTATCGATGACTTGGTTGTCAACATGGTGGAAGTCGGTGAAGAGACCGGCGAGCTCGATACGATGCTTTACAAGGTCGCCGACAACTATGACGAAGAAGTCAAAGTCATGACCGAAGGCCTCACGAAGCTGATCGAGCCACTCTTGATCGTCTTCTTGGGCGTCGCGGTCGGCTTCATCGTCATCGCGTTGTTCCTACCGATGATCGAAATGATCACCAGCCTCTCCGGAGGAAAGAAATAAAAGAGTTGGCAGTTGGCAGTCGTCAGTTGTCAGTAACCTCGTTCCAGGCTCCGCCTGGAATGAAACACCCCGAGGCTCTGCCTCACGAACCCTAACCAACGCCTATACAAAAAACTCCCATCTGCCAAGTGGCCAACTTCAAACTTCACACTTCGAAATTCACACTTCTCCAATCATGACCATTCGAAAACATAACCGCACCGGGTTCACACTTGTTGAACTCCTCGTAGTCATCGCCATCATCGGACTGTTGACTGGTTTGATCATTCCAGCCGTGATGGGAGCCGTGAAAACTGCGCGACAAACGGCTTATAAGCTTGAAGTCGATACACTTGCAGAAGCGGTAGAAAAGTATCGAAGCAAATACGGCGATTATCCACCTGACGGAAGCAGTTGGACCGTCATGGAACGCCACCTAAGAAAAGCGTTTCCACAAATCTTGCAATCTGAACTCGACCTCTTAAGCCCGGTTGCCGCAGGTGCTGCAGGCAGCTTACAAGTTCATAACCATTTCCTCAGCGCAGGATCCGTCGTCATGGATCCGTCAGAAGCCCTCGTGTTCTTTCTAGGAGGATTCAGCGCTGATCCGCAGCGACCGTTTACCGGAGTTGGCGGCCCGTTCCTTCAAACATCTGCGGCCAATGTGCTTCAGTACAACACACAAAGAACCGCGCCATTCTTCGAGTTCGTCACGGGCCGTCTCAGCTTGACCCAAATGCCAAACCCAGCAGCAACAAGTGAAACCATTTTTGTAAGCGATGACGACGCAACTTACTTCAATATTGCGAACGACATTTTGTCTGTTTTTGTCGGCTCGGGATCCAAGGTTTCCGAGGCTGCTCCCTTCGTCTATTTTGATTCTCGGACCTACGCATTCGGAACACCGACTGCTCCGACGTTGAATTTCTATCAGTGCGCACGAGCAGACCTGTCAACGAGCGGGACACCTGCGATCGTTCCAGAGGCATCGAGCAATGGTGTTCGATTCGGTGCAATACGTCCACTTATTTCTGCTACCCCACGAACTCCACAAGTCGCCTTAGGAAGTCGCACCGCGCTCGATTGGCTCCGTTCGAATCTGTTCGTCAATGACAAGACCTTCCAAGTCATCGGACCTGGTGCAGACGGTATCTATGGCGGACGACTTGGCCAAGAAGTCAACGTTGCAAGCCTAAGAGATTTTTGTGAAGCCCTCATTGTTTACCCCACTGGCGAGTCGTTTGTACCTGCGAGCGTAACCGGCGCACCATCGGGTGTGACATACGATCGCTGGCGAGTCTTCGCTCCGGAGGAACTGAGACGTAGAGCTGCAGGAAACGATGACAACGCGGCAAACTTCAGCGAACGCACCTTTGCTCAAAGCACACTTGCTAGCCCGTAATGAAATGAATGCGGCAAGTGGCCCCAAACCTCGTTCCAGGCTCCGCCTGGAATGAATCAACCAGAGGCTCCCGCCTCGCGAATCCTGACGAACGCCAAAAACAAAAAAACTAGTAACCATCCTCTCGCCTCTAGCCTCTCAAAATGAATACCGATTTTCAACAACCACACATCGAACGGGCAAAGGCCAAGCGACTTGTTCGCAGTGGCTTCACGCTTGTCGAGCTGCTGGTGGTCATCTCGATCATCGGAATCCTCTCGGCAATTGTGGTTGGAGCTATTCGAGGAGCCAACCAAGACACCCTCGTCTCCAAAACCCGAGGCACCATCGCCAAGATCGACTCAATACTCAATGACCGATACGACGAGTATTTGTCGGAACCAATGACGTACATACGTAACGGCACCAACTTTGTTGATCACTTCCCAGTAGTGAATGCGA
>JAIYDQ010000456.1 GCA_027487375.1 Planctomycetaceae bacterium
GAGTCGTTAGAAACTGGCTTCGTCACGACGGCGACAATTTCGTTTCGTGAATCGGCAAGCACTGCTGCGAAGGAGGGGACTGCAAAGCCTCCCGTGCCCATGAGGATCAGTCGCCTTCTTAGCAATATTGCTTCTCCCACTTCGCGGCGATTTCCATGGCTTGCTGGTCACTCTCCAGTGAACCGGTGCGTTGCCGTGAAAGGTAGTCCTGAGTGATGGTATCGATGCTGTAGGCGATCGAGTTCAACGACTCCTCGGAGATTCGGTCTACGAACAGAACGCCATCCAAGTGGTCTGATTCGTGTTGGATAATTCTTGCAAGAAAACCTGTGTACTCGCTGTTGATTTCGTTCCCCGTATGGTCGTATGCGTTAACCCAAAGAGTTTTGCTACGTTTAACGCTGGCAGTTACTCCGGGCAACGAAAGGCAGCCCTCGTCGGCTTCCTCGACTCCCTTTTGCTTGCTGATAACCGGATTGATGAAAACCATCTCATGCCCTTCGTTTGGTTTTCCTGACGGGTTGCAAACGAAAAGCCTGATTGGAATTCCAACTTGGTTTGCCGCTAGGCCCACGCCTTTCGAGGCGTACATCAATCGAAACATTTCCTGTACTATTGTTTGAAACTCCTTGTCCACACGGGCAATCGGTTTCGACTTCATTCGAAGCACAGGGTTCGGTACAGTAACTAGGTTGAGCGAGGGCATTGAAAAATACTGTTTAGGGAGGCTGGACGTAAAAATGGCAAATATGAAATGACGCTTGAATTGCATTGGAGCAAACGCGTCTCGTAGCTGCCGAACGGTGCGACGACTTGGAGAATCCTACCCTACAAATCCTGTTTTATAAAGATTCCGAGAACAAGTTCACAAAGCAAGTCTCCGGCAAGGATTAGTCATTTTTCCGACCTAGGCGATGAGGTGGCTGAATTGGTGCGAGTTCAGGAATCGTTGGAAATACTCGTATAAACTAGAGTCTTCAGGCGTCTTCCGACTTTTAATCTGGGTACAGATCCCAGTTTTAAATTTTAGGTAGCTGAATTCCTGAGGAATCAGATGTTGGTGCAAATACTAGAATTAAGTTATTCCTTCAGGTGCCTCGTGACATCTGCTACTCGATGGATGAATAGAATGAGTCGGACTGAGTGCCAATTTCTAAAAGCTTCATCAACGATTCGGAGGCTACTGCTCACTTTGCTCGCGTTTTTGTGGTGTGTTTCTTGGGGGCGTCCAATCTCAGCACAAACTCCTGCTGCAACCGCGACAGAAGTGCCCGCGAGGGAATCGATCGCAGAATCAAATCTTGCAACAATCGTTTTTGCGGCATCAGCGTCGACTAGAACGTCCTGGTCGCAGTCAGATTCGGAAACGATTGTAGGCCGAATCGTCGATTTCAACGCATCGAACATTATCTACCAATTACCTCCTGATCAAACGTTGAAGACTAGAAATTCAAGCGACGTATCAAAAGTTGCTTTTGAGTGGCTCTCTAAAGATGCTGCTGGAACTCACGAGGCGTTCGAAAGTGGCAATTACAGCGAGGTCGTTCGACTTGGCAAGCTCGCAATCGCTAGTGGATTGTTGCCCAGTTGGCAGCAACGATTGTTGGTTGCAAGAATGGTTGAGTCGTTCTGGCAACTCAACCAAAAGGTGATTGCAGGAAAATTGTTTTTGTCGCTGCTCAAGGACTCGTCGCCAGCGCTGGCTTATGCCTCGGCACCCCTTATTTGGCAGCCAACGAAAGTGGATTCTGCGATGACCGAAACAGCTCTTGGATGGGTGAAAGAGTCTGAGTCTATAGATTCGCAATTGCTAGGAGCTTCTTGGTTACTTGGGACGTCCGAATCCACTCTGGCGTCCGAGGCGTTGCAAAGAATTTCACGCCAGCCTAATGTACTCCTTGCCCGCCTAGCCGCTGCTCAGCAATGGCGGGTAGCAACGCCAAAGGAAGTTGCGAGTAGGTTTCAGGATTGGCGAGCGGTTCGAGATCGGCTTCCAGTCGCTTTCCAATCGGGACCGACGCTCACTATCGCGGAAAAATTGGAGCGAGCCTCATTGCCATCGGAAGCGCTTGACGAGTACATTCGAATTATCGCCGTCGAACCACAAAAATCGTATGCGTCCCGTTTTGCAAGGAAACGAGCGGCGGAAATTCTCCGTTCGTTAAATCGAACCGAAGAAGCAAACCGACTTTTGCCCTCATCGTAGCGCTGCGTGCACGCAGGCAAAAAATCAAATGTAGGAATGGAGCTCATTTTGTGATCACGTAGCCTCGTCTCTCCGAGACGAGAGTTCACGCGTCTCGGAGAGACGCTGCCACGTAAACGGCGGTGATGAGACAAAGCTTAGTTTGACAGCGCCACTTTGAACCTGACAATCAATCGCAACTCTGATGGAGTACAGCCTTTAGGCGCGGAGCACGTTGGATGCTCCAAAAAGCGGCTAAAGCCTGGACTCCAGCGCAAAGTGGCGCTGTCCAATTAGATCGTCGCCAATTTCCACACTCAATAACTCGTTCAAAATCTATCCCATTTATGTCAACTGTCGGATTCCTAACCAGCGATCTCATGTTTCATTCACGTGTCTCTCAGTCGATAAGCGATTTGAAGTCCAGTGGAAGGGAGCTCACGCTTATAGTCAATCGAAGCGTTGAAAAATTGATCGAGAAGCTTGCGGAGCATTCCGATGCAAAGCTGCTCATTGTTGATCTATCGCTTCGTGAGCTTAACATCGAAGCGGTCATTAAGTCGGTGCGAGACTCGCTTCCAAGCTTGCCAATTATTGCCTATGGTCCGCACGTTGCGGGAGCCCTCCTTCAAGGGGCAGCAGATGCCGGAGTCGAGGCTGTTTACACTCGTGGTCAATTCGATCATCGAATGACCGAGATTATCGCTGAATACACAAGCCTTAGTTAGCAATCGATACATCAATGATCCTTTTAAAACAACTCCTCAAGCGACTTGACGAAATAGCTCCGCTTGCAATTGCAGAAGAATGGGACAATGTAGGGCTTCTCCTCGGAGATCCGGAGAGCGAGATACATAAGGTGATGACTTGCTTGACAATCACGCAAGCGACTGTCTCAGAAGCAATCGCCAAGGATGTCGATTGTATCGTTGTTCATCACCCAATTCCCTTCAAGCCCGTATCGCAGATAACTACATCCACATCCACAGGTCGATTTCTATGGCAACTGGCCTCCAATAAAGTCGCCGTGTATTCACCTCATACGGCTTGGGATAATGCCCGTTTCGGTATCAACCAGAAATTAGCCGAGTTCTTTCAACTCGAGAACATTCGGCCGATGATTCCACTCAAAAGTGAGATCGTAAACCGTATTTCTTCGATTGTTTCTGAAGAGGATTTGCGACACCTTGGTACTGGTCGCATCGGCACTGTTACCAAAGGCGACACTGTTTCCGTGATAATCAGTAGCATACATGCGATGATTCACAACCCAATAATTGAACGCAATCAATCGCTCCTTACGAAGGTGAACCGTATTGCTTTTGTTTGCGGGAGCGGCGGGAGTTTTGCTAACGCGGCAAAAAAGGCTGGCGCTGATTTGTTAGTCACCGGAGAAGCGACCTATCATCAATTTCTCGAGGCAACTAACCTAGGTCTAGGGCTTGTTACGTTCGGTCATTACCAAAGCGAAGCCGGGTCCATGAGTCTCCTATCGGAGATGCTTGGCGAAAGCTTTCCCGAGTTGCAAATATGGCGTTCCCATGATGAGAGGGACGCTTACTGTACAGAGATTTGATCGATGTACCGAATCGTAGATTGAATCAGCATCGTAGACGATCCCGAGAACGTCGTATGAAGATCTTGAACCCGTCGCGGGGATGGGTAGGATTGGCCGATGGGTAGTTTGGCGATCTTGTTCATGTAGCGAGCGTATTTGATTGATTCACGTTCCGACAAGTATAAAGACACAGCCCAAGCGATTGCGTAGGCTTTGTCGGGGTCGCTCTTAAAGAGGCTGTCATCGCGGACCATGCTATCGAACAGTTGTGTTAACTGATCAGGTTGTTTTGCAATTCCTTTCCAAGTATCAATGCGAGCTTGATTAACGAGTTTGTTGATCGGCGCTGTCGATCGAGGCTCGGTCATGCCGGGGGCTTCGAAGATAGAAGCCAGTCCTTCCAATGCCCATAATGGTGGTGAGGAAAGTCGCTGGTGAAGTCCTGAGTTGAATGCTAATTGGTGGGTGGCTTCGTGACGGATCGTTGCCATTGCTTCGCGTTGATCGAGCGGATTTCCGCTTGGTTCATAAAGATACAATCGGTTGGAAAGGATGCTGTAAAACCCCGCAGTCCGTGGAGAGACATTCATCTGATTCTGTGCGGCATAGCGAAAGAACTCCGCTTGATCGCGAAAGATAACTCCAACTAATGGGAAGTCCGGTTTCTGAATTTGAAACCCACGTGTTGTGAAGTACTGGAAGAATGAGCGTTGCAGGTCGGCGAAGACTTTGGTCCATTTTGAAGCCGTGCCTGGCGATGCGACGATGACGAAATCGCCGGAGCCATCGACTGTATAGGAGCGACCGAATTCATCCTGCAGCATTCCTCGAAGATTCATTGCCGTGGTCGGCTGAAAGGATTCCTTGAGGATGGAGTGCGCCTGGATCTCGCTTGGTTCGAATGACGCGATACGTCCGGTTCGTTCGAGAAGAACGACTTCTGCCTGGTTCCAAGAGATAGGAAGTCCATACGATAGTCCCGATTGGGTACGGATCTGAGCTAGTGGTGGACCTTCTGCGCTTGCAAGGTCGGATGAAATCACCAAACCAATCAAATGGCAAGATAGCAAGAGTATACGAAGGCTTTTTGGTCGTTTGATCATGCTTGCGGACAATCCGAAAACTACATGAAGTTGTTGAAAAGACAGCAGTCATCGGTGCCGGCAGAAGTCTGACCGGCGTTTCGATCACCAAAGCCGATGACAGTTGCTCCAGAAATGAAAACCTAGTTCACATTCAGTTTGCAAGCTTAACTATTGCCAACTTTGAAGCAGAAACGGCTGGAGTGGGTTTAACGGTGGTGCCGATAAAACCGGTTGGAATTATCTTTTGCTACCCAAAAACGTTGGAAGAACATGAATCCTACCGTTCGACTTTGCTTGGTCCTGCACAACCACCAGCCAATCGGTAACTTTGATGGCGTTATCGAACAGGCCTACCAAGATAGTTATCTTCCATTTCTGGAGGTCTTCGAGCCCTATCAGCACTTGAAGCTTTCGCTGCATACAAGCGGACCGCTGATGCTGTGGTTAGCAGAAAATCATCCCGAGTACATCCAACGAGTTGCTGCGTTAGTCGCTGCTGATCGTGTAGAAATCGTGGGTGGTCCCTTTTATGAACCGATATTGACGATGCTACCGAGTCGTGATCGAGTGGGGCAGATAGTCAAGTATACGAATTGGCTTCAAGAGACTTTCAATACATCGATTCAAGGCATGTGGATGCCAGAACGGGTTTGGGAAAGTCAGTTGGTGCGAGATCTGGTACCTGCTGGAATGCAATATACGATTCTGGACGACTATCACTTTCTCGCCGCGGGCTGGAATCGCGAACAGCTAACGAATTACTTTACGACCGAAGACGATGGGCATGTGCTTCGAGTCTTTCCTGGTAGCGAGCGATTACGGTACCTTCTCCCGTTTGCTGCGGCTCACGAAACGATCAGTTATTGCCGTTCGATTGCCGAGCAAGCTCCGGGCTCTGTGTTGCTCTTCGGTGACGATGGCGAAAAGTTTGGTACTTGGCCTGACACGAAGGTCCATGTTTACGAAAAAGGTTGGCTACGTCAGTTCTTTGATCAATTGACCGAGAATCGCGAATGGCTCCATACGTCTACACCGCGAGCCGTCATTTCTGAGACTCGACCCGCCGGGCGCATATTCTTGCCTGATTGTTCTTATCGTGAGATGACCGAATGGTCATTACCTGTATCGCAACAAGCGGTCTATGACGATGTCATTCATCGATTACAGGATTCGCCTCAATGGCAGCAGTATCAGCAATTCATGCGTGGTGGCTTTTGGAGAAACTTTCGAGTTAAATACTCGGAAGCCAACGAAATGTACTGTCGAATGCTTGAAGTGAGCCGACGATTGGAATCTCTTCGTGAAACAGATTCTGATGCTGCACTTCTGTCACAAGCGGAAGATCATCTCTACCGCGGTCAGTGTAACTGTCCGTATTGGCACGGAGCGTTCGGAGGCATCTACCTTCCGCATCTCCGAAATGCAACCTATCGTGAGCTTATCGCCGCAGATACGATGATCGAGCTTTCCAGCGGTCGCGATGAGACGTGGGTGGATGTGAGCTCTGAAGACTTCGACAAAGATTTGCTACCCGAAGTGCGAATGGCCAATGATCAATTGATCGCTTACATCGCACCAGCGCGTGGCGGGATGCTTTACGAGTTGGACATGAGAGCCGTTCAGCACAACATCCTTGCAACCATGCAACGTCGCCCCGAGGTCTATCATAAAAAGATACTCGCGGGTAACACGACCAGTCACGAAGCTGCCGCGAGTATTCATGATCGCGTTGTATTTAAGCAAGAAGGATTGAATGAGCGTATCTTCTATGATTGTTATCCTCGTAAGAGCATGATGGATCACTTCTTCGATTCGGATATTTCGATAGATGCGATCGCGAGCGGAAAAGCACTTGAGCGTGGTGATTTTGTAGCTCTACCGTTCGAAGCGAAGATCCGTCGCGGTCAAGGCAAGGTACAAACTCAATTAAGAAGATCCGGAAACGCATGGGGCGTTCCGATCACACTTACCAAAGCGGTCACCCTTACTGCTGGAAGCGATTCGTTGCATGTGACGTATCTCTTCGAAGGGCTTCCTCCAGGAAGACCATTCCACTACGCAATGGAATGGAATTTTGCTGGACTTCCTTCCGGTGCAGATGATCGATTCTTCTACAATTCCGATAACCAATCGCTCGGTCAACTTGGAAAGCAGATTGATATCCACGACACGAATTTTTTGGGGCTTGTAGATCAGTGGCTAGGCGTAAGCGTTCAAATGGTCACAAATCGACCTGCCAGCCTTTGGGCCTTTCCGGTTGAGTCGGTTAGTCAAAGCGAAAGCGGTTTCGAGCTTGTACACCAAAGCGTTTGCGTAATGCCTCACTGGATTATCACTGGTGACTCCGAAGGTAAGTGGTCGGTGAGCTTGGATGTGGTATTCGCTGCCCAGCATGTACCAAACGCGCGAGTATCGTCGGAGCTGGTTCGTCAATAAGCACGCGAGGATTTAAATAGCTACGACGCGTAGGTCACCGACTGAAGACTCGATATGGGTCAACATTATCGCGTTACTGCGAATCGTTAACGATCTTCAGAATGCGATTGTTATAACTGTCGGTGATGTACAGCTCGCCTGTTTCCGGGTGGACAGTAACACCGTGAGGCCTTGCGAGTTGACAGTCTAGGGGAGCTCCGCCCACCCCTTCGTGACCCATCTTGCCTGTTCCAGCGATTCGTGTGAGCGATCCGTCGCTTGGATCATAGCGACGAATAAGGTGATTTTCAGCATCGGCAATAACAACTCGGTTCATAAGATCAACGCAAATATGTTTCGGCCCGTTGAGTTTCATATCACGCGGTGTCTCTTTGCTCTTGATAGCACCGACAACTGTTTGAATTGTGCCATCGCTTGAAACGACTCGAAGTGCGTCGCCTCCTCGCTCAAGTATATAAACGTTGCCAAGGCGATCTGGAGCGACAGCGCGCGGGTCCGATAGAGGCGATTCGGTCGCTATCGATCCGTTCTGTGGCACTCCTTTCTTTCCGTTCCCTGCTACAAGGGACAAAACGCCTGTCTCGAGATCAAGGCGTTGGATTCGCGTTAAATCAGCAATATAAAGTTGTGTGCCAGTGAAGTCCAACGTAACGCAATAAGGACCCGAGTGCTTCGCTTTTTCAATCGGTACCTCGTAACCAGGTACCGATGTGACAATTCCCGATTGAGGATCGACCTGGCGAATTCTTCCATTCCAAGTATCGGCGATTAATACATGGCCATTAGGTCGAATGGCAAGATTGTGCGGGCCATTGAACTGGGCTTCCAATGCTTTGCCACCATCGCCCGAAAAGCCTTTTGCTTTCTTCCCAGCGACATGAGAAAGGATTCCTTGTGGGTCAATTTTGAGAAGCCTATTTCCAGATGCCATTTCGATGATCCACGGAAGCTTCTGAGGGTCAAAAGCCAGTCCAAAGGGCTCTTCAAGTTTTGCTTCGGTTGCCGGAACATCAACATTCTTATTAAGGCCGCCCGCAACCAACACAATTTTCTCGTCTGCTATTGAGTTGCCGGTCAGAGAGTTTGCGGTTAAGCATCCCACAAGCGTCGTTATGAAAAGCGACTGAATGTAGAACCACTGGCGAGATGAAAAAGTCTTTGCAGCGTCCTTACCGAGAAGAGAAATGCGATTCATAACGACTCCACCTGAATGTTGGAAAA
>JAIYDQ010000115.1 GCA_027487375.1 Planctomycetaceae bacterium
CGAATATGACAAAGAATGAAGATGGGTCGATTACTATCTACATCCAAAAAGAGAGCCCCGGAATTGAGAAGGAAGCTAATTGGTTACCCGCTCCCAATGGCCCGATTTACCTTGTCATGCGACTTTATTGGCCCAAAACAGAGAACCCTTCTGTGCTGCCCGCAGGCGAAGGAACATGGAGCCCACCTGGCGTCACGAAAGTGAACGATTAATAGCTCATTTACTCTTGAAGTCTTGGTAATTTGTATTGATGCAAGGCGTTGCGGATTTCCGAAATTTCGTCTGCGAATGAACGTTTGGTTGAGATTACGTTTAGATACAGATTAATCCGCTATCTCCTTGTTTTGTGTTGGTTTACAATTTGTGACTCTTTGATCATCGAAGCAAAAGTCACCTTAGGATTGAATCAACTATGAAATTAATTGCGTCGGCTTGGTTTGCGGTGTTGATCGTTGTCTCAACAACGAGTTTACAAGCTCAAGAAGTCAGAGGTACGCTTGGCACTCCAGGCGCGACATCAACCATCGATGGTCGGCAACTTCCGTCGCCCGATCCGTCGTTTGGTGGCGTGATTAAAAATGATGCTCTTCAATCCAAGCCGTGGTGGGCTCCGCGAACGGTGCCTCCCAAGAAGGCTCCCAATGTGTTACTTATCATCACAGATGATGCGGGCTTTGGTGTTCCAAGCACCTTTGGAGGTGTGATTCCGACTCCCACTATGGATCGAGTTGCGAAGAATGGACTGCGCTACAACAACATCCATTCGACCGCGCTTTGTTCGCCGACGCGAGCAGCATTGATCACTGGTCGCAATCATCACTCGGTGGGCTTCGGTGTTATCTCCGAGCAATCGACCGGCTTTCCAGGTTACAACAGCATCATCGGTAAAGACAAAGCAACTATTGGTCGTATCTTAAAAGACAATGGATACGCGACCTCTTGGTTCGGAAAAAACCACAACACGCCCTCCTTCGCAGCGAGCCAAGCAGGTCCCTTCGATCAATGGCCGATCGGAATGGGGTTCGAGTACTTCTATGGCTTTGTCGGAGGTGACGCGAACCAGTGGCAACCAAATCTCTTCCGAGGTACTACGCAGATTTTCCCGTTCCAAGATAAACCTGAGTGGAACCTCACCACTGCGATGGCCGATGATGCGATCGACTACATGAATCGCATGAACCAAATCGAACCAAGTAAACCTTTCTTCGTTAAGTATGCTCCAGGTGCGACGCACGCGCCGCATCACCCGACAAAAGAGTGGGTGAAAAAGATCAGCGATATGCATCTGTTTGATAAGGGGTGGAATAAGGTCCGTGAGGGGATTTTTGAAAACCAAAAGAAGCTGGGTGTTATCCCTGCAGATACCAAGCTAGAGCCTTGGCCAAAGGACGTAATCAAGAACTGGGACGATTGCTCTGCTGTCGAGAAGAAACTGTTCATCAAGCAAGCTGAAGTCTTTGCGGCCTACTCTGCGTATAACGACCATGAGATCGGTCGAGTCATTCAAGCAGTCGAGGACATGGGTAAGCTCGACGACACGCTTGTTATCTACATCAACGGCGATAATGGAACGAGTGCTGAAGGTGGACCGACGGGAACACCCAACGAGGTTGCTTTCTTTAACGGAATGCCTGTTCCAGTCGATGTCCAGATGAACTGGTACGACGTTTGGGGGACCGAGCAAACGTACAACCACATGTCGGCGGGTTGGTCTTGGGCCTTCGATACTCCGTTTAGTTGGTTTAAGCAAAACGCGTCGAAGCTTGGGGGCATTCGCCAGTGTATGGCGATTTCTTGGCCCGCTCAGATCAAAGATAAAGGCGCGCTGCGTGAGCAGTTTTGCCACGTTATCGATATCGTCCCTACGATCCTCGAGGCGAGCGGTATTCAGCAACCAGAATACGTAGACGGGATTAAGCAAAGTCCGATTGAAGGAACGAGTTTGGCATACACTTTTGCTTCAGAAAACGCCAAAGTTCCCTCTAAGCACAAGACCCAGTATTTCGAAATGTTTGGTCAATGGGCTTTGTATCATGAAGGCTGGTTGCTCAGCACCAAGGTGAACCGGGCACCGTGGGAGGCGTTCGGTGCCGCCAACCCAGATCCCCTCAACAATCAGACACTTGAGTTGTACGACTTGAATACGGACTTCAGCCAGTCGCAAAACATCGCCGATAAGTTTCCCGAGAAATTGGTGGAGATGAAGAAGATGTTCATTGCCGAGGCAAATAAGTATCAGGTCTTCCCGATGGATGCTTCGGTAGCAGCTCGGATCGTGGCTCCTCGCCCCAACATTACTGCCGGCCGAACTGAGTTTGTTTATACAACGCCAATGATAGGACTACCGCAAGGTGACTCGCCATTCATTCTGAATAGCTCTTACACGATTACTGCCGACATCGACGTACCAGCAAGTGGCGCGGAAGGAATGGTGTTAACATCGGGCGGCCGATTCGCTGGATATGGTTTTTACTTGCTCAAGGGCAAGCCTGTATTCCTCTGGAACCTGCTCAACTTGAAACGGATCAAGTGGGAAGCCCCCGATGCACTTACGCCAGGTAAGCATGTTGTCGAATTTGACTTTAAGTATGATGGCCTTGGTGTTGGAACGCTGTTGTTCAATGATATGAGCGGACTCGGTCGATCGGGAACAGGAACACTCAAAGTAGATGGCAAGGTTGTCGCTACCGAAACAATGCCACACACATTGCCAATGACCCTTCAATGGGACGAAAGCTTTGATGTTGGATCCGATACGCTCACCGGTGTCAACGACGCCGACTACAAACCTCCATTTGTATTGACTGCCCAATTGAACAAGCTGACGATCAAAGTCGACCGTCCACAACTTTCGCCCGAGGATATCAAGAAGCTTGAATCTGCAATGCGGAATAACAAATCGAGTGAGTAGATTAACGTATTGCTTCGCTTTCCTTTTTCCTAAGGTTTGAAAAAACTATGTCCATGACACGTTTCGGTTTTGCATTGGCAGTCGCATATTGCATGTCGGTCCCTTTTGCTCAAGCTTTAGAGCGAGGGAAGGGCGGGGGAGGTGGCAGACCAGGCGGATCAGCTGGCGGTAAGCCACCAGGTGGAAACTGGTCTGAAAGCAGGCAGCAGCCTCAAGGCGGTCATTCTGAAGCTGGTCATTCTGAAGCTGGGCACGGAGCTGCTGGCGCCGAGGCACACAGGCAAACGCAACCATCGGGCGGCAATGCAGCAGCCGGAGCTGCGGCCGAGCGAAACAATCCATCGAATGCTTCTGGCAAGCAGGGGGCAGCAGCCGGTGCTGCCGCAATGAATCGTAATCAATCAAACGCATCTGGTGCTCAAGGTGCTGCTGCAGGAGCTGCTTACGAAAATCGAAACCAACCAAAAGCCTCTGGAGCCGAAGGCGCTGCGGCGGGTGCTGCTGCGATGAATCGTAATCAACCAAACGCTTCGGGCGCTCAAGGAGCCGCAGCAGGGGCGGCTTATGCCAATCGCAATCAGCCGGTAATGTCCGGGGCAACCGGTGCAGCTGCTGGTTATGCTGCGGTG
This sequence comes from Planctomycetaceae bacterium, assembly GCA_027487375.1. Taxonomy (GTDB): domain Bacteria; phylum Planctomycetota; class Planctomycetia; order Pirellulales; family Pirellulaceae; genus JAIYDQ01. Next base: position 3,541 of record JAIYDQ010000115.1, read on the forward strand.
CGGAGTTCTTTCGATCATTCCGGTCTCTACGGGCAAGATTGGTATGGTGCGCATCCAGGGACGTGGGCGGGAGCAGGTTGGGCGGCGGGGACTGCTTGGAGTCAACCAGGATGGAACGCTGTGGCAAGCCACTGTGGTTATGTAAACAGTACCCCTGTCGCTTACAACTACGGTCAAAACGTTACGTGCCTGAATGGTAACGTTCTAGTGAATGGACAATCTATTGGAACTGCAGAAGAGTTCTCACAGCAAGCGTCGGAAATCGCCGATTCAGGTGCTTCGGCACAGTCAACGGATTCCGAGAAGTGGCTGCCAATCGGCGTTTTTGCGATGGTGCAAAATGACCAGCAACATCCGCACTTGATTATGCAATTAGCGATAAATCAAGCCGGAAATCTTCGTGGAAACTACACGGACAACGCAACGGATAACACTTTGCCAATCCAAGGAGGAGTTGACCCCAATACGCAGCGAGCATGCTGGACCGTTGGTGCCAATTCTTCAGCAGTCATTGAAGCTGGGCTAACTAACCTCACCCAAGGCGACGCGCCGGCGTTGATTCATAAGAACGGCAAGACGGAACGTTGGACTCTCGTTCGTTTAGCACAGCCTCAATAGCAACCAAAGTGGAGTTCGTCTTTCTCTAAGCATTCCGAAGCACTCGGATGCTTTTGTGAGGTATTTTCTTGCAAGCTATCGCAGAGGAGAATGAACTCTTTCGACCACGAGAACTTAATAAGAATTCTATCATATCAACAATGAGTCCTTTTTTTACGGCGGCTTTAGTATTCGCTGGCGTTTTC
>JAIYDQ010000247.1 GCA_027487375.1 Planctomycetaceae bacterium
CAAGATTGTTATGAACCTCATCGGGGAGCACCTCAACGCGAATCGAGTTCACCACAATCTCTTCACTCACCTTCGCGTTCAATGTGACCTGCTCTTCTTTCTGGGCCTCGCCTGTGAGAAGCAAGGTTCCATCACCGACCTGTTCAATCTTTGTCGGACCAGAAGCATTTGCTGATTCGACAGTCGCGTAACTCCAACCATCTGGATGTTTTCGTGTGAAGCTCTCAGTTCTTACCAACCAAGATTCAAAATCATCAGTCTCGAATCCTCCTTCGCCAAGCTGTGTAAGCAGCCGATCATCCCGTTCACGAGCCAATCGATCTAGTTCCGTCTTTAAGACTGGACTTTCAATTCGAATCTCAGGCGGAAACGGGTAGTCGTTCGTGAAGGCTCGCAAGTCGGGGTTGGGTGTGTATTGATACTCGGAGTAAACGCCCCATTGTCGAAGGTCATCGAAGAAGGCTCCGAGTGAATAAAAATCCTTCGCTGTAAATGGATCGTACTTGTGGTTATGACATTCGCAGCACCCCAAGGTTGAACCAAGCCAAGCTGTCCCGATCGCACGAACTCGATCAGCGCGGTACTTCGCTAGATACTCCTTAGGCTGAGCCCCCCCTTCGCGCGTCATCATGTTCAGACGGAGGAAACCAGTCGCGATGAGTTGTTCTTCGGTCGGATTTGGCAGCAAATCTCCGGCGATCTGTTCACGTGTGAATTGATCGAAAGGGATGTTTTTGTTGAACGCATTAATGACATAATCGCGATACGGAAAGATGCGTTGATTTTGGTCGCCGTGAAATCCAACCGTATCTGCGAAGCGAACCAAGTCGAGCCACGAACTTGCCATGCGTTCGCCAAAATGCTCCGAACGGATCAAACGATTGACCTCGGTTTCATATGCGTCTGCGGATTTATCAGCAAGAAATCTTTCCAACTCTTCTGGCGTCGGTGGCAGTCCGATCAAGTCCAAGCTAAGCCTACGTAGCAACGTCGCTTTGTCTGCTGTTGGGCTTGGCGAGAGCCCCTCTTGTTCCAATCGAGCCACCAAGAACGAGTCGATTGGATTGTCGATTTTATCCGCGTGCTTTTCAATTGTTGGTACTGCTGATTTTTTAATCGGTGTATAAGACCAATGCTGTTCGTATGTTGCACCTTGAGCGATCCATTTTTCAAATAGTGCTTTATCGTAGTCCGATAACTGATGCCGAAACTCTCGAGGTGGCATCTGCTCGCCGGCACTCTTGCCCGTGATTCGAAGATAAACTTCCGATGCTTCAGGTGCGTGCGGCTTAATCCCGACGATTTGATCATCTGAAGGGAGAGCTCGCGTTGCATTCTCGAACGAGTCAATGCGATAGCCGCTCTCGTTATCCTCCTCGTCTGGACCATGACATGCAAAACATGTGTTGGACATGACTGGTCGAATGTGAGCGTTGAAGGATACGACATCGGGCAACTTTTGAATTGCCGTCTTGGACTTGCTTACGAGAATGTCTGATCCTTGAGCAGAGATCGACACTCCGATTGCGACGGATAGAAAAAAAAACGTGCGGTTCATTATATGTCTATTGAGAATTTGATTTAGCTGATGATTTCATGAATAACGCGTGACGGATCTACACCAGTCAAACGTATATCGAGACCTTGGAACCTTGCCGACAACTTCTCATGCTCAACGCCGAACAGATGAAGCATCGTCGCGTGCAGATCATGAACGCTCACGACATCCTCGACTGAACGATAACCGAGTTCATCAGTCGCGCCGTAAGTCATTCCACCTTTAATACCACCACCTGCCATCCAGACGCTGAATGCGTTGATGTGGTGATCTCGGCCGTCGCCCTGAGCCATAGGAGTGCGGCCGAACTCACCTCCCCAAAGAACAAGCGTATCGTCCAAAAGTCCCAAACGTTTGAGGTCGGCTAACAACGCAGCGGACGGTTTATCGGTTGCATTGGCTGCGGTGGTGAAGTCCTTTTCGAGGTTGCGATGGTGGTCCCAACCGCGGTGATACAGTTGCACAAAACGCACCCCACGTTCAAGCAACCGACGTGCGAGAAGGCAGTTCGATGCGTAGGTTCCATCACCAGGTTCTTTAATGCCATATGCATCCAACGTCTCTTGGCTTTCACCCGACATATCGGCTAAATCCGGAACTGCCGTTTGCATCTTGAAAGCCATCTCGTACTGAGCGATCCGAGTTTCGATCTCCGGATCAAAATGTCTTTCACTGAGCATGCCATTCATTCGCTGAATTTCGTCAATGACTTGGCGTTGCGTCGATTGGCAAACACCTTCTGGATTACCGATATAGTGAACCGGAGATCCGCTTGATTGAAATGCGATCCCTTGAAACTTACTCGGCAAGAATCCAGCACTCCACTGCCTTGCTGAAACCGGCTGTGCTCCAGGGCCCGATGAAGTCATCACAACATACCCCGGTAGATTACTCGTCTCTGCTCCTAATCCATAGAGAAACCACGACCCCATACTCGGTCTTCCCTTGATGATAGAACCGCTATTCATGAAGGCATGTGCCGTGTCATGATTGATCTGTTCGGTTGTCATGCTCCGAATGACGCACATGTCGTCAGCCCACTTAGCGATATGCGGAAAGAGCTCGGATATTTCCAAACCGGATTGCCCATGCCGATTGAACTTCACGAATGACTTGCGAGCCTTCAGTGTGCTACCTTGTAGCTGTGCGAGCTGCTGCCCCTGCGTGAATGACTCCGGAAAGGGTTGACCATCAATTTTGTCGAGCTCCGGCTTTGGGTCGAGCGACTCCAAGTGCGATGGTCCGCCGGCCATACACAAGTGCACTATCCGCTTGGCTTTCGGTGCAAAGTGCGGCAACCCTTCTAACGCGGGCCATGGATGAGCGTTAGCTGCCGAGTTCTTGGCTGCAGCTTCCTTCCCAGTAAACCCGCCGAGTATCGAAGCGAGAGCCATCCCGCCAACTCCCGCGAATGAGTTTGACAAGAACGTTCGCCTTGCCCAATTCAACTGTTGATGACTCAAATTTGAAGGGAGATTCATACGATCATCAGTCCTGCGCTCTGAGTAGGCGACGTTTAGGGGAGGGAAATGCGTGCCGCAATGATTCATCGAATGCAAATAGCACACCAGCCTATCGGTATCGTGTTACCGCATAACGAATCGCGAACGCAACGATAACAACCTAATACCATTAAAAGTTTACCCCAATATGCCAATTCAGAAAGTCTTTTAAGACTACTTCTCGATCAAATCACGAAACTCCGCACCAACAAATCCGTTGCTCTTAGTACGAATCACGCATAGATTTGTTCAAATCAATCGCGGCCGTTTGGGGCTCACGGAATCAACTCCAACGCACCCTCTAGAGCCATAGTTAGCTACAGGATTCCAGTAGGATAGACTTCCAGCCTGTCGGTCTCAGAATCGACATACTGGAAGCCTATCCTACGACTGGTCAACATGTTCAATCCTTAGACTAAACGCGAGAAACCTTCTGGTTCTGAGCCATTCGAATCCATTCGCGGTCGGTCCGATAAACGGACATTGACACAGTTAGAAAAGCTTCATCTGGATCGCCATCATTATCAAAGAATGACTAACGCCCTGAGAGCCCGATATCATGAAGTACAACATTCCGGTCGAGCGATAAGCAGTAGACCAACGTTTGCGCCATCGCCCTAACATGCAAGTAACCTGGCTTGGGAGGCGCTTCCGGATTACTTTCAACGTCTACCAGTGCAGGACATAAATTCACGACTCGGATATTGAGTCCTCTACGGCAAACATCATCACGCACAGATTCCGCGAATCCGAGCAACCCAAACTTCGAAGCACAATAACTTGGGACATCAGCATAACCATGCTTTCCCGCTTGCGACGAAACGTTCACGATGTCACCAAAGTTCTGTCCCTTCATTCCTGGCAAAAGCAACTGTGTCAGCCACATTACACCACGAAGATTTGTCTCAAGAACCGTATTCCAACCCTCTTCGGTAATGCTCTCCACCGACTCAGGCACCGCCAACCCTGAGTTGTTGACCAATACGTCTACGACGCCAAGCTGCCCCTTCGAAAACTCAACCAAGTCTTCAACCTGAGACCTCACTCGAATATCAAACTCGAAATGCAGTAGGCTTTGCTTCGGAAACATGGGAGCAAGCAAGTCGGATGTTTCGCGCAGTACCTCACCACGTCGCGATGCAATCAACACCTTGCCAAATCCAGCTTCTAAAAGCGATTGCGCCATCGCTCGCCCAATACCGCTCCCCCCACCCGTGATGAGCGCCGTTTGCTCATGAAAAGGCTTGTTAGTCATTGATTTGTTGCTTGTCATCGTAGGAGCTGTAAATTCGTAATGAATGCTGTGAATAGGACTAAATAGCTGGTGCCACGTAAGCGCCAAGTATACCACCCGCACCAAAAACGTGAAAAGCAAGGCGGCATACCTCCTCCCCCCAGTTCGACATCTCCACTTCGACCCTGACAATCTATCGCAACACTGTTGTAGTACAGCCTTTAGGCGCTTAACACCTTAGCTGCTCCCAAAGCGGCTAAAGCCTGGACTCCAGCGTTCATATCCTACACACTCACGAAGCTTGTTCACAGTTTTGCTCTTCCAAACTTAAGAGCAACGATTTGTTATGCAATCCACCGCCAAATCCGGTGAGTTTTCCATTCGATCCGATGACACGGTGGCATGGAACGATTATTGGAATCGGGTTTTGACCATTCGCCATTCCAACTGCTCGAACCGCTTTGGGGTTCCCGATTTGCTTGGCAACTTCGCCGTACGTTGTTGTCGCTCCGTAAGGAATGCTTTGCAACGCTTTCCAGACGAGAACTTGAAATGGAGTCCCGTGTAGCCGAATGGGGATGTCAAACTGTTGTCGCTGCCCTTGAAAGTACTCATGAAACTGGAGGGCGAGCGAGCGAAATGGTTTTTCGTCATAGATCCACTCGGGCTGGATTGGGACCGTTCGCTTTTGCTGATCTATAGAAACATTAGTGAGATGGTCTTGCTGGAGAGTGACCAACAACGGCCCGATCGGACTTTCGATTTGACTGTAATAGATATTTGCCATGTTTGTTGTGTACGGTACGGGCATAAGAAGGATAAACCAACTCAGGGTTCTAACGTTCGATTCTATGCGATGACGAGCACGGCATCGATGACACAAGCCTCGAGTTACCCAATTTGCAGTGGATGTTGCTTTTCAAAAAATCTATTTCTTACAAGTAAGAAACGCGACTCAATGAGCGTCTACTAGCGTATAAAGATGGACAAAGCGCGCGGTCGATTCATCATAACACCGTCGTGACGAACTTGTCCGCGACAACTCTTCTTAAGGCATAAACAGTAATCATGAATCGAAGAATTCTTCTTTGGGTTGCCTCCATTTGCCTCACTATTGGCAATAATGCGGACACAGCCCAAGGCGACACAACTCCGTATGGTGCTTTGTCGGCCGAGTCTATTGCTGTTCCGCAAAATTTACTCAGTCTGATTCACACCGCAGAAGTGCAGAAGGAACTTGGTTTTTCCGAGGACCAGATGCAGGACTTTGAGGCTTCGATGCGAAAGATAGATCGCATTTGGTGGCCCTCGCGTAACTTTCCAACAACGAAAGCGCGTGCAGTGGTCGCAGATTTGGAAGCACAAGCTGTCGCGGAAGTTGAGCGGGTTTTAGGAGACGCGGCCGTGGTTCGTCTGCGGCAGATCGAGTTGCAGTCGCAAAGTGTTCGAATCTTCGCGCGGCCTGAGGTGATTACCTATCTTAAATTGACACCTGCCCAAACCAAGAAAATCGGAGACCTGTTCGCCGAGACCGATAAACTTGCGGCTGATGTTTCCAAGCCAGGGCAAGAACCTGACAAAGAAAAGCACAAGGCATTCACGGCAGCGAAGAAAAGCGAATCCACGCAATCTGTGGGAACACTCAATAAAGCCCAAAACCAATTGCTTCAAAAGCTTCTAGGCAAACCATTCGAAGTTTCTTCACTTGAACGAATTTATCCATTCGCTCCCGAGTTGATTGATTCGGGTCACTGGACGAGTGACCAACAGGTAACTCTCGAATCGCTGAGAGGGCAGGTAGTCTTGGTTCACTTCTATGCTTACCAGTGCCATAACTGTGTCGCGAATTTTGAAATCTACAAGCGATGGGATACGACATTAAAAGACAAAGGTGTCAAAGTTGTTGGGATTCAAACTCCAGAGACAGCATCAGAAAGGGATCCATCGAAGGTTACCGCGGCAGCAACGAAATCAGGTTTTCTTTTCCCTGTGTTGATTGATATCGAAAACAAGAACTGGGATGCGTGGGCCAATACGATGTGGCCGACCGTCTACGTGATCGATAAGAAAGGCTACGTTCGCTTTTGGTGGCAAGGCGAACTCAATTGGAAGGGAGCAACGGGCGACGCAAAGATTGAGTCGCTGGTAGAGAAGTTACTCAAAGAGTGAGTAACAATCGCCTCTGAAAGAACCAAACTCCGTAGTAGCAGAACTCGTAAGAGTTCTGCTTTCGGTGTTATCAAACTCGCCAATCCAGAAGTCTTACGACTTCTGCTACGGGTTTACTTCTTTTTCATTGGAAAGAGTGGTCCGCCGTACTTCGCACAATCACCAAGAGTTTCTTCGATTCTTAGCAATTGGTTGTACTTAGCCATTCGATCGGATCGCGATGCAGAACCGGTCTTAATTTGGCCTGTTGAAAGAGCAACTGCCAAATCAGCAATAAAGCTGTCTTCAGTTTCACCGCTGCGGTGACTGGAGATGCTCGAGTACCCGTTGCGATGCGCCAATTGAATTGCTTCAATCGTTTCCGACAGCGTTCCAATCTGGTTGACCTTGATCAAGATGCTATTTGCGATTCCCGAATCAATACCGCGTTGGAGTCGCTCGGTGTTGGTGACGAACAAATCGTCGCCAACCAATTGAACCTTCTTGCCAACTCGATCGGTAAGCTTCTTCCAAGTATCCCAATCATCTTCGCTACAACCGTCTTCAATTGAGCAGATTGGATACTTGTCGACCCATGCTTCCAAGAAGTTGACCATGTCATCGCCGCTCAGTTTCTTCCCATCGATTGCGTAAGTCTTCGATTTATCATCGTAGAACTCAGTCGCTGCGACATCCAAAGCAATAAAGATCTGTTTGCCGGCTTCGTAACCAGCTCGCCCGATCGCATCCATGATGAGATCGAGAGCTTCTTGATTGCTACCAAGATCTGGTGCAAATCCACCTTCATCACCGACTGCCGTGTTAAGCTTCTTCTCCTGAAGCACTTTCTTAAGGTTATGGAAAATCTCGGTACCCGCTTGAAGGGCATCGCTGAAACGATCGAAGCCTAGCGGCATGACCATGAACTCTTGTACGTCGACGGAGTTGTCCGCGTGCTGACCGCCGTTAACAATATTCATCATTGGGGCGGGAAGTAAATTCGCTCCAACGCCACCGAGGTATCGGAACAGTGGCTGATGAGTGTACTCAGCAGCCGCCTTGGCTGTAGCAAGTGAAACGCCCAAGAGCGCGTTGGCTCCCAAGTTCTTCTTGTTGGGAGTTCCATCCATTTCAATGAGCATCTTGTCAATAAAGCATTGATCAAGCGAATCCATCCCGAGCAGGTTTTCGGCCACAATTGTGTTGATATTCTCAACCGCCTTCAAAACTCCCTTACCCATGAACACTTTCTTGTCACCATCGCGAAGCTCCCACGCTTCGTGAGCACCAGTGCTGGCTCCACTTGGAACGGCTGCGCGGCCCATCTCGCCGCTCACTAGTGTTACTTCGACTTCAACCGTTGGGTTTCCCCGTGAATCGAGAATTTGGCGACCATGTACATTTTCAATAAGGCTCATAAATGCGAGTCCTGCGTGTTAGGGGGAACGGGAAAAAGTCAGTTTGAATTGGGTTGAGGAACAAGTAACGGGCGTTTACTCGGCTCCACGAGGAGACGATTTTTCACTTTACCGCGAGATATTGTGATCGATTCCTCAAGAGAATTCTTTCGAGATCTTTGTTCTATCAGAGACTTCTCGCAAGAAACTTTGCTGGGACACCACCCGAAACCGGCGAGTATTTTGTACCATTTAGCCCCTTGCGCAAAGGGTTCGCAAATTGGAACACGAAAACCATGACAAAAGTTTGCGCGATGGACGTTTCGTGCTCGCTAAAATGACTTTAAAGATGGCGTTTGCTTCTTTAGCAGGCCCGTAAGCCAAACTGCCAGACTCAGCTGATTCTCTAACATTTCATTCCCCAAGCCCAAAGCCCCCCAAGAAAACCATTTATGTTTACCGGACTTGTCGAAGGCACCGCGATTCTCCACGAAGTTATCCCAGAAAATGCCGGGGTTCGATTAGTTTTTGATTTCGAGTTCCCTGCGACATCTGAAAGCTCCCCGGTGAATCTGGGTGATAGCGTCTCTATCTCCGGTTGCTGCTTGACAGTCGTCGATATCCAGCCAGCCACTCCAAATCCCCAAACCGCATCCCCCTCCCCTGGCGAGAGCTCTTCCGCCGCACACAGCGAATGTCGCCTACGAGTCGCATTTCAAGCTGGCGAGGAAACGCTCTCAAAAACGCGACTTGGTGAACTCACTCCCGGCTGCCGCGTCAACTACGAGAGATCGCTCCGCGTTGGAGATCGAATGGGTGGGCACTTCGTGACAGGTCACGTCGATGGCTTGGGACAATTGATTCAACGCCAAGACGATGGGCAATGGTCCTACTTCTTCTTTAGCGCTCCATTGCCATTGCTTCGACAGATGGTCAACAAAGGCTCGATCACCATCGATGGCGTTAGTTTGACGGTTGTCAGCGCAGACGACAGCCAGTTCAGCATCGCACTTATCCCACATACTCTTTCAGTCACAACACTTGGCCAGCTTCGAGAAGGTGACTTTGTCAATCTCGAAACGGACATCCTTGCCAAGTACGTTCAAAGGATTCAAAGCTAAACTCATGTCAGAACGTCAAACACTTACCTTCCTATCTCGTCGGCTAGAACAACATGGTCTTCAACCCAAGACCAAGTACGGCCAAAACTTTTTAATCGACTTGAATCTCTTGGACATGCTTCACACGACCGCCAAGGTCAACAGCAACGATGTGGTGCTTGAAATAGGGACCGGGATGGGGTCCCTGAGCACTCGCATGGCGCCGCACGCAGGTTGGGTGATCACCGTCGAAATCGATTCGCAACTTCAGCAAATCGCAGCCGAAGAGTTGCGTGAGTTCTCCAACGTCACGATGTTACAAGTCGATGCACTGAAGAACAAGAACACACTTCAGCCATCGCTCATTGAAGAAGTGCGCACTCAAATGGCAGCCATTCCGAATGCCAAGTTTAAGCTCGTTGCAAACCTTCCATACAACGTCGCAACGCCGATCATTTCAAATCTGATGCAAGAAGTACCGCTTGTCGATCGTATGGTGGTGACGATTCAAAAAGAACTAGCCGAGCGAATTGTTGCTCCGCCGAGCACCAAGGACTATAGCGCGCTCACTATATGGATGCAGAGCCAGTGTGAATGCCGAATCGTTCGCATCATGCCACCGAGTGTTTTTTGGCCGCGTCCGAAAGTGGACTCTGCAATCCTCGAAGTCATTCCAAGACCGGCTCTTCGCGACCGAATTGTTGATCGTGATTACTTTCACGAGAAAGTCCGTGCACTCTTTTTTCACCGACGAAAATTTCTTCGCAGCCAACTCGCCGTCGCAATGCAAGATGAGCTTACCAAACCTCAAGTCGACGAGATTCTCGCCAAGCTTGAGCTTGAGCCGAACCTGCGTGCGGAACAGCTTTCGGTTCCTCAGATTATCGACATGCTAGAAGCTTGCCGAACCGCGGCAAGTAGCCCGAAGTAATCCGCCGACTACCGAAGACTGCGTGTTGAAAAATCAGGGTAGCTGGATTCGTAAGAATTCAGAAACGAAATCGATTCTGAGGTTGGTCAGGCAAAGGATTGCGCACGATAACCATCCGTAGGATAGGCTTCCAGCCTGTCGAATGTGAAACAGACAGGCTAGAAGCCTATCCTACGGCTACCCAATCAATGTTCTAATGACATGCACGACTGACATACACGACGTGAACTAAGCGGCGATCGGACGAAATTTACCGATTTTGCCATCTGCATTTTTTCTCGAACCAAAGATTGTTGTGGCATTCGACGGAAAAGTGGACTTTTTCGAGCAATCCTAAAGTTACGGATACACCACTTAATGACGGCTTACTCCCCTTTAAAATTAATTTTAAGAGAATTTAAACTTCTTCAAAGAATTTGAAGACTTGACGATACATCCCTATCAGTGCAACAATCAGGGGGCAACGTGAGCGTACAACTGTGATCCGTGAGATAGTCGGTTTCGTAGAAGCGGTTTTTGGCCTCAGTAGGTCCTAGCCATATTCCAGGAGCAATCACGATGTCCGAGTTTATTGAAGATTTTGCAGGTGTAAAAATGTGTTTGAATCATAGCCAATCGCAAACCGAGAGAGGCTTGTGCGACTTGGAGGCAGAGTTTCGTAGGTGGCAAGAGAAACCACAAAGCCGATCGATTCGGTCGAAACTGGTTGAAGATCTAGAAAACTTTCGATGGTTGTTAGATCAGCACTTTACTCGAGTTGCTGGTGAGGGCTATTTGGAGCGGGTTCTCAATTACGAACCAAATCTGTACTGCGAACTTCGAGACATCGAGTGCTGGCAGGGACGATTGCTAGATCATCTTGATGAAATCATCGATCGAGTTCGACAAGCGTCCGACGAGCCTGCTGTCATTAATCGATTGGTAACGGACTTCATCTCGCTTCATGATGACATCCTTCGTGAAGAGAGCGAAGAACGATATCTAGTCGAGCGTGGCGTGAGCTAGTGCTCCCCGAAGTCTGATAATCATCTGAGACGACTTGAAATCGCGGTTATGGCTGAATGACTCAGCCTTCCGCTGACTACCAATGGATGTGAATGACCGCTTCGTTTGACGGTTCTCATCCGACCCGCAGTGATTGGAACTTCGTCAGCGCTTGACGCACACCAATCCGCTTCTGTAGCCAACTGTCTATGATTGGCAAACCGATTTTATGGCGAGGTCGTCGTGCGTAGCTTTTTCATGGCCTCCCCGAAAGCACGCCCCAGCGCGAGTTGCCCCGCAGCGTCATAATGAACGGTATCCGGGGCGATCGAAAATCCATTTGTTGACACCATCGTCGTGTTCTTCATCGCCTCTGGCTTTCCAGATCGCGAATCGCAAGCAGCCATTTGGTCGCGGATTTCATTACGATGGGTGAATCGCTCCAACCAAGGCTCGTAAGGGAGCACTTGCCCGAAGACCAGAGGAAAGTCTTGGTCTGCTGCCATGTCCTCGGCAACGCGTTTTCTGAGCCTGCTTAAACTAGCGGCATACGACGATGCAGAGATTTGGTTTTTGGCATCCTGTTCACCCTGCATCCAAAGCATTCCACGAATGTTCGGTGTCAGCCCCGCATCAATCAAATGCTTTACAGCACTCTGAAACTCAGATCGCATCGAAACATAAAGCTTCCCGATGTTTGGATCCTTCGAGTTCTCGCCCGGATAAAAGTTACGGCGTCCCGGTGCAAAGCTATCGCCAGTCCATTCGTTTCCATCCCATCCATGATGCAACGGCATCCCACTCGCCGAATACTTTACAAGATAAACCGGTCGACTTTCAGACGCAGCTTCTAGAGCAAAACCGATTTCAGGTCCGAACTCCGAGATCTTGGTGGACACTTTTGTGGTGCCAAGAACGAGGGGCTCAAAGTCCCGCTTATTCCAAAAATAAGCGTTCGAAATCGCTTTATGTACCGTCGGCGGTAGAGCCGCGATCTTGGCGTTACCTTGCATGTTTGATTGCCCACCAAACAAGTAGACATCGACAGTCTTACGCAACGGGTTTGGGTTATCCTTTTGTGCAAGATTCGAATCAATTGATCCGGTTTTACCCTGGCTTGCGTCGAACTCAGAAACTTGCGCCGAAGGCTGTTGTGCGATTGCCGTGGAGACAATCAGCATGATTGTGCCCAAGAGAGCAGAGGCTAATCGAATGGAAAACAAAGTCGTCTCTCCAATAACAATGACAGAGTAGTGTATCAAGCAACTCTATATTCTCTTCGTATTGAAGGGCTTCCGAAAGTGCTTTCTTAAGAATCACTCAACGATAATCTTGATAGGCTCGGATGCTCGGGGAAAAGCCCTCTGCCCCAAAAACACTTGCATTGTCGTTCACCCAAGTCGTGTTTGTCATTGATGGTGCCTAAGTTAGAAGTTCAAAACTGCAAAAACCACGAAATTGGCGCATCGCAAACTTTTCGTGTCATTCTTTGCGATTCGTGTCAGACTATCCGAATCAGGCGAGTTTAGCTTTGTAGAGCCCCAATTATGACCGAATTTCCAAACACACAATCCTTGCTACTGACGAATATCAAGTCGCTCGAAAATCGAGAGGCTTGGGCTGAGTTTGTACAGATATACCGTCCGGTGATTTATCGAATGGCAAGACGTCGTGGCTTGCAAGACTCGGATGCACAAGACCTTTCTCAGGATGTTTTGATTCGAATCTCCAAGTCGATCGAGAGTTGGGTGCCACAAGAAGGAATTCGGTTTCGACATTGGCTGAGAAAAGTGGCCAGTAATGCGATCGTTACGGCGGTTACCAAAACAAGACCTCGAGGCGTTGTGGATGGCTCAATAGCCGACCACTTGATTGCGGAAACTCCTGATACTTCCATCGCCACAATCGAGCTACAGAACGAATGCTTTCGAGAGCGATATCTCCGTGCCGCCGCCATCGTGAGGGTCGATGTTAGTCCCGCAACTTGGGCTGCATTTGAACGAACAGTTATTCAAGGGCAATCATGTGAGGAGGCGGCAGCGTCACTGGGTAAGTCCCTCGGGACCGTTTATGCCTCCCGCAGTCGCATTCTTAAGCG
>JAIYDQ010000381.1 GCA_027487375.1 Planctomycetaceae bacterium
AAGCCACCATTCGCGTTCGAGGACGAGGCGTTTGAACCTTCGTTAAACAGTGCTGGCTGCGCGATCAGAAAGATGTATCCCGATTCAGGGCGAAATAGATTTACGATAGCTCGTCGCGATAGTCTTTCGCGCTGAATTGCCGCGTCGATACGGACCGCATCGATCCCGCTTCCGGCCGTCGACTCCATTATCCACCAAGGCGACATTCCTGATTGGACATTGACGGCGACCAAGTGGAATCCATCTGCAACCAAATTCCAAGCGGCAGTTGGATTGAGTTCGATCGGTGCCAAGCGAATCCGCGCCGCCTGTGCCGCTCTCATCATCCACAGAACTAATCCGTCAGCAGTAGCGTTGGTCGTTGCGTCGGAGCGGCCCTCGCTGACGTTCGTAAGAGTACGCTGAATCTCGCTCCGTTCGATCGGAACGTGCAATTGCATTCCGAGACTTTGGAGGAGCAGCGTGACTTGTCGCCAGACTGGATCATTAGGCTTTGCAACGGGGACGGACTGCTCTTTCAGCATGTTAACTGGATTCCTCGAAACCTAAACGCGAACCACCGAATTGCGAGTCAATAAAAAATGAACCAACTTAGAGAGACTCGTTCGCGGAATGCCCTGAACTTGACAAAATTGATTCTTTCTGACCCGTTTTTCTGTTTTCTTGCGGCCTTGGCAAAATATGCTCACAAAACAGAAGCTTTGGCTCTTTCTTTTTGATATTCTAGGGGGTGTGAACGGCTCACGATAGAAGACTGGGCGCTATTTCTAAACGCGTAGTCGCGTCTCTCCGAGAGGCGAAATACCTACGTCTCGGACAGACGTAGCTACGTGAAAGACAGTTGAAAAACAAAGCTTAGATTTAATGTCTGTATTAGATTAAAAAAATTGAGGCGCGTTTATGAAATGCACAAATATTCAAGAGGGTTCTTGCCAAGCATACGGACTGAAATCGAAAGCGATGATTTCTTGCGGTGCGGGAGCAATGTCTGCTTTGTTTGGCAGCGGAATGTTGTACGTGAACCCGAATTGGATGGGGGCGGCGTTCCTCCTAGTGATAGCTGTAATTGTAACCTTGGTCTGCTTTTTCGTTCCTTGGTGTCCAAACACAATCAAACAGAACCCTCAATCAGCCAAATAATGGTGGATCATATGCGGGTAACAGAAGACGGATTGGATTCTGAGTTGCTCCGCGAGGTTGCTGTGGTGGTAGTGAGGGAACCGAGGCAAATATCCAGGATCGGCGAGCATGAAGGCGCCTGTCGGGTATTCGCCCCAACAAAACTTATCAATCCATGTTCACATTTGCGTTTGAATTTGCGGGAGAGGATATGTTGATTCCGCATCTTGAGCGTACCACTTGCAAACAACCGAGAGTTCGCTGTTGCGGGTTCACGCTCGTCGAGTTGCTGACGGTTATCGCGATAATCGGTGTCCTTGCTGGGCTTCTGCTACCCGCAGTTCAGGCTGCTCGGGAAGCTGCCAGGCGTATTCAATGTACGAGTTCCATTCGACAAATTGGTGTCGCGTTCGCAAACTTCGAGTACAGCTATAAAAAGTATCCAGCGGGATGTTCGATTGCACCCGGGCTTGTGTCTAATCAGCGACTGCTTTGGAGCGGGCACATTCTCCCTTTCATCGAGCAAGCCACACTTCGTGATTCGATAGATCTTACCAAGGACTGGGATGACCCGAGTTCGGCAAACCCGAGGGCATTGCAGTTTCGGTCGCCGATTTTTCGCTGTCCGTCGGCAAACGCTCCTCTTGCATTCGATCATCAAGTAGCCAGAAGAGTCCCGTGCAATTATCTTGCATGTGCAACAGGGTTGAAAACCACGGAGTCTGGTTCGCAGCCAATCTTGGATGATTCCGAGCAGGACGGAATCTTCTACACGAACAGTCGTACCACCCACGCTGCTATTCTGGATGGTACTTCGCAAACAGTTTTTGTCGGTGAAGCCCTCTTTCTAGAGAATGTTTTCGGGAACGATCTGAACAATAACCCTCAGCTTGTGGACCACTGGGCTGTCGGGAGTCCAACTATCGGGAACTCGGAACTCTCGGAGGCACTAGGTTCGACCGCTTGCCGAATCAATGCGTATCGTCTCAAGCCGCAGGTTCTGATCGATGAAATTGAGATGGGTTACTCGTCGCGACACATCGGAGGAGCGCACGTCGTTTTCGCAGATGGTCACACCGAGTTTCTAAACGAATCGATCGACGCAGATACGTGGAGTGCCATGGGGACGCGGTTTGGAGTCGATATCGTGGCGGGCTATTGAGTCGCTGCGGCAGACGATAGAAAGCGTCAAGCTGATCGAGAGCAAGGCTAAAACAGTAAGTAGCTGAATTCGTAAGAGTTCAAATGTCTTTCGGTATTTGCTACGAGTAAAAAACAAAGGCTCTGTTTCTAAACATGTAGCGGCGTCTCTCCGAGACGCAGCTACGTGAAAGCAAAGCTTAGTTGGACATTGCCCATTTGGACCTGACAGTCGATCACAACTCTGCTGGAGTGCATTCTTTAGGCGCCGAGCACCTTGGGTTCTCCAAAAGCGGATAAAGCCTGGACTCCAGCGCAAGGTGTCGCTGTCCAACTGGTTCACAAGACGAAGCACTACTCATCTTGTGCAATCAGCTTGAGAACAAAAAACGGGCAGTTACTGAGCGGTTGCGGAGGATACTTTGGCCAGCGATCCTTGATGGCGAGCAACTCTTTCTGTGTCTGGGGATCCGTATTCGGTAGCTGAAGCTCGCCCTCTTCCTGCTGCGATACTTTGCACAACAAGAATACAGACCCCTTCCCGGATACAACTTCGCGATGGTTAATGCATCGCCAACAAATTGAATTAGAAGTATCCACGAATAATACTCGGCCGTGATTAAACGTTATCCGAAGGCTTATAAAACTTCCTTGCGATTGTCGGGTTGAAGGATGTCCATGGTGTGTCGGTGTTTCGATCGGCACGTATCCATTCAGTAGCCGCATTGACTTTCGCGTCCATATCATCGATCGCGTGCAAGACAATCGCCTCAAGGGTTTGCGGCACGCGAGGGGAGCCGTGCTCAAGCTGTCCGTGGTGGCTGACAATCATGTGCTGCAATCGCCACTGAAACGTTTTATCGATCGGTACTCCAAGGGCTGCTTCGGCTACTGGGATTTGGCGATCAAGCATTTGTACACCTTGAACCAAGTGACCGACCAGCTGCCCAGGGTCGCTGTAGGACATCTCGTCTTCAAAGAGGAGCTCTTCCAATTTGCCAATGTCATGGAGCATGGCCCCCAGTAGTAACAAATCGCGGTCGACATGTTGATAACGAGTGGCGATTAGGCTGGCAATTTGCATCAATTCGACAACATGCTCGAGGAGTCCTCCCGCATGTGCATGATGAGCTTTAACGCCTGCGGGGGCCATTCGAAATTTGGCCGCAATCTCAGCATCGTTGTAAAAAGCCATCGCGATTGCCTTTGCGGGTGCAGACCTCATCGTTTCGATCAGCGTCAGGAGTTCGCCCCACAAACGATCGACCTTCCCGCGGTCCAGTTGGTCGAAGTCCTCGAGGTTCAGCGTGGCTGGGTCGGCCAGGTGGAGATGATTGACGATCAGCTGAAGCTGCCCATTATGGAGTTGGGCTGCTCCTTGGATTCGCAAGTAGTCCCCTTTTTGGAACGACTCGTACATCCTTACGTCGGCATTCCATCGCATCCCCGAGATGCTCCCCGAGCGATCCGTCAACTGTAGCAAGAGATACATGTTTCCCTGACGATTCGCACGGTGCTGCTTATCCGCCACGCGAAAAACTTCGTCGACCGACGATTGTGGCTGGATCTGGTTGATAAACATGCGAGTCATAGACGGGCAGACTTTCTCAAAGTATTCGAAGTCGGAACCGCAGGTTGATTCCAGCGGTCGAGTCTTACAATATGACGACTATCTCCGTTTAACCAAGGCACGATCTCCGATTACCTCCGGCAGGGCGTCCCGCTTTGAAAGCTCGTTATCCCGATCGCCGCATTTCTGTAGTTCTTTCCAAGCTGGATGTCGGGGTAGCGGAATTCGTAAGAATTCAGAAAGTGTCGGAAATACAGGAATCAGTTGAGGCTTCAAATGTCTTACAGCATCGGCGACAAGCACTACCCTTGAGTGATGGAACGATGCTTTTCCTGAGTCGTAGGCGCTGCGCTCGGGTGTTAAGGCATGAATTGTGGAAAAATCAAAACCCGTGGGTGGCTGTGATGGCTCAGTGAGGTCCCAGTGTAGCGGTATTGCGATCGTTTGAGGAATTCAATGATTGAGATTTCGCAAGTTCGATGTGCGATGTGCGAAGAAAACGGTTAACTCGTCCTTTACGTGGGGGCTCGCTTTAGCGACAATGTGGGCTTTGAAAAATCCGGCTTGGCGGCACTTTGAACACGTCTTGGAAGGTTGCGTTTGCATGTCTGAAGCAAAGACTCTTGGTGAAGTAGACCCTGCGGTGTTGGCCGCCGCGGGGCAAGTAGAAGCTCCTATCGATGTCGATCCAGCAGAAACAAGCGAGTGGCTAGGCTCGCTAGACTATGTCCTAAAAAGCAAAGGCCCCGAACGCGTCCGCTACATTGTGAAAGCTCTCGAAAACCGAGCTCGCAAAGATGGCGTCGACATTCCAATCGAAACCACCACTCCCTACGTCAATACAATTCCCGTCTCGAAGCAGCCAGCCTACCCCGGCAATCGGGAAATCGAACGTCGAATTAAGAGCCTTATTCGCTGGAACGCGATGGCGATGGTTGTCCGTGGCAATACGCGTCTAGATGGTATTGGCGGGCACATTAGCACCTTCGCAAGCTCGGCAACGCTTTATGAAGTAGGCTTCAATCACTTCTTCAAAGGTCGCGGCGAAGATGGATACTCGGGCGATATCATTTATTTCCAAGGCCACGCTTCCCCAGGGATGTACTCGCGTGCCTACATGGAAGGCCGACTGGACGATGAGAAGCTCGACAATTTCCGTCGCGAACTCGCGGCCGGCGGTGGGTTGTCCAGCTACCCACACCCATGGTTGATGCCTGATTTTTGGGAGTACCCAACGGTTTCGATGGGACTCGGTCCCATCATGGCGATCTATCAAGCTCGATTCAATGAGTACTTGAACGACCGAGGTTTAAAGGACACAACAGGCCGGAAGGTTTGGGCTTTCCTCGGAGACGGCGAATGCGACGAACCTGAAACCCTCGGAGCGATCACGCTTGCCTCGCGTGAGAAGCTGGATAACTTGATCTTTGTGATCAACTGCAACCTTCAACGACTCGATGGTCCAGTTCGTGGCAACGGCAAGATCATTCAAGAACTCGAAGCAATTTTCCGTGGTGCGGGCTGGAACGTTATCAAAGTCGTTTGGGGAAGCGACTGGGATCCGCTACTCGATAAGGATGAATCGGGTCTGCTTGCTCAACGACTCACCGAAGTTGTCGACGGGCAATACCAAAAGTACGCCGGGATGCCTGGCTCGTACGTTCGCGAGCACTTCTTCGGAAAATATCCCGAACTGCTTGATCTGGTCGCAAACTACTCGGACGAGAAACTGCTCAAGATGAAACGCGGTGGGCATGACCCGGAGAAGGTTTACGCGGCTTACAAACAAGCTGTTGAACATAAGGGACAGCCGACGGTCATCCTTGCGAAAACCATCAAAGGCTATGGCCTTGGCGAAGCAGGCGAAGGCCGAAACGTTGCTCACAACACGAAGAAAATGAACGAGAAGGAATTGCTCGAATTCCGCTCGCGATTCGGTATTCCCATTAGCGATGAAGAAGTTGGCAAAGCTCCGTTCTACAGGCCACCTGCTTCAAGCGTCGAAATGAAGTACTTGGCCGAACGACGTGCTGCTCTCGGTGGGCCCGTTCCAAGTCGTCCGAGCGTGCATCCCAAGACCGAAGTCCCAACGCTCGCCGAGTATCGCGACTTTATGGGGAAGCAGCTTGAGAACAAAAAGATTAGCACGACCCAAGGCTTCGTACGACTTTTGACTCGTATGGTTCGAGACAAGAAGATTGGAAAGATCATCGTTCCAATCGTCCCTGATGAATCGCGAACTTTCGGGATGGAAGGACTTTTCCGCGACATCGGAATTTATGCTCACGCAGGTCAACTCTACGAACCAGTCGACTCCGATCAAATCGCGTTCTACAAGGAAGCTCAAGATGGGCAAATCCTCGAAGAAGGAATTACAGAAGCCGGTTCAATGAGCTCCTTCAATGC
This sequence comes from Planctomycetaceae bacterium, assembly GCA_027487375.1. Classification (GTDB taxonomy): domain Bacteria; phylum Planctomycetota; class Planctomycetia; order Pirellulales; family Pirellulaceae; genus JAIYDQ01. The sequence goes on from JAIYDQ010000381.1 coordinate 6,236, forward strand.
TGCAGGGACGGCTTACTCGTGCCACGGCATCAACATGATTCCGTTCTATATCTACTACTCGATGTTTGGATTCCAACGAGTCGGTGATTCGATTTGGGCCGCCATGGACATGCGAGCGAAAGGCTTCTTGATTGGTGGTACCGCAGGTCGAACCACTCTCAATGGTGAAGGCCTTCAACACCAAGACGGACATAGCCACCTGAATTCGATCGCGTTCCCAACCGTTCGCTCCTACGAGCCCGCGTTTGCTTATGAGACCGCGGTCATTGTCTTTGATGGAATGCGACGACTGTATCAAGAAGATGAAACGGCGATCTATTACATCACTGTTGGCAATGAAGACTACGACATGCCAGCAATGCCAGAAGGTGTCGAAGAAGGTATCATTCGCGGCATCTACAAACTCAAGAGTCAGGAATGCGAAGGAGCACGAACACGAGTCCAATTGTTCGGCACCGGTGCGATTCTCAATTCGGTACTCGAAGCTCAACAAATCCTCGCTGATAAGTATAAGATCGCTTCGGATGTGTGGAGCGTCACTAGCTACACACAACTGCGACGTGATGCTCAAGATTGTGAACGATGGAACATGCTTCATCCGGATCAACCACCGCGACAAAGCTATATCGAAAAAACCCTCGCCGGCGTCCAAGGCCCATTCATCGCGTCGAGCGACTACGTGCGAGCCGTTCCTGAGCAATTGATTCGATATATTCCTGGCGATTACTTTGTACTAGGAACCGATGGCTTCGGTCGAAGCGAGTCTCGTGAGAATCTGCGACGTCACTTCGAAGTCGACGCTGCATCAGTAGTTATCGCAACGCTGTATCGATTGTTGGCTGCTCGGATGGTTGACGTTCATGAAGTCAAGCAAGCGATTCAAGACTTGGGCTACAACCCAGACAAGCCAAATCCACTTAACGTTTAGTACTAAGATTAAATCTTACGGTAAATCGAGTGCTAGGGCTTACCTCCGTTGCCTCACAGAATTGCTACTGTGAGTAAATGAGGCAGAGCCTCTTAGGAAGCGGATTCCAGGCAGAGCCTGGAACCATGAAATCAGAATAAAATCTACAACTACACTTTGAAAAAATCTTTGGTGATATGGCTACAGAAATCAAACTCCCTTCGCTCGGTGACGGTATCGATTCAGCAGACGTTTTGGAACTGTTTGTCAGCGAAGGCGATACCGTTACCAAAGATCAGGGATTGATGGAGCTTGAGACGGACAAAGCGACCGTAACTGTGCCGTCTCCCTTTGCAGGCAAAATTGTCAAACTATCCGTCGCCGCCGGTCAAACGGTCGCGGTCGGATCGGTGATCGGTGAGATTGAAACAACCGGAGGAGCGGCTCCTAAACCTGCACCGGCTGCACCTGCACCCGTGCAAGCTCCGGTCGCACCGGCAGCACCTGTTGCTGCAACGCCAGCACCCGTGACTCCGGCTCCACAACCGGCCAAAGTCGTTGTGCCGCCACCGCCAAAACCAGTTGTTGCACCGCAGCCGGCTCCCGTCGCTGCTCCTGCACCGGTAGTGGCAGAGGTGGAATCAGAGTACGAAGGAGTCATTCCCGCAGGACCTGCGATTCGTAGGTTTGCTCGCGAAGTAGGTGTCGATCTTGCAGGGGTCGTCGGAAGCGGCGAAGGTGGACGAATCACTCGCGAAGATGTCTTGGCTGTAGTACGACAAGGTCAACAAAGCACGAAGATCGCAACTCTCCCTAGCTCACCCGCTTCTGCATCATCGAGTGCGGCTCCGGCGGCGGCTAGTTCTAAGAGTGTCTCGACGAAAACTAGCAGCGCACTTCCCGGAACAGCAGCTGAAGATGACTACGGTCCGGTTCGCGTTGAGAAGATGAGCAAGATTCGCAAAACGATTGCGGCTCAAATGCATCGCTCATGGACTAACGTTCCGCGAGTCACGAACTTCGACGACGCGGACGTGACCGAACTGGAAATCTTCCGACAAAGCAGCAAAGATGACTATGCCGCAAGAGGTATCAAGCTGACAACTATGCCTTTCTTGATCAAGGCCGTGGCAACCGCTCTTAAGCATCATCCTTCGATGAACGCGTCGGTCGACATGGAGAACGAACAGATCATCTATAAGGACTACGTGAATATCGGGATCGCCGTAGACACGGATCGCGGGCTGGTTGTTCCTACATTGAAGAATGTCGAGCGGATGGGGATTCCTGACATTGCCCAAGGACTCGGGGATCTCTCCACACGTGTTCGCAACAATGATTTCGGCGTGAACGATCTCCGTGGCGGCTCCTTTACGATCAGTAACCTCGGTGCCATTGGTGGTACCTATTCGACACCGATCGTCAATGTTCCAGAAGTTGCCATTTTGTTGGTTGGTAGAACTCGGCGAATGCCGGTTGTGATGGAGGATGATTCGATCAAACCTCGATCGATGATGCCATTGAGTCTCGCCTATGATCATCGTTTGGTCGACGGTGGTACTGCGGCTCGATTTTTAAATGAAATCATTGGCTACCTGGAAGCTCCAAGTCGCCTGCTATTGGCGATCTAACACGGATCACCCGCTCGCTAAGCGAATTGCCAATGTTGGTTTTTTGAAGAACTGGATTTAGAAAAGCCTCTATGGCAGACATTCCGCTAAAAAACATCCGAAATTTCTGCATCATTGCCCACATCGATCACGGGAAAAGCACGCTTGCTGATCGACTTTTGGAACGAACGGGGACGGTTGCAGTCCGAAAAATGAAGGCCCAGCTTCTCGACGCCATGGACTTGGAGCGAGAGCGAGGCATCACGATCAAGGCTAAAGCAGTAACCCTGCATTATGACTTTCAGGGAGAGACCTACGAACTCAACCTGATCGATACGCCCGGCCACGTTGACTTTCAATACGAAGTATCTCGCTCGCTTACTTGCTGCGAAGGTGCATTGTTGCTGGTCGATTCCTTTCAAGGAGTGGAAGCACAAACGGTTGCGAATGCTTACGCAGCCATGGATCACAATTTGAAGATCATTCCCGTAATCAACAAAGTCGATCTTCAGCATGCGCGAATCGATGAAGTTACCGAAGAAATGGAACAAATTCTCGGCATTGATCCATTTGAAATCGTCAAGTGCAGTGGGAAAGCCGGCATCGGGATCGACGAACTCTTGGAAGCCATTGTGACGCGGATTCCGCCACCAACAGGCGAGCCAGACAAACCGCTCCAAGCGATGGTTTTCGATTCTCACTACGATGATTATCGTGGCGCGATTACCTATGTGCGACTGATGGAAGGTAGCGTTCAGCGAGGTCAAAAACTCCGCTTCCTTCGCGGTGGGCTCACGCACGAATGTCTTGAGTTGGGCCACTTTGTTCCAGAACGCAAGACCACCAACGCCCTTCGTGCTGGTCAAGTCGGTTATCTGATCTGCAACATCAAGTCGCTCAAAGATGTCTTTATCGGCGACACGGTGGCTCTGGCAAGTGACACCGAAACGCAACCGCTGGAAGGCTACCAACCTCCCAAGCGGATGGTTTACTGCGGTCTATATCCAAGCGATGGGCAAGAGTTTACCGAACTGCGTGATGCGTTAGAAAAGCTCTCGATCAACGACCCAAGCTTCGAGTTCCAGCCAGAGACAAGCGAAGCCCTTGGGTTCGGTTTTCGCTGTGGATTCCTTGGCATGCTCCACATGGAGATCGTTCAGCAGCGACTCGAAGGCGAATGCGATATCGACTTAGTCCAAACCGCTCCTAACGTAACATACCAAGTGGTGAAACGTGGTGGAGAAGTCCTCAATATCCATCGCCCGCAAGAAGTCCCCGACTCGGGCGAGATCGAGGAGTTCAAGCAACCGATTGTACGCGTGAACTTTGTCTTGCCCATCGAGTTCATCGGAACCGTGATGACCTTGTGCCAAGATCGCCGTGGGACTCTAAAAAGCCAAGAGTATCTTTCGGCAACAAGAGCCCTCGTTACCTACGATTTACCGCTCGCAGAAGTCATCTACGATTTGCATGACAAACTCAAAAGTTCAACTCGTGGTTATGGAACCATGGATTATGAGATTATCGGTTATGAGAACGCGGATCTAGTTCGGATGGATATTCTCGTCAACGGAAAACCAGTCGATGCGCTCGCAATCATCTGCGATCGACGCGATGCCGATCGACGTGGACGCGCTGTGGTCAAGAAGTTGAAAGAAGAAATCGATCGCCACATGTTCGAAGTCGCTGTTCAAGCAGCTATCGGTTCGCGAGTCATCGCTCGCGAGACAGTCCCCGCGATGCGCAAGAACGTGACTGCGAAGTGCTATGGTGGTGACATCACTCGAAAACGCAAGTTGCTTTCTAAACAAAAGGAAGGTAAGAAGCGAATGAAGTCGATCGGCTCGGTGGATATCCCTCAAAAGGCATTCATGGCGATCCTCGAATCAGGCAACGAAGGCAGCAAGTAAGGGCTAGCATCGTTGGACAGCGCCAGGTACGCGCTGGAGTACAGCCTTTAGGCGCTCAGCAACTTGGATTTGCCTCAAAGCGGCTAAAGCCTGTACTCCAGCATATAACTGACCCTGTCCAAATAGGCAAGGATCTTTAGACTCACCACGATGATTGCCACCAGGGTTTTACGTTAAACGTACTCGCAATTGTGCTCGTTTTGAAATACTCCTCGCGTCATTCCAACGAGTAGGAGTGCGAGCACCGCCGATGGCTGAGCACGAGTAAGAAGATCCAGGAATTATGAGTGGAAACGTCAGTCAAATTGCATCAGGTTACGTGAAGAAATGATATTCGACTTTAGTAAGGTACCTGCCAAAGCGCGATACAACCTGTTGATTGGCACTGTCGTTCCGCGGCCGATTGCATGGGTGACTAGTCGCAATGCAAATGGAAGCATCAACCTTGCTCCGTTCAGCTTCTTCAATGTTGTTGGGTCTGATCCAGGGTTGGTTATTCTAAGCGTTGGTAACCATCCCGACCGTCCCAAAGACACGGCAACGAACATCGATCAGCGAATCGACTTCGTTGTCAACATGGTTGATGAGAGTTCGTCCGATGCGATGAGTCGCTCTGCAATTGATTTTCCAGATGGAGTCAGCGAAATCGATTCGCTAGGCTTGGAGACTGTCTCGTCGACGCTCGTTGAGACTCCGCGTTTGAAAAATGCTCCTGCGGCACTGGAATGCCGCAAACACTCGATCATCGAAATTGGTCGCAATCGATTAATTCTCGGCGAAATTCTTGCGATGTATATCCGCGACGAATTTGTATTGGACTCCAGTCGGTATCATGTTGATTCATCGGCGATGAAGTTGATTGGTCGGATGGGTGGCAGCGGTGGGTACTGCAAGACCGATAACGGTTTCGAAATCGCCAGATTGTCGTACGAAGAGTGGCGTAATGAAAGCGATAGTCTGACGTAGTTTCAAAGACTCGGGAGTGTGAAGAATTGGCTGAAGAGGCAAACGATGATCCGGTAGCAGTAAGACGAGCTCGTCGAGCGCTCGCGTTGTACATCGCCGGCTTTATACTTGTGAGTAGCCTTCTGCTGGTCTTGAATGTCGGTATGGTTTATTCGCTTTACACCGGCATCGCCATCTTCATTCCTGAAAGTTTTGCTCGCCAAATCGGTCAGCTGTTATTATTGATCGGTCCGTTCATGTTGTTGTTTGTCGAGTGGTATCTGTACGATTTGATTCGACAACCGTTTCGACGATTTCGTTAGTGGAAAGCGAGTGCTTGAAGGTGTTTGAACTTCTTTTGATTCGTCATGCCCAGTCGGCCAACAATGCTCTGGACGAATCGCTACGTGTGCCTGACCCTGGCATTACTGAAATAGGTAAACTCCAAGCAGCGCGTTTATCTGAATGGCTTAAGACCTATCCGCCGACAACCCTCTATTGCAGTGGGTTTCGCCGAGCACTTGAGACGACGTTGCCAATTGCCGAATCGATCGGGATCAAACCGTTTGTCCGACAAGATATCTTCGAATGGGGTGGATGTTACGAAGGCTATCACAGCGGGAACATGCGGCCGTTTCCAGGTATGAACCGGGCGGAGATTCAAAAGCATTTTCCTGGTTGGGAAATCGACGAGCGAATTGGCGACTCCGGATGGTACACCGAGTCGATCTTGGAGTCAGATGCAATGGCAATGGAACGCTCTCGCAAAGTGGCAAAATGGTTGCGAGAAATGTTCGAGAATTTGCATACAGGAAACTCTTCGGCGAAGTCACCAGCGAGAGTCGCTTTGGTCATTCACGCCGATTTCAAAGCATTGCTTCTCAGGACACTGCTAAACGACAAGTCTCACTTTGGGGAAAGGTCGTTTGAACATTTGAGCGAAGTTCCGAATACTTCGGTGACGCAATTAACGTGGACCGGGGACGATTGGCGGCTCGATTTTTGGAGCTCGATCGGACATTTGCCTGGGAACTTACTGACGCGATGATATTTTTGCACTCACGTAGCCGAGTCTCTCCGCAGACTCGTAACACACTCAAGTAGCCGAGTCTCTCCGCAGACTCGGCAAACATTTGCGCCTGGAATCTCAGCCTACGGAGAGGCTGAACTACATGAACTGCGACGGATGGAAATAATCGCCAATACCAGTTATCCGAGGTATAATTCTGGGGATACCTACCCTACGTTTGGTAAGCACCGCATTTGCATTTGCGAGCTACTTGCGTTTCCTTCCGCGCCGCGTTCCTCACACGGTTAACAGATGCCTGCCCGAAATTCCCAGAGTATTGCTGAGAAAGCATCGCCGACCAAGCTGATTGCTTGGCTCCAGAAGATCTGCAAATCTTTGAGTTTGGGAGCAGCTGCGTTTGCCTTCGTGACTTCTGCCTATGGTGCCGACGAGCCATTGGACTTCAACCGCGATATTCGTCCGATTCTGTCGGAAAACTGTTTTTATTGTCACGGTCAGGATGCGAACAAGCGGCATGCTGACTTGCGACTGGACGACCAATCTGGCGCTATCGAATCGGGAGCGGTCGTGCCTCACGATGCGGAGAGTAGCGAAATGATTGTTCGAATTCATTCGGACGATCCGGAGACGCTGATGCCTCCGCCAGATTCGAATCGACGTCTGACCGATCAACAAAAGGCAATTCTCAAGCGTTGGATCAACGAGGGTGCAAAGTATTCTCCGCACTGGGCCTTTGTAAATCCGACGCGTCCCGAACCACCAGAAGTCGCGCAATCCGACTGGGTGCGAAACCCAATCGATCAATTCGTTTTGGAAAAGCTGGAGTCGTTAGGGTTGAAACCTTCGCCGGAAGCAGACCGATCAACGTTAATTAAAAGGCTGTACGCCGATTTGGTTGGACTACCACCTTCGATTGAGGAAGTGCGTGCGTTCGTCGGCGATCCTGCTCCAGATGCATACGAACGACTAGTCGATAGGTTGCTCAGCAACAAACACTACGGCGAGCGAATGGCTTTGCCGTGGCTTGATGCAGCTCGGTATGCGGATAGCAATGGCTTTCAACAAGATGGTGATACGTGGCAATGGATATGGCGTGATTGGGTTGTTAAAGCATTAAACGAAGACATGCCATTCGATGATTTCACGACTTGGCAACTGGCTGGAGATTTACTTCCGAATGCGACCAATGAGCAAAAGATCGCTACTGGTTTCAACCGAAATCATCTTCAAAATGGTGAGGGTGGAGCGATTGCCGAGGAGCAGCGGTTCGTTACTTTGTTCGATCGCGTTGATACGACTGCGACGACATGGTTGGGGCTGACTGTTGCTTGTGCTCAGTGTCACGACCACAAGTATGATCCTATCACCCAGCGTGATTACTACAGCTTGCTGGATGCATTCAATCGTGTTCCAGAATTAGGAATGCCCGCCCGTTTGTCTCCGAGAATTCGGCTTGGTAAGCCGTACTTGGAACTGCCAACAGAAGCGAATCTTGCAAAGATTGCCGAACTCGATGAAAGCGTTCGGGCAGTCGAAGCCGAAGCCAAGCCAACCCAAGAAGCGATTTTTGCTGGCTGGGAAGTTGGGTTGCTCGCAGACGGTAATGGAGCCGACGGGCAAGAGCTTCCAGAATCGGTGAAGACGCTGCTTAGTAAACCAGAGGCTGATCGAAGCGATGTCGAAAAGAAGAAGCTTGACGACGAATTGCGATCGCACTTTTTCAACAAGGTCCAACCCACATTAGGTAACGCGTTCCCAGTTTTGGCTAATCTTGAGAAGCTTACAAAGGAAAGATCGGCATACAAAGGTGATCAGATCCCAAGACCTATGATCATGAGTGACGACCAGCCTCGAGAAACGCATATTCTCGATCGTGGAGAGTATCTTAAGCCAACCGAAAAAGTTACCTTCGAGACGCCCTCTTTTCTACCACCAATGCCAGATGGGATGCCGCGAAATCGGCTTGGGCTGGCGCAGTGGCTTGTCTCTCAAGACAATCCGCTGACGGCACGAGTCCAAGTCAACAAAATGTGGCAACACTTTTTCGGGATTGGGATCATCAAGACCGCGGAGGATTTTGGGGTGCAGAGCGAATACCCTCTTCACGGAAAACTGCTGGATTGGTTAGCTTGTGAGTTTCGCGAGTCGGGTTGGAAGATGAAGGCAATGAACCGCCTGATTGTTACCAGCAGCACCTACCGACAAAGTAGTCGAACGTCTCCGGAACTACTGACACGTGATCCCGAGAATCGGCTCTATGCTCGAGCAAGTCGATTCCGCATGCCTTCGATGATCCTTCGAGATTGGGCTCTCTCGGTAGCTGCGATGATTCAGGATTCTATTGGCGGTGCTCCAGTCTATCCCTACCAACCCGACGATGTATGGGAAGCACTTGCAATCACCAAAGAACGAGACTTCACTTATCCGACATCAACTGGGAGTGATCTCTATCGACGAAGCATATACACGTTCTGGCGGAGAACAGTGAGCCCCGCAAACATGTTCGATACTGCGAACCGGCAAACATGTCGTGTACGGCAAGCCAACACAAGCACTCCGCTTCATGCATTAACAACACTCAATGATCCAACATGGGTTGAAGCGGCGCGTGTATTGGCAGAGAAATTGATTCAGTCTGACAAGCAGGACGATGATCGAATGCGTCTTGCATTTGCCAAGGTGACTTGTCGCGAGGCAAACGACAAAGAGGTCCGGCAGCTACAAAGAATATTCGACTATCAGCTCGGTTATTATCAAGGAAGTGTTGAACAGGCGAAACGGTTACTTGCCACCGGGAGTTCGCCTCGCGATGAATCCATTGATATTGCCAAGCACGCAGCGATGACCATTGTTTGTTTAGCCATTCTCAATCTAGATGAAGCGATGACTCGCGAGTAATATCCGAGTAACATTATCGGGGGCCATCGATTGGTCGGACGCGTTAAGGATCACAAAGCATGAACCATGACCTAGCACACGAAAACTTACTCCGAGTCACACGTCGAAAACTTTTCGGTTCGACTGCAAGCGGCTTGGGTGTTGCTGCGTTAGCGACGCTACTTCAGAAGGACAAATCTATAGCCGAAATGCTCGGTGGAAAATCTGCGTTCGGTGCAAATGCAGATACGAAAAAAGCGATCGGTGGTTTGTCTGGTTTGCCGCATCACGCGCCGAAGGCCAAGCGTGTTGTCATGCTGTGGCAGGGAGGCGGTCCGTCGCACGTTGATCTTTTTGACCACAAGCCGATGCTCAAAGAGATGGCTGGCCAAAACATCCCGGATTCCATTCGGGGAACGACGCGACTTTCAACTATGTCGAGTGGTTATGGGAAGTTCAATTGTCTGCCTGCGATCAAGCCGTTTAAACAATACGGCCAGAGCGGACTGATGCTCAGCGAAATGCTTCCTGGAATCGGAAGTATCGCCGATAACATTTGTGTTGTTCGCAGCATGAACACCGAAGCAGTCAATCATGCGCCTGGTGTTACCTTCTTTATGACGGGTGCACAGGTGCCTGGTCGTCCAAGCATGGGGGCCTGGCTGTCGTATGGTCTAGGAAACGAATCCGAAGACCTACCGACCTTTGTGGTTATGACGTCAAGCGATAAGCAGAAAACCTGCGGACAACTCTTCTTCGATTATTACTGGGGTAGCGGATTCTTGCCGAGCCGATACCAAGGCGTTCGATTTCGAAGCACTGGCGACTTAGTTCCCTACTTGGCAAATCCCCCTGGAATCAGCAGGGAATCACGACGCGCAATGTTGGACCAACTTGCGGTGATGAATGCGGAGCATCTCGCGGACTACGGCGATCCTGAAACGGATACCCGGATATCGCAATACGAAATGGCGTTTCGAATGCAGACAAGCGTACCGGACTTGGTCGATTTCTCCGACGAACCGCAGTCGGTGCTCGATCGATACGGACCGGATGTGTTGGTGAAAGGAACTTTCGCCAATAACTGTCTGGTCGCTCGCCGGCTACTCGAACGCGGCGTACGATTTGTGCAACTGATGCATGCCGGCTGGGACCAACACAATAATCTTTTCTCGCAGCTTGAGTTCCAATGCAAAGACACCGATGCACCCTCAGCCGCGTTGGTGCATGACCTCAAGGAACGCGGACTGTTGGACGATACGCTCGTTGCCTGGGGCGGCGAATTTGGGCGAACACCATTTGGTCAAGGTAAACCCGAAAGTCCCAACGGAAGAGACCATTTCGGAAAGGCCTATAGCTGGTGGCTTGCCGGTGGCGGCGTGAAGCCTGGTACAAGCTTCGGTGCCACCGACGAGTTTGGATGGAACATTACTGAGAATCCGGTTCACATACACGACATGCAAGCAACAATGCTCCATCTCTGCGGAATTGATCACACAAGATTGACCTTCCGCTATCAAGGACGTCAGTATCGACTAACCGACGTTCATGGTGAAGTCGTCAAAGGGATTCT
>JAIYDQ010000256.1 GCA_027487375.1 Planctomycetaceae bacterium
TCCCATTCTTCAGGTTCGCGATTTCAATCTTTGGTACGGCCGAAAGCAGGCCCTCCATCGCATCAACTTGCCAGTCGCAAAAGGCAAAGTCACCGCTTTAATCGGCCCTAGCGGTTGCGGCAAATCGACTTTGCTGCGAAGTGTAAATCGGATGAACGATCTCATCGATTCGGTACGAATCGAAGGCGATATGCTTTTGTCGGGCGAGTCAATCTTCAGTCCCAAGGTGGATGTGATTGAACTGCGAAAACGAATGGGAATGGTTTTTCAAAAACCTAATCCATTTCCTATGAGCATCTTTGAAAACGTGATCTTTCCGCTGCGAGTCGATGGAGAGCGGAACCGAAAAACCTTGATGGATGCTTGTGAATTCAGCCTCCGAGCCGCCGCGTTGTGGGACGAAGTCAAGGACAGATTGAATGACAACGCCGCCGGTCTCTCAGGCGGACAACAGCAGCGACTGTGCATCGCGAGAGCAATTAGTAGCGATCCCGAGGTTTTACTCCTTGACGAACCCTGCTCGGCCCTGGATCCAATCGCAACCGGCAAGGTAGAAGAGCTGATCGACGATCTCAAAGGCGATTACTCTGTGCTGATCGTAACCCACAGCATGACCCAAGCTAGCCGCGTTAGCGACTACACCGCGTTTATGTACTTGGGGCGCCTTGTGGAGATGGGACCGACAGCATCGCTATTCACCAAACCGCTACTAAAAGAAACCGAAGACTACATCACTGGTCGATTCGGTTAGTCGGCAAGTACCTTATGATTGCGGAGCGACCTGGAAGCGTCTCAAGAGGAATCGCTCTGTGCTCTCCGTGTCTCTGTGTTTCACCCCCCCGTTCAGGCTAAGCAATGCTAACTCTTATGCCCAGGTCGAAGGTTTGAAACACGGAGGCACAGAGAACACAGAGGAGAATTCGGGAAGCTCCGTTGCTCATTACCCATCCTGCTTATTTTTCCGCTATTGCGATCGGCAATGCGAAACGGCTAAAAGAATACGCACTGTTGTCGCTTCGTATTCGCCGTTTTTGCAAGCAACTTTCGCCATGTCACCACAAGATGCTCTCGACCTGGTTCGTGCTGCGATCGTTATGTCGCTGATTCTCGCTGCTCCGCTCTTGGTAGTTGGGATGGTGGTTGGTTTGGTAATCAGTTTGATCCAAGCTCTCACGCAAGTTCAAGATCAAACGGTCAGTACTGTTCCCAAGCTCTTTGCAATCGTGCTTGCAATGATTTTATGCCTTCCTTGGATGACCGATCGTATGGTTGAGTACTCACGAGATCTGTTTCGCGACATCCCTAATCACATCTCGCAGCGATAGCCAGGCATGCTATGACAACGGAACTTTATGGCATGCTTTATCCGTTGATGTGGACTTTTCTGTGCGTCTTGAGTCGCATTGGAATGCTTCTGTTACTGATGCCGCCACTGCTTGGAAGTAACGTTCCCATGCAGATACGCGCTTTGATGGCGATCATGCTCGCCGCATGCTTGACGCCGATGGTAATGGAGAATGCCTCACCACTTCCATCATCTGTGTTGGTGATGACAGTGCAAATTGCCAAAGAGTTGCTCTTGGGGATGCTGTTTGGATCGGCTATCCAAGTTGTCATCACAGGCTTGCAAGTGGGTGGACAAGTAATGAGTTCGCTTGCCAGTATGGATATCGCAGAATCAGCCGACCCGATGTCTCAGGAAACGACTGCCGTGTTGAATCAGATGCTTTCGTGGGTAGCGATGGCGTTGTTTCTCATTCTCGGTGGCCATCGTCAGCTACTCAACTGCTGTATGGATTCGTTTGCGTACTATCCAGCAGGCGCCGTTGCTGCAGAAGAACATTGGCTGATGCATGTCCATGATTTGTTGCATCATAGTCTTTCGATAGGAATTCGCGCGGCGGCCCCAGTTGCGATCGCGTTGCTTTTAGCCAATTTGATTACCGCATTGATTGGCCGAACGATGCCTCAGATGAACATCATGGCGATCGGCTTTGGTATCAACCTTTCAGTCTTACTGTGGATGCTAACCGTTTCCATTGGAAGTATTGGCTGGGTCTTTCAAAGCGAGTTAGCAGGCTGGCTGGAACGGACCGCAGATCTCTTTCCTATCCGATCGTGAAAAGAAAAAGCCGCGAGGCAATTCGTCAAGAGTTTGAAAGTAAACAGAAGACCGTAAACATCCGAGTGAATGTGGCAAGTCACTGCGTGTGAGTGAAAGATAAACATGGCCGAACAAGCTGGCGATAAAAAACATGAGGCAACGCCTTATCGCCGCCAAAAGGCTCGCGAGGAAGGGAACGTTGCGAAAAGCCAAGATCTCGGGTCCGCGGTTATTCTTTTGGTAAGCGTTGTGGTTTTGGACTTCATCGGTCCGCAGTTGGTCCGAACGTTGATGGATTTGATCGTCGATCAACTCAAGCAGCCGCTCTATTGGGAGACCGATAACCGCACTCCGCTGGTGACTTTGGTTGGTATGCTTCAAAGATCCGGCGCGGCTTTGCTTCCGTTAATGGGCGGGGTGTTTTTGACTGCGATCGTTGTAAATCTGGCTCAAACGGGATTTCTTTGGCTACCTGATAAACTTGGCTTTGATATTTCACGCATTGATCCGTTGAAAGGGATCGGACGAGTTTTCAGCATGCCCAACGCAGCCAAACTGGGATTTGGGTTGGTGAAGATCGCTATTGTTTCCATCCTGCTAATTGTTGGTGTGTGGAACCGATGGGACGAGATCCTCAACTTGGCAGGGATGACAGCGCCGGCAGTCGGTGGCTTCGTATGGTCGACGACCATCGATTTAACGCGACAAGTCGCAGGCTCTCTCGTTGGACTGGCACTTGCCGATTACGCATTTCAGAAGTGGAAGTACGAACAAGACTTGATGATGACCGACGAAGAGATTCGCGAAGAATCCAAGTCAACGCAAGGTGACCCACAAGTGAAAGCTCGTCGCCGTCGCATTGCAAAACAAATCTCATCGCAACGGCTTCAAACTGACGTACCTAAGGCGGATGTCGTGGTCACGAACCCAACCGAACTTGCAATTGCGCTACAGTACGATCCCAAGACGATGAAGGCACCGATCGTTCTTGCAAAGGGGGCTGAATTGGTTGCGGCTCGTATTCGAAAGATCGCCTTAGAGAGTGGCATTCCCGTTGTCGAACGAAAACCACTCGCCCAAGCACTTTTTAAGTCAGTAGATATCGGAAGCCCAATTCCAGTCGAGCAATATGCAGCCGTCGCGGAAGTCCTGAAGTACGTCTACCAAGTCAAAGGCAAGTCAGTTCCCGATATCCTGAAGAACGGATCGACTTAAGCGATCTCGAAGTGGTGGTTGGTAGATGCTACAGGCGATGAGAAGGGTATTTTTCAACTCTTATCAGTTACCGCACTTAACTTTTTTTACAATCGTACTCGTACTCAATGAAATGGTACTCGTACTCCTACTCGATTCGAATCATTCAATCGAGTAGGAGTACGAGTACCGCGAATGGCTGAGTACGAGTACGAAAAGACAGGGTTACGAACTGGTAAAGTGAATTGATCCAAAATCCCGAGGTTAGTCGCCATCGGCAAAGCTATTATCAGCCCAGCCTGAGTCCGCTGACCACTATTTACCTTCGTTTGCCTTTGGAGCGTTGGCTTCCAATTCTTCGCGGTCTCTTTCTTTTTGCGTCTTCAGGTAGTTCGGCAATGCGATCGCTTGTTCAAGTGGATCGAGTCCTAGGGCCGCTTGCTTGGCTGCTAACGACATAAACAACTTCAATTGTTGTTCGTAGAGTTTGATTTGGTTCTCCGTCACTTTTGGTTCGACTAAGTTCAGGAACACCAAGTCCACTTGATTCAAGCGATAAGCTTCTCGATAAGCGTCCAGCGATTGTCGCGAGGCGTCGAGTGCTGCTTGCGCTTGTCGAATGCTTTCTAGACCAGCGAACAATCCTGCCTGCGCATTCTGAAGCTCAATCAAAATCTTATCCTGTTGGAAGCGTCGCTTTTGTTGGAGCATTTCGGTCTTTGCGATCGACTGTTCGATTTTACCGCGAGCTTTGCGTCGTTGAATCGGAACTTCACCGATCACTCCCGCTTCAAGCTCAAAGGGCGTTTTGTCGCCAAGGCTGGATGCACGTGCGCCAACATCTTGACTATTTTGAACGGTAAAGTCGAGGTTTGGAAGCAACTGGTTATTTGCAAGTTGCAGGTCCCAGCGAATTGCTTGAATCTCTAAGTCAATCAATCGGAGCTCTGGTCTTCGCGAGATAGCATCATAGAAATCTCGTTCGAGTGTTGCGGGATCAATCGAGTCGATCGCAGCAAAACTCTCCGGCAACCAATCTGGAGATGGAACAAGTGGTTGACCAGCTTCATCACGCAAATAGAGTGAAAGTTTTGCCGCAGCCTGCCAGAACTTCTGCTCGCTCTCCACAACCTTCAATCGACGTTCCGCAATCAGTTGGTCGTTAACGATCAGGTCTATCCCTTTCGCTTGTCCGGCTTTCATAATCTCATTCAGTTGATCACCGCGAACTTCAGCAAGCTCCATCAGATTAATGTTGGCAGTCAAAGTAACACCTGCTGCGACCCAAGCCCAGTACGCATAAGCGGCTTCGAGTGATGCGTAAAGTATGTTCTCCTGAATCTCCGGTCCAACAGCTTGTCTTCGAAGATTCGACTGAAAGAGCTCCACGCGTTGAGCATCTATTGCGCGGCCTTGAAGAAGCGGTTGCACCATGGCGATCTTGAACTCACCGCCGTCGTTGGTCTCGCGTTCTTTGTACCAAGGCTGAAAGCTTCCACGACCCAATCGATAACCAGCACCGATGTAACCGCCCCACCAAAGTTGTCGGGCTGCGCCGATTCCTTGTCGATAGTTTTCGTAATATCCGACCGCTTGGTTAAGCGAATAACCTTCCAGTTTCGTGTCGTACGCGCCGAGGGCAGAGAGTTGTTCACCGGCGGTAGATCGAGCAAGAAGTCTTGCTTGTTCGATCATGGGGAAAGCACGATAAACAGACGCAACCACATCGGCAAGCAAAAGCGTGTTTTGGTTCTCCTCGCCAAGGGTGTTCGCTATGAAACTGCGAAAGACTTCTGTCTCGGACGGAAGAACATAGTTGGGAATATTTGCCGCGTGCGAGTCCCAAGTGCGATCGCTTTCTGCACGCGCTCTGGCGGCAGGATCTTGCATCGCCCCCTCAATCTGATTCAATTTCAACTGAAGCTGCTTCGCCTCGACACTGTTCGACGGAGCTGGAACAAGCGAGTAGTTCGAGTCCTCGCGAAGCGGCCCTCGGTATGGCAGGGTGCTCTCAAGACGATCCAAGGCACTTGGATTCGAAATCGTTTCTGGATTCGGAAGTGATGAGCCCAGCACTTCGGCTTGCTTGACAGCTGGCGGCGCTGCTTCGGAGGATTGAAGTGTCGCTGGATTCCTTCCAGTTACTTCCTCAACCACCTGCGCAACGAGTGAAGACTCGTTATAAAGAAATCCGCATAGCGAAAGGATTGCTACTTGGGCAATTTGGGCTTTTTGACGTCGTCTTTCTTGTCGCCGGAGCCTTTGCCCGTCGGATCGTCGATCATTGGAGGAAATCCGTTTAATTGACGCCATAATTCGAAACCAAGCGGGACCGTTCTCAGCAGCACCCATCCGTTGGCCCGCACTCCCTGTCTTAGGTATCGGTTATCGGGCCAAGGAACTTGCGAGTCATCTGGAGTGACGTAAACATCGAAATCCCCTTTGGTATCGCCTCCCGGATTGATACTGTTTACGCGACCGCCAAAGGTTCCCACAGCAACACTGGGCCAGCCCACCCATTGAATCGCAGGCCATCCTTGGAACTGCAGACGAACCTCATCACCAACATGAATCAGCGGACTGTCGTTCCCGCGAATGGTGAGCTTCACTGCAAGCTCATCCGTTTCCGGAACAATTTCAAACAGTACATCATTTTTCTTAACGCTATCACTACGTGAATTCACGTGAAGCGATTGAATGATACCGGTTCGAGTTGCCTTCACTGCCAGCCGGTCCAATTGACCAAGCTTGATTCTCACATCTTCGATCTCTTTATTGACTTCAGCAATCTTCTGCAGCGTGTCCTGCAATTTATTTTGCGCTTCATTGTTCTTGATATCTACTTCTTGAACCTTGCTCTTATATGCATCTTGCTTGGCTTGCAAGAAATTAAACTGTTCGATTTCGGCCTGTTGCGCTTTCCCAACTTTTTGCCAAGCGGCTCGTTCGTCAGCTTCCGACTGAGCGACTTCCAAGGGCGATTTGAGGCCTTTCGGTAACAGCATTGTGTCGCCGTCAAATTTGGTTTTCTTGTATTTGTAATCAGCCGTGACTTCTTCGACCAATGCTTTCGCCTGTTCGAGTTTGGCGGTCGACGCAACGATGTCAGACTCGGCGGCCTTGAGTTCCGCCACCCCGGCTTCCCTACGGGATTCGATATTTACTTTTTCATTTTCAACATTGTTCTCAAGGTTTTGCTTCTTGTTTTCCAGCTGCTGAAGCTGTGTTTCGACGCTTCTCATCTCACCATCTGCAAATGGCTTCAGCCGCATCAGTTCTTCGCCCTCGACAACGTGGCTTCCTTCTTGAAAGCCTTCTTTGATCCAATCGACGACGCCGTCTGCCATAGCTACAACCGGTTGCAGTCGCTTTTGCGGATCGCGAGCAATGACGGTTCCTGTGCCGCGCGAGCTTTGTTGCCAAGGAACAAAAACCAA
>JAIYDQ010000197.1 GCA_027487375.1 Planctomycetaceae bacterium
GGTTTGATTCGGGGCGTTCGGTGTAGCCGAACGATGGCCTTCCATTGAAGATACAGCTTTCTGGAAAGTCACCTGCATACACGGCCGCCGGTGGAGTGCAACCACCGCCAGGCCCGCTATCGGTTTTGCTGTACCTGCGCCACTGTGCGTTGGTAGAAACGTGGTAGGTGCCCATATAGATCGATAGCTCGATTCGAAGTGAGCTATCGGTGAGAGAGCGATAAATCCGAAACAACATATCGTTGAGTATGAGATTCCACTTTCGGCAGAACTCCCAGGAGATGTTGAGAGTCTGTGTATAGGTCAATCCATTACGGACTAAGAGGTACTGCGTAGTTTGAGCTTCAGTAAGGTCGTACTTCTCGATGAATGTCGACGCATTCACACTTGGTATGCTCAGTGTTTGGCAATGTCGAAACCCTGGGATGGTTGGTGGGGAATCAAGGTTGTAGTAGGGCCAGACGGTGGCCGTGGTATCGATGCTTCCAATTTGAATCCTTGCGGTACATGGAACAATCGGTGCACAGCAACAACAAGCGGTTTGGCAGGTTGTTAGATTACCGCCGACGCTCAATAGTTTTCCGTCTCGAAGAACCAATCGGGTCATGGGCAAGTGTTCCTGATTTCGACAATGAGAGCTCCTGAGGATGCCGCTGGAGTGCAGAAAGTCTTGTAGCGGAGTGCTTGATTAGGAGCAGTGCCGGAGACGAGAACTTCAGTTACCCAATTTGGATCACCCCAGTTCTGCCAACCATCGAACTGCAACTCGCGGAGCTTGCATTCGGGATCTGAACCGAAACATCACCGGCGATATCCACCAGCTCGCGCATCCGAATGAATCCCTTCTTAAGAAATCCAATCGTCGAGTTCCAGCCCTTTTGCACCGAGGATGTGAGAATCGTCCATTGGCTGGCTTATTCCTCCCTTCTACAAATGGACAGATTCCGATCAAAGCCGACCATCACCGTTGCTTTGGATACCGATGTAAATCATCCAACGATCGATAGCCGCGATACCTACTTGGCGGCTAACTCGAATCTTGTTGCCAGAACAGATAGTCACGGTAACTTCGTCCGCATTGTCCAAAACCATCTTGAACTTGGCGCTCAGCAATCGTCCGTTGGGTGTCAATCGCTTGTTGTGCTCGCGGATAGCATCAAAGATTGCTTCGCTTCTGAGCGTTACATGCAGAATCTTTTCACCTAGCAACACTTCTTGGATCTCTACGAGAGTCACCCGCGTGATTCCTAAGTCTATTCCAGGCGATTGCACGTCTTCGCCAAGCCGATAGATAACATCGAGATTGAAAATCTCCTCATGTTCAAAGAACTCGGGATCAGCAAACAATTGCTCGCTGAACAAGCGACAATAAAACCGGCGTTCACTGACCAAGTCGGCACGAATACGCAACTCACCGGTCTCGATGTTGTAGACAACTAGGTCATAACCAACCGGACGACGAATGTCGGGTCGGCATTGATCGTTGTCCATGACCTCATCGCGTTTGAGTGAGCCGCCGAATCGAATTAGAAAAGCCACTTCATTACCGAACTCGTACATCCAAACAGCCGCGCCACCACAGCGCTGGCGATTGCGATTGAATTGGTCGGTGTGTTCTTCGATTCTCTTCAGCACAGCCTCAGCCGGCATTTCAAACAGCGGTGCTTCGAGCATGCGATTCATAAAACAGTAAAACGATTGAAAGCGATGCACGATGCGTTCACAGTTCGCGCGACGCAGCAGGTCTGGAGCATTCATCCAAATCAGCAGTGCAAGGTCGGCCGGTGTGAGATCGCCTTCAGGCAACTCGATGCCGGCTTTGGAAGCGACCAACAACAGGGCTTCCATTCCCTGGTCGTTGGAAACCTCGCTGATGTGGAACAACGCCTCGATCATGTCGGCGGGCGTCGAGCCATCGTGAGCGTTGAAATTTCCGATCAGCCGCTGCAAGTGAGCGTCTGTGAAAACCGCAGATTCAGGGATGATGAATCCTTGGCTGCGTAAGTGTGTGTCGAATCGCATCAGAAAGGTTCGGAAGCGATTAGGTTCGATCGATCGCAGAATTGCGACGTCGTTGAAATGAGGCAGTTGAAAACTGGGCATAATAAACCTGATACAAAATGCGGCTCTTAAGTTTGGGCGTCCCTGAACGTGACATGCCGCCAGCGAGCGCTAGCAATAATTTCCGTATGGCTTCTATCAGACAGTGAACATTTGACACCTATGGTCACAGCCGACAGAAAAACCGGAAAAATCCGCGCAATCGGAAATTGACTTTGCTTCAACTAATTCGAAGCCAAGCGGCTCCGGTCGAGGGCGAGCAATGTGGGCTAAAGACCGCGTCTGCATAACCAAATGCAAACCATCTGCGTCCAAATACAGGGTCTTTTGGATAGCCTTCAGCCGCGCGCAGATATGGAGAAAATTGAGAGTGCCATCGAGCCCTGCAATTTGGCTAAGCCAAATCTGCAGGCATTCACCTTTGCGTCTTCGTTCTCATCGTCTCAATAGGATTCAATCTTAGCGAAGCATAAGATTTGCCTTTCCAATCGCCTCAATCGCGTCGGAAACATCGTACGATCACGCCGACGCTTTGACCAATGCAGTACGCCCGAACTTGCGTGTTTGGATCGCTGATTCCCCGTTGAATAACGAGCGCCAGTTCGGGACTAGGGTTTTGGAGTGCTGGTAACCAGGCACCGCTTGAGGTTCGTAGCGAAATGCTAACTGTCGCAGAATCTGATGCTCGCGTGAACAAGCATTCAACAACTGGTAGCCCGACATCCTCGGATACTTCCAGACGGGGTACTGATGATTCCATAGATTTTCTTTTCCTGAATAAAGCGAATAACGTGTTGTCACGTCGGTTGCGTAATAGAACGACCAATTAGACCAAATAATGGTTCTTCCTGGAGTTTAGTGGCTAACCGTCTACGCGAAGTTGTGAAATTTATCTACCGATTTCGATTCACCAACAACGATCGAGTTCCTTTCGAAAACGTTTGACCATAATCAACGCAGTTGTGATACATCGGCTAATCCTGCATTGTTCGCCAACGTACGACGTGCCTGTTTGATACTTCTCGCAATCCGCGATCTGGCCTCGGAAGATTTTGCCTTCTTTCCAACAATCGCTAACCGATCGATTACGGCTATCCGATCTGCGATATCGGTTTGTCGGTTGGCACCATCGGCGATCGGCAACAAAGCAAATTCCAACAACTCTTTGCAATCTCGGCCAAGTTCGATCACGGCCACGAGTTTGTTACGGTCAGTCGTCCCCATCAATGCGCTTAGAATTGTGTCAAGCGACCGAACATTGTCAGCATCGAACACCGCACGAAAGGTATTGAAAAACGTCTCTCTCCGCGCTGATTCCCACTCGCCGAATATTTTTTCAAACCAATCACGACGAATCGTTGCCATTTCCGCAAAATCGAGTTCCCATCGATTCACGCCCTGAATGTCGGGTGCATGAAGCGCCAAGAGTGTTAGCCAACCTTCCTCATCCTCACCTTCGTAACCCAACGCCGTAGCCAAAACTCGTCCAGGCAAACCTGCATGCGCCCAGGCCCAAACAAATGCCTCAGGTAATGTCTGCCAATTCAAGAACTGTGCAATCGGCTTTACCAGCCCTGGATGAATCATCGCTAATCTCAATGCTCGGTCGTCACTTAGTAACCCCTCGTCGCGCATTTGCATCAAGTCTTTTCGACAATCGTACGGATCAACCTCTTGAAGGCGTTTAATGAATAACTTCTCACGGCTATCTCGCTTATGAATTTCCGTCAGTTCGATTTGGGAGTTGCGTCGCATCAAAGAAACAAGATCGCGATCCCTTGGAAGCGGTGGTAGCTCGCTATACCACGACACGAATTGCTTAGGCAGTTGGTCGTCGGGCTCATCCTCTTGTTCGCGAATGATCAACTCCAGAGTATCGACTGCAATCTTTAGTTGCAGCTCACGGTCCGTGTCTATTCCAACCTTCCACCACTCGGCACACTCGTGAAGCTTCTTTAAGGACAATCCACCGTACCCAGAACCGCTGTCGACTAAGAAACTTACAAAGTCACCAATCGAGATGGCACCCATCGCTACTGCGGGCAACATTAATTCGGACGGAGGCGAATGGCCATCTTTCGAGTTTACATTTATCCACAGCATCAAATTGCCATGGCGTTGTCGCAATGAGGCTGCAATTTCAGCGGGCAATGATACCAACATCGTCTCCACAGCATCCAATGTAGACTTGATACCGACAGTTGTGCGCAACTCGCCGGGGCAGTATCGGGGAGTTTTGAAAGCGACCTTTCGAGCATTCGTCGGAATGCGAGCATACATGGTCTCGACAACGCTAAGCATCTGCTCCGCTAAGACTTCCGTAGCCAATGTTGATTTGATTTGTCGTTTAAAATATCTTGCCAAGTTACCAATGTATCCGCTTAGTTTCTCACTAACTCTTTCCGATTCCGGTAAGGCAACGCTCATCAATCGTTCTTGTTGTTCGCTCGTCAAGTCATTCCACCATGGAGCGTATTGGATTCCGTGACTGTAATTGGATGAAAATAATCGTTGCCAATGTGAACCATCTGGCTCACATATCGCTTTTGGTAGTGATTCACACCAGTCATTCCACAGTTCGGCCATAGGCGGATCGTCGGTGAATCGCTTAAGTTGATCGATTACATCCTTATCGAAAGGCTGGCTCGCAACGAACTCATGGAGTGCCTTCAGGCACTGTCTTGCCGCAGGAGTAACCAAATCCGCATCTGTCACGTTTCGGTCTACCGGTTCGGTCGGCGGTGTTAGATTAAATAGCGACGGTTCAATACCAGATCGCTGGGTGATCAAACTCAATGCATACTCTTTTCGACGGTTCAACTCGACCGTCGCAGCGTCTACCAGATGTTCCGGTTGGCACGTCTCCAATAAATAGGGAACCGTATACTTCGCTTCAGGGTCTGGCCGTTGCTTTTTAGATTGCGAGTTCTGATATTCAAGCAGCGCTGAGTATGCGTCGCTCTTCGTATCTCGACTAATATTTCTTCCCTCGAGAGCCTCGGAGATTGACTTCAAACCATCTGCGCGTACTTTCTTTTTGCTATCGCTAAGGAGTTTCTTCCAAATCATTTTTCGTTCAGAATTTTGGCTACTTGCAGCTCTCCAGTAGTATGCAATGTCCTCCGGATTTTTACTTGGCCAACTCGCTAAGAGTTCGTATCCAGTTAAATTCAACAGGATCGCTTTGAGAGCGGTGGTGTGGCGTCCCGCAACCACGAGTTCTATGAGCCGATTTCTTAAATCGTTCGTTAACGTCAGTTTCGGAATCAAACTTGCCAACAAATTTGGGACGCGAACTAGTAACTCGATTAGCGGTATAAGTCGGTCGACCGAATAGCTGCCGCGATGAATCATGATCGCCTCAGCGAGATTTTGCATGATTAGCAATTGAGTTTCACTGGATTCCGTCGATTCGTCATTCGGCAACCATGCATCAAGAATAATGCGCTGTCCAATTTCCAAGAGTAACGCGGACGTAGAACTGTCCCGTGGCGGACAATCGGGTTGCCGCTGGATCGTCGCGTACGTTGACAAGACTTGAACTAACATCGAACCAGGTGTTTCCGGCGAAACGCACGTCTCAAGTAGTCGGTGCCAGAGTTGCATGACGTCTGCATGATTCCATCGGCTCGCCAAAGTAGCGATCAATGATTTGGTCTTCCACTTCCCTTTCTCAAGTAGCTTTTCTGAGGCGAAACGAATTGCAATTCGCTGATCGATCAATGCCTCGACGCTCAACCCAGTCACGACTTTCAGCAGATCGCTCCCCGCAATCGCCCGTTGACGCAATAAAGGGTTTCGCAATAAGCCAACGACATAATCTAAAATCTCGCACTTCTCTTCGTCCGAAGAATTCTCTGGCAAAGGTACCAACATAGCGTCGATCAAATCCCATGGCAGCTTAGCCCCATTTCTGCTCGATCGTAGTAACGCCAAAACGAAGTCGGATACATCGTTTGGCTGACCATCCATCCCCTCAGCCACTGCGGTGATACAGGTCGTCATATCGTTCGAAACATCGCGATACGAGAGGCCAGATTCAATTTGCGAGAACGAGAAACTGACAAGATTGATTAACAATTCTTTGGCATCCTGTCGGCCGGAACATGCCAACGCGAGAGCTACATGTGGTCCAAAATGACCGACAGGATGCTGGCGTTGAGCAATGAGAGATAGTGTGCCGTAGATATCTTCCATTTCTTTTTTATCAGTCGCATTGGTTGAGACTCCCCGTTCGGTATCCCTTATCACAAAGCCCAGCAATCGCCCAATATTTTCAGTGATATCACTTCGCGATTCTAATAACCTTCGCGGTGAGCCCTCAATCGAAGAACTTTCCTTCGTTACATCAAGCCAGCCGCCCCAGACTGCCAACCAATGACAGGTGACCACATCTTGACGAAATTCTCCAACTAACCGAATCATGTCGCGGAGCCAAGCCGCACGTGACTTGCTGTGGGAATCGATCCCCAGGAGACCGGCCCTAGAGCGGATCGGTCGAAGCGAAAAGAACTCCCAGGCCTGTAGCAATGTTTTACTGATCCCTGGTGCGAGCGTTCGAACAAGTAAAACACGATCGTCCGCGTTCATCGTGTGAAGTTCCTGCAGGATATCAATTTTATCCTTAGTCTTGCCTTCGTCTTCACCACAACCAATGAGGGCAAGAGCTAACCTACGCAACGGCACGTCTAATTTCGCGGCTGCTAACTGTTGCCAGTCGTCGAACTCCGTGCGTTCCATTTCAGCTAATTGCATTTGCGCAGTTTTTAGTTCCATAGATTTTCCAGATTACGGGTATCCCAAGAAGACGAGATTCTAGCAACTTTCGAAACCGAACCTACCGAGAAGTTCACACACAAGGGCGTCATAAAGTAGACAACGGGAATTGTGAAGAAAGGCTTAAAAGCAAACGACTCGCTTGGATGCTCCCCCTCGAAAAGGGTCTCGGACTGGCTACTCATAAGGACGACGCTTGGACGCACCTATTGCACACACAAGAGCGTCAAATTCCTAAAGTTACTTAGAAATTCGATCACGTAACCCTGGATTGGATACAGTTGCTCATCTTTTCCCACGCCCTGCGTTGCTCATCCCAGTCGTGGAGCATCGTGATTTTGCGAAGAGACTTTTCGGAGATCTCTGATTTGCCTTTGGATGTCATAAAGAAGGGCTTACATCCTGGCTGATCGCTCAGAGATCAACCGAGTCATTTGTTTCCTGCCCTATCGAGGGCGCCACCTTAGATTTCCTCGATCTGCTTTTCCAAGGGCGAAACCATGTTGAGATCGAAATCGTAATCGCAAGCACAGCGACACTTCATGGTTCTGGCACAGATGAAATGTTTGAGTCAATCAACGCCTTATACGATGATATCGCAAACCCTCCAACATACGTGGACGTCTCAAGCGGAAACACGCCAAAGATTTGCAACCGTCGGGCACGAGCCACTCGTTCGCTCTATTTGCCGCCAAAACGAACACGGGGTTTTCATGGGAAAGTGAATAGCTGCCAAGGTTCGAGTCGCCCGGTCTGCGCGTCCCCATGTACCTCATACCCCTCCAGAACTGGGACACGATCAGACCAGCTTACAGGCAAATGAACACCTATCCCATACTCAGATAAATTCTGTGCAAGAAACGAAAAAGCCACTCGCTAATCAATGGGTGTCTAAGCGTCAGCCAGCTTGATTTGTGTTTGTCCCCCAAGGCTTCCTTTTGTTGTAAGTTCTAAAAATCCCATTCAGTTTACCCATTACCATTCACTGAAACACTTGAATATCGAACTTCGATCGATGACAATTCGGCGTATCAACTTCACCTTTTTGAAAGTGAAAACACTATGCGATTCGCAAGATCTCTTCCCCTTTTCTTGGTTATTTGCGTATTTTTGGTTACAGACGGATACGCTCAGATCTTAGTTGGACGAACGTTTCTTAAAGATGCTATGGATAAGCAGGACTCTAAAGATCACAAAGGCGCAGTAGCGAGCTTTACGAGCGCACTTGCTGAATTCAAGAAACTAGGCTTTGAGAAAGAACAAATGATTACAACACTCCTAAGAGGATTTTCCCATTTAAAGCTTGAGCAGTACCAAGAAGCAGAGGTAGATCTTGAGGGAGCGCTAGAAGCAGCAAAAAAAATATATCCAAAGAATGACGATCCAATAATTGTAGAAGCAGCGGAAAATCTAGCGACTGTTTACTTTCGTCAATCTAGATATGAAGAATGCGCGAAGTACCGAAATTGGGTTTTACTCATCTTGGAGTACCAGAAAAAGCCGGCAGCAGATATCGCAAAAGCCCAATATAATTACGCTCTGGCCTTAGACCTTTCTAAGAAGTTGCCGGATGCCGTAACCCTATATCAGAAAGTGATCACATACCTTGATGCCAATCCCGGAGATAAAGTTCTCGATGCCGAACGCGTAAAGGAGTTTCTCGGAGAAGCGCTATACGAGCTTAATCGTAAAGATGATTTTGAAGCACTCCACAAACGGCTAGTGGAAGAAAGCAAAAAGATTAACTCGCGGGAGGTTCCGACGGTAGTGAAACTCTTGAGAACTGTAGCGAAGCAGGACGCTAAGCGCGGAGATTTCAAGATGCAGATCGCTCACCTGCAAGAGTCTTTAGGATATCTGTCTAGCGTTTCGACGAAGATTCTAAAAGAGAAATCAGCCATCTACAACGAACTTGGAGATGCTTTTCTTTCCGCCGATCAATTAAACGATGCTGTGGATGTTTTCGAGAAAGAGCTTCAGCTGATTCGAGACGAGTATGGAGATGAATCAAAAGAAGCTGCAGACGCCAGTTACTCTTTAGCATGGGCACTTTATAGATCAGAAAAATACGACGAAGCGCACAAGGCGTCAGAGAACGCCCTTAAAACATATCGCGAACGCTTGGGCAAAGAAGATGTCAAGGTTGCTCACACGCTGAGAGTCCAGGGGCACATAGGAAAGGCAACCGACAATCTAGACGAGGCAGTTTCGAGTTATGAAGAAGCACTTGGAATCTACCAAGGGGCCGGTCAAGAAAGTAATGATAATGCCGTAGCCACAATGAAAGATCTGGCAAACCTGTATTCGTTGCAGAAGAGAAACGGCAAAGCCCGGGAAATGTTAGAGCAAGCCGTTGAAAAACGTGAAAGTCAATTTGGCGCAAAGAGCATAGAAGCCGCAAAAAGTTTATCTGATCTAGCTTGGTTTCATCGATTGCAAGGAGATCTCGTTACAGCCGAGCGTTTGTACGAGGAATCTCTGGAGCGGGCGGAAGAAATCGCGAAAAAGAATCCTCCTGAGATAAGTAGCATACTCACCGGACTCGCAGCAGTTTATCGCGAGCAAGGAAAGAAGGATAAAGCTCGTGAGTCCCTAAACCGAAATCTAAATGCCTTAGAGGCTCAGGGCAACTCGAGTCAAATCGGCAATGGTTTGCTTGAGCTTGCAGATCTTCTTGAAGAGATGGGGGAGTATCAGGAAGCTGAATCGCTTTCAAGAAGAGCCGTAAGTGTTTACGAATCAGTCCGGCCCGCTAATCAAATTCAAGTTGCGAAGGCGAAGAAACAGCTTGCGTGGAATTTAATAAGGCTTGATCGATATATAGAGGGAAAGGTCCAGGTACTAGCCGCCATCGAGATACTCGAAAAAGCTGGTACGGAAGGAGAGGACGCATTGAGTGGCGCATACAACACCTATGCAAGCGCATTGCGTCGTTCGGGTCAGTACAGCGAGTCACTAAAGTATTTTAGTGAATCATTGAAAATCAGTGAGCGAGAGTCCAAGGAATCCGCATATTATGCAATCTACAATATCGGTACTGTGCTGAGCTCTCTGGGAGAATATGAAGCAGCAGAGCAAAACTACAGAGAAGCGATTTCACGACATTCACAATACAAAGCGAAGAATCCTCCAAAAACAGATCTCCAGCGTTTGCATCTGCTTGTTAGCGATTCAAGGCAGTTACATGCATTATCTGGGTTGCTGGTAAAGCGGGAGCAGTACGATGAAGCGGAGAAGCTGATACGTCAAGCTATGAAAACTCTAGAGGAGGGAGTCGAGAACCATGTTGATTTGGCTGGAATGGTCCGTACGCTAGCGGGTATCCTTGAGCATAAAAACCGGTACTCCGAACTTGAGTCCCTGGCTTCAAAGCAGTTGGAGATTGTAGAATCGTCTTCCCCAAAATTGCACACGGACTACGTTGATGCAATTAGCTACATTGCTTCTACCAATCAAATGTTCGGGAGAGATGCCGATGCAGAAAAGCTTTTGGAAGAAGCATATGAGTTATCGCAAACGCTTTTTGGAAGAAAGCATCGGGATACTTTAGCCGCCCTCAGCGAGTTGTTTGATGCATACATTTCTTTAGGAAAAGTCGCTGACGCAAGAATCCTTGCAGGGGTGGCGGATGACATTTCTAAGCAATTGGAATCAGACGACCTAAAGCATTTGACTATCCTTGGAATTCATGCACGAATAATGGAGGTTGATGGAAATTTCCTTGATGCAGTCGCTAGTCGCGAACAGCAATTAGAATGGTACACGAGAAATCCCAAGAATTTTTCCAGTTCAATCTTCGCGTCGAAACTAGGTCTCTCCCAGTTAATGGCGTCATATGGAGATAGCTCCACTGCCGAAGACATGCTAAAGGAAGCAGGTAAACCAACAGATAACTGGGGCGAGAATGATTTAAACAAGGCTTGGTATGCAGCTATCGAAGCAGAAATCGCTGCGGAGAAAGACGAGGATCGTATTGCGATTGATAAGCTACAGGAGGTGGTTGAGCTTCGAAAGCGACATCCGGACGTTTGGGGTAACTCGCTGGTGCTTGCAGAACTAAAGCTGGTATCAGAGTTGATTGGCAATGGTCAAGTCGATAAAGCGATTGACACTTGGGAAAAAGTCAAAGACGGAACGGGGAAGCGTTTCACTCAGACGCTACCTGTTAGAGTTCAATGGCTTTACACGGAGAGTAAGATACTTTGTGAACAATCAGTGCTGGAGCAAGCATTAGAGAAAATAAACAAAGCGATTGAATTGTGTGGGAAAAACTATTCGAAATCGTCGGCTGTGTTCAACAGGCTATCGTTGCATAAATGCAAAGTTTTGATGAAGCTGAATAAAGAAGCAGAAGCGGTCGAACTGATTGAACAAGTAGTACAGAACTATGACAAGTCTTTATTCAAGTTTTCAAAAGGAAGATTGGAATCATTGGAAATCTATTCGCAGTTGCTAAAACAATCAGATCCGGAAAAAGCAAAATTGATCGACGAGAAGATACAGGAAGTTAGTACGCATAGAAGTAAAGCTTCGAATTAGTGTTTTTGTAGGGAGGGACGAGTTTTCCTTGGGGGGTGAATGACTATAAGATGCCGTTAGCCCGGGTAAGTTGGCTAGCCTAGCCATTCAGGGGCCAGCCACTCAAACTGGGTCTTACGTCCCGGCAGATCACTCTTTGATCAATACCAACTTAATCCTCGATTCCTTTCAATCACTGATTTCTTCACCATAGAAAAGGCTAGCTATTAGGTGACGATGATTCGCTCACACAACCAATTTTCTTCCACGCCTTTCGTTGCTCGTCCCAGTCGTCGAGCTTCGTGATTTTGCGGAGAGACTTTTCGTAGATCTCTGACTTGCCTTGGGACAGGCGTGGTAAGAAGAGAAGCGTCTCTTG
Organism: Planctomycetaceae bacterium; assembly: GCA_027487375.1. Classification (GTDB taxonomy): domain Bacteria; phylum Planctomycetota; class Planctomycetia; order Pirellulales; family Pirellulaceae; genus JAIYDQ01. The sequence goes on from JAIYDQ010000197.1 coordinate 11,735, forward strand.
GAGTTCGGGGGCGAGCATCGTCAAGCTTAGGATTTGCGAGATGCGAGGTTCACTTACTTTTCCGATGGTGGCGAGGTGTTTGAGGTCTCGGACTTTACCAGTTCTTAGCAGTTCATCGCAGCGAATCGCAAGGGCCATTAGACGCGTAATACGCGGCAGTCGCCCTGGTGACTCCGGTGCATCGCATTGTTTACGTTCCTGCCTCGTGGTGCAGTTGAGAACAAACTTCTTCTTTACTGTGTTCATTAGTCTTCCTCTTCATCAGTTTGGTTCAGCGCAGCGATCGCAGTTGGGTGATATGAGATTGATAAGTCTCCCTCGATTCGATCGTACTGAACTCGCGAGACCAGCAACTCCATTAATTGCACGCGTTCCCTCGCTCGCAGGATTGCCCAGAGCCGATCGAAGTCGCTTACAGCATCCTCTACGTCACTGGGACCGAAGCGACATTGCTTCAAATGTTCGAGGGCTTTTTCAATCTCGACAATCCGGTCTTGCGTCTTGGTGATTCGCGTCTTCAGGTCTTTACGTCTAGCGTTATTGAGATCCCCAGCTTCGCCATCGGTGGCCAAGCGTTTGAGCTCTGCGTTATCGCGAGAATGTTGGGTGCTCAGTTGAATTAACTGCAAGTCGTGCCGATGTTGGCGTTGCTTTAGCAGTTGTTCTGATTGAGTAAAAATTTCACGTCGCAAACCTTTGTCATCGACAATGCATCTCAGCGAATCAACAACAGCAGCTTCAATGGGAGGTGCTGGAATCGAGCCGGTGCGGCATTGGTTGTGCCCACGCTTGAGCGCTGTTTGGCAGACGTAATAGCGATAAACCTTGCTTTTCTTCTTGGTCGGGCAATGCACCATGGCATATCCACAGGTTGGGCAATACAGCAATCCTTTTAAGAGTGCGAAGTAGCGATTGGCCAGACGTTGTCCCTTTCCGCGGCCGTGCTCTTTCAATTGTGCTTGGACCTTATCAAATACACGTGGATCGATGATCGGCTCGTGCTGGCCATCGTAGATTTTGTCTTTATGCCTGATCTTTCCGGCATAGAGCACGTTGGTTAGCAATGCGTACACTGAGCATTTGTCAAATGCCCGACCACCCTTGTAACGGCCCTTGCGAGTGAGCCAAGTTTTGTTGTTCCAGCCAAGCTGATTTAGCTTCAGGACCACCGGCAACAGTGATTGCATACTCTGATACATCTCAAAGATTTCGCGTACCATCTCCGCTTCTTGTGCATTGACGACGAGCTTAGGGCTAGCCGAAGAACGATCGACGTCGTAGCCAAGTACTTGCTGTCCACCGCACCATAAGCCCTTCTGACGTTGGGCCGCGATTTTGTCACTGATGCGTTCGCTGATGATTTCGCGTTCGAACTGTGCAAAAGACAGCAGAATGTTCAGCGTCAATCGCCCCATCGAATTGGTCGTATTGAACTGCTGGGTCACAGAGACAAACGACACGCCACTGGCATCGAAGTTCCGCATAGTCTGCGCGAAGTCAAAAAGCGAACGACTGAGTCGGTCGACCTTGTAAACAATGACACAGTCAATTTCGCCTGCCTCGATATCCTTCATCAACTCGTTATAAGCAGGTCGATCAAGGTTGCCACCAGAGAACCCTCCGTCGTCATAACGCTTCGGCAAGCAGACCCAGCCCTCTGACTTCTGGCTAGCGATGAATGACTCCGCCGCGTCTCGTTGAGCATCAAGCGAGTTGAACTCAAGGTCCAAACGCTCCTCGGTTGATTTGCGAGTGTAGATCGCACAACGAACGCAACTTTGATGTTCTTCAGGTTTTTTATGATTCATTTAGATTGTCCTAGTTTGAAGAAATAGAATCCGTTGCAGTGCGATCCGGTAATAGCACGTGCGATCGCGGTCAGCGACTTGTAGCGTTCGCCTTCGAACTCAAAGCCATCGGTCATGACCATCACGATCAGACGTTTGCCTTTGTATTGGCGTTCGATTAATTGGCCCGGAGGAGGAATGCGTTTATCCCAATTCGCTGGCATGGAAGTTGGGACTTCTTTCTTGGCTTTGCGGGCATTGGGTGGCGTGACTCGAAGCAGCGATTCCCCGGCAATGATTGTGGCACGAAGGATAGCGCGTTCGCTCAATCCGCCCTCTTCGCCGGCCTGCATCTTCCAAGCGACTCGGCGATAGACATAGCGTCGGTTTCTTGAGCGGCATTTCTCACCGAACAGCTTTTCGTACTTGGATGCGAGTTGGCCGATGGTTAGTTCAGACAACTCCGCGAGCTTTACTTTCATGTCAGGATTCATCGTCGGCCTTTTTGTCGCTGTGCGTTGTTGGTTCGTTGGGGGCGTTGCTTGGCGGTGTGGTCGGCTCTTTGGATGGGACCGCCTGTTGCTCGGTCTGCTTGTTCGCATGTCGCCAGATCGCTTCGACGATCAGAGTGGCGATCTTTGTTTGTTGCTCCTCGCACATGTTTGTTTGGATTCGTCTCGGACTCTGAACCGGTCTCTTCGAGGCCCGTTGCCTCGTCGTTTTGACCAGTCACAGAGAGCGAGGAATCCGGACTAAAATCAAGCCGCTCGGGTAGAGAGTCCGAGTCGAATTCTGAGATTTCAGAAGATTTTTCGTTTTCGTGTTTCCATCGTAGGACCGCTCGCCCCAAAAGCATTGCCACCCGCGTCACCTGCTCCGCCGGCGAGACCGTCTCATTCATGTAACCTCCTGATGCATGTTTAAGCACATTCAACCTACCGAACCGGATTAAACCGCTCCTCAGGAATAGCTATGCAATTTGTGCTGACGACGTCCCACAGAAATTTTTTTTGCAGACCAAAACAGGATTTTGGGGGCGGTCTCTGGGGAGTCTCTCGGAGCGAAAAAATCAAATAACCCGGAGGTCCGAGAGACTAGAGAGTCGAGAGATTTTGGGTATCGAGCTGGGGGCGAGGAGTGCCGAGTTCTGGAA
>JAIYDQ010000268.1 GCA_027487375.1 Planctomycetaceae bacterium
CATCACCGCAACGCCCGGTACCTTGTTTTCGATCATCTTACGAAAGGCGCTCTCGGTACGCTCTTGTTGATAGTTCGTAGTGCATAGAAGCATCTCGTAGCCAAACTCAATGGCGGCTGTTTCAAATGATTTGATTAGTCCGGGGTAAAACGGGTTTTCGATATCCGAGATAATCAAACCCAAGAAGTTGCTTCGACCACGTGCCAGTCGACGCGCGTCGGAATCGCGGTGGTAATTCAATTCACGAATCGCAGCTAAGATCTTTTCACGCGTTTGCTCCGCAACTTTTTTCGTTCCATTGAGCACGTGCGAGACTGTCGATTCCGACACTCCGCATCGCAAAGCGACATCTCGCATGCGGGGATTAGCACCACTATTCATCCTGACTTTTCCTTATCGCGAACACTGAATCAAGTTTGTTGCCATTACGCGCATCTCACTTGCCATACAGATTAACCCAGCCGACGTGTTCTTTTCCATGCCTTTTCCAATGTTTTGTTGGAAAAAGATATAATTTATGGCAAGCGATTGCCGTTGATTTCGCTTCATTGAAGTTATTTTGAGCCTATGTGGAAAGATCCGTTTGGAAATCCGTAGGATAGGCATCCAGCCTGTCGGTCTCGCAATCGACAGGCTGGATGCCTATCCTACGCATGGTTATCGTGCTCAATCGGTAGCATCATCAACCCACGAATTGATCTAGTGCTCGTAGCACATGTCGTAAGAGATATGAAAACATCAGCTTTTGACTTTGTTTTCAGCGACATCTGAATTCTTCCCCTGGACGCAGTTCTGCCCAAGAGGGGCATTTCGCCTTGCTTTGCCAGCTAGCATCTAAGGCGAAAGTCTAAGGTGCATGAAGAGCACCCGCTTCATGAATCGAACCTAAGAGGGAGCCATCAGATTGGCGAGGTGGCTTGCGCCACGCATATCGCTCATGAATGCTGACTGCCCCGTAACGACTTCTACTGCCGATACTAAGGCTTGCGAGTTTGGTGTGTGCGATTGAAGTACACCAGATTCGAATTCAATTCTTCTTCGATCGACATCGAACTTTCATTGGCTGGAGCAGGTGCGCGGCTTGGTCTTGCGACAACTGGATTTGAAGTAGCAATCGAATGGGACGCGGCATAGTTGGGACTAGGTGTTCTATCTGGAAGGCCGGCTGTTTGATCACGCGGGGTGAGAAGGACTGGACGCCATGTTGGCGATGCATCAAACGACGGCGGCGCCGGAATCGGCTTCAACGTTTCCAGCTTCATCTCTAAACCCGGAGTCGTTTCGTTGCCTGCAGGTTTTTCTAGCGAGGGCGTTGGCATCAGTGCAGGATTCGAACCAGCAGCGCCTGTGTCGGTTTCGCTGTACGGCTTGTTAAGTGTTTGTGAATCATTGTTCGAACCAAAAGGATTTACCGGTGCAGCGGCATTGGTTGAACCGGAGTTGGGAGAGGTGCCTGGAGTTGTGGATGGGCCAATCATGTCTCGTTCAACACGTCGAAGCTGAAATCGATTCGGATCATCGGACGTGTCTGGTAGTATGTTCGAGGGCATTATCTCCGTCGGCTGTTGCGGTGGTGCGTACGTGCTTTCCGAAGGTAGTATTGGCTTCAAAGTTGTCGGCGGAAGTTGTGGCGCGACGGATGATTCGCTGTCACGCAAGCTAGGTGCGACCGTTGACGTGTTGCTTGGGTAAACGGAATTAGGTGGGTAGGTTCCCGAAGGATAGGTTCCAGTCGAGGAAACACCGGGAGTCGTAGTGCTTGGAGGGTAGATTGTCGAGGGATAAACAGAGCCAGGCATGACGGAAGATCCCATCGATCCGGGCATCGGCCCAAAGGATGGTGCGGTGCTTGTTCCGTAAGCAGGTGAGTTTTGATTTGCTGGGACCGACGAAATGACTGGCGGGCCAAGGGGAGTCATGGTAGCTCCAGGACCGTACTGCGGAGCGCTGACTGGAGCCGCATTGTATTGCGAGCCATTGTAGGCGACTCCGTTTGAAGCACCGCTTCCAGCGACGATTGCATTTCCAGAGGTGACCGCATTTCCTGAATAAACAGATGGCTGACTCGAGATCGCTGGTTGCGAGAACTGCTGAGGTCCGTTTCCGATGTATCCGCCATTGGTGGTCGTCGTTGTCCATGCAGCGGCAGGAACAACAGCGGTTGCAACAGGGCTTGTCACTGTTGTGTTGTAGCTAGGGTTCGGATTGATTGCTGTGGGGCCGTACTGGAGACCGCCGTAAACGGGTACTGATGGTTGACCAAAGGTGTTCGCGGTTGGTGGGAACTGCGTTTGCGGCATGAATTGCGTTTGCGGAACTTGCGGCGGCGCTTGCGTGTACATCGCGATTCCATTGGTTGGCATTTGCACGACAGGAGCCGTGTACTGGCTGCCCATACCGCTTGGAATAGACATGGTCGATTGACCAGAGGCGCTGGCGTTGCTGGTCGCTACCATACCCGGTGATAATCGGCTCTGTGGAGAAACGCCGTAGCTTCCATAGGCTGCAGTCGAATGCGTTTCAGGCACGAGAAGCGGGACTCGCTGTGCTTGGTACTGGTACGACGTACACGGTTGAAGGCTTGTAACGGTTGTTCCAAGTCTTGGGTCGAACGAAGTTACTGGACGATAGTAGGTCGTCGGGACGCGATAGTATTGGCTGGCATAGGCACCTGTTGGTAGCACTCCGACTTGAGCTTGAGGAACACCAGCGGGTATGACAGGTGAGTAGCTGGTGTTGGGGTATCCGGAGTAGGCGCTGCCACCGGACCACATATCGGCGAATGTCCCCGCATGAGCCGCTACAGGCAGTCCGAGGCCGAGAAACGATGATGCAGCGACCATTCCCGATAATCGGAACAAACTGCGCCAACGTAATTTTCGAATTCGCATTTCAAATAATCTCCTAAGCCCGTTGAGTCTGGTTAAAGACTTGTCGACAATGATTAGTTGCATATGGGGAGCGATCGTCAATCAAGCTTGAGCAGATCTCTGCCATTCTTCTATCTTTTATGCATTCCCTGTTCCGAACGTTCCGATTGTTTCAATTATCCGCGGTTCCAGCTACAATCTGCTGATCCGAGTAATCACCCTCCGGTTCCAGCCTTTCCCTGTTTTTCCCTCCGTTTTTGAAAGAATTACAAATGCGCTTTCTCTCCCTCTGTCTTACTCTCGCAATGATTTCTTCTGCCTTTGGCGGTTCTCCTGAAGTTCTTTTTAATGGCACTGACCTCAATGGTTGGACAGGTCGACCAGCGAATTGGTCTGTTGAAGATGGCGCAATCACTGGCCGCACAACGGCGGATAACCCGCTGAAGGAAAACACGTTTCTCGTGTGGGATGGTGAGGCGGGCGATTTCGAACTCACGCTTCAGTACAAGATCCAAGGCGGAAATTCCGGAGTCCAGTATCGCAGCAAGATTATCAACGCAGAAAAGTTCGTCGTTGGTGGGTATCAAGCCGACATTGATTCGAAGCCACGTTATACGGGGATCAACTACGAAGAAAAAGGACGAGGCATTCTTGCTGAGCGTGGCCAAATCGTCGCTATAGACGCAGAAGGCGCGAAGAAAGTCGTCGGCAGTTCGGGCGATAAAGATGACTTGCTAAAGTTGATCTCGCCGAAGGACTGGAACCGCTATCGAATCGTCGCTAAAGGACCAGTTGTTCAGCACTACATCAACGACGTTCTCATGAGCGAAGTTCAAGATGGGCAAACTAGCAAGGCTGCGACAAAAGGGAAGATCGCTTTACAAATTCACGTCGGCGAACCGATGACGGTTCAATTCAAAGATATCAAATTGACCAAGCTCCAGTAGCTTGCCCCGATAGCCACGCAGGCAATCGTTTCACTAGCTCTTTACTGGCACTCCATCAGCAACTTCATCCGCGAGCCTGGCGCGGATGAGATCGAATTCGTCTTCACAGTCGATGAAGACGCGAACAATCTCAGGATCAAAGTGATTGCCTGAGCCGTTGATAATGATCTTACATGCTTCTTCATGTGAAAAAGCGGGTTTATAAACTCGCTTAGTCGTCAATGCATCGTAGACATCTACCAAGGCGACGATTCGACCGCTCAAAGGGATGTCATGGCCGCGTAGGCCTTGCGGATAACCTGTACCGTCAAAGCGTTCATGGTGAGTGAGAGCAATATCGTAAGCCATCGATAGGAAGACCGCGTTCTCGCACAAATCAAGCGCACCCTTGAGTGTCTTGGCTCCGATAACAGTGTGCTGCTTCATGGACTCGAATTCTTCCGGCGTGAGCTTACCCGGCTTGAGCAGAATTGAATCGGCAATGCCGACTTTTCCAATGTCGTGGAGCGGGCAAGTCTCATAGAGTAGCCTGCGGAACTCTGGGGTAACTGTTTCGGAATACTCGGAATCGATTGCCATGCGAGCCATCAAAAGATTGGCATAGTTCTGCACGCGTTCCAGGTGCAGGCCTGTATCGTTATCTCGGCTTTCAGCGAGCTTTGCCAGTGAGAAAATCAACACCTGACGAGTCTCAAGCTGAAGGACTCGCGAGCCGCACCGGACTCTCGCAATCAGTTCGGTCTTGTTGAATGGCTTGGAGACATAATCATCCGCTCCATTAGAAAGACCGGCGATTCGATCCGATATTTCGGCATGTGAAGTTAACAAGATAACGTAAATGTATCCGCCAAAATCAGCGCCGCGAATACACTTGCAAAGTGCTAATCCGTCCATTCGCGGCATATCTAAATCGCTGATGACGATCGGGATACGGGTTTGGGCTAAGATTTCTAGGGCTTCCGCTCCGTCGGATGCTTCAGTGACTTCGTAGCCCGCTTCTTCAAGCGACCAACGTAGCAATTGTCTTGTGATATCGTCGTCATCGACAACGAGAACTCGAGGAGCTGTTGTCATCATACAACCTCCTCCAGTCTCTCTTGAATCCAAGAGACACAGCGATCCATTTCCGTTTCCAACAGTCGAAGACTGCGTTCCACTACTTGTGGCTCTTCGATTCGTGAATGGACCTCGATTGCTTCAGCAAGGCTACTCACACGGTAAGCCGATAGGTTTCCGGCCGAGCCCCTTAACGCATGAGCTGATCTCGCAAGATCGCCAAAGTTGCCTGCTTCGGAAAGCGATTTCATTTTGTCGATCTGTGTCTTGCTTTTGTCGCTGAACATTTTTAACACTAGTCGAAGCGCTTCAGGCCGACCGCCGCAACGGTCCAGTGCTTCCGACCAACGTATCGGTGGTTCGTCACTCGCTGCAAGTGATGGTTCGGTTGGCAGTACTGGAGGTACTACAGCGGTTTCGCTGATTCTTCCCAAGTGACGGAGTAACACTTCTGCAAATACTTTTCGGTCGATGGGTTTGGTCAAATAGTCATCCATCCCTGATTCCAAACAACGCGATCGACTTTCAGCAACTACCTGTGCGGTTAACGCAATAATTACAAGCTTCGAATCAACAGGCAGCGCAAGGGAGCCCGCTGTATGTAGTTGGCGAAGACGCTGGGTTGTTTGGTGACCATCCATTTCGGGCATCTCACAATCGACGAGGACTCCCGCAAAAACTTTGCTCGTGCAAGCCTCGATCGCTTCGGCGCCAGAAGAAACTGCAGTAG
>JAIYDQ010000036.1 GCA_027487375.1 Planctomycetaceae bacterium
GTCGCCCAGCAGAATTACTTGCGCGGCGGCTCGATCGCCAGGCAGGAGATTCAGCAAGCCCTTGAGGCTTGGGTGACAGCCCTGGATGTCGCCTATCGCGAAATTAGGGCTGGGCATGCTCACGCCTGGAACTCAAACCGATGGTGGCAGCGGCAAGCATGCAAGCGGTTAACAGCACAAGCAGCATAAATCCGTGCAACGCCGAGCGCGCGGTCAACAGGGCGCTGCCAACACAAACGAGCATCAGCACCCATGCTAAAAACAAAAGGCGGCCGTGGCTCAGTCCTGAAAGAATCAAGCGCTGATACAAATGCGAGCGATGAGCGTGCCAGACCTTTTCGCCTCGCAGCAAACGCCTTCCAAGGGTAAAGGTGGCATCGAGAATGAATGGCCAGAAACACAGCAAAACAAAAGGCAGATGCCAGTAGTCGCGGCTCCAGCCATAGAGCCCCAGACAAGCGGCGCCAAATCCAAGCGGTACCGACCCGCTATCGCCCATGAACACCTTGGCGCGTGGCCAATTAAACACAAGAAACGGTATGACGGCGCCGATCACCAGCAAGGCAATCAGCATCACCCCAAGTGCATTGGCCTGCCACGCACCCCAGGCTAGCCCGCAAAAGCCAAGCAGGGTCATGCTGCCAGCCAGGCCATCCGAGCCATCCATAAAGTTATAGAGATTACTCATCCACATGATGGCAAGTGTCATCCACCAAAGGTGTATCAGCGGCATGCCGAGCATCACCGCTGCAGTAATTGAGAGAGCGAGCTGCAGCGCAAGCCTGACTACGACGCTGGCTCCCTTCCAGTCGTCGTAGGCGCCCAAACCCACCATTAGCACGATGGGAATCACCCACTTCACTATGTCAGTCCAAGGCTGGTCAATAGTAAAGAACAACGCCGCCACGAGCCCCGCGCCAACTCCGCACGCCATCGCTAATCCACCGATACGTGGCACCGGTATCGCATGCAACGAACGTTCATTAGGACGGTCAAGAAACAGAGTGCCAGGCGATTTGATCCGGGTAGCGATGAGAGCCGCGCCAGATATCAAGGCCGCGACAAGAAGCGGCATCCAAAGCATAGTCACGATTGTATCCGCCAAGCAGGCATCAAAGTTTTGATTGCAGCGAAGCAGAGCGGCTTGGATGTAGCTCGATCAGGTTGGCTGCAGGCTCCATCGTTTGATACTCAGGAATGAAGCGCGCCAGCCCACGGCGGGTCTCAATGTCCGTGAGCTTGCCCGGCTGGGTCAGCCATTGCCTGACTTCAGCCTCCCATTGCGCATCCGGAAGCTCAGAGTAGCGCGCCACGCGCACTTTTGCGTGTCTCGTTTCAAGGGTGTGCTCCGAGTCAGTCAGCAGCTCTTCAAAGAGCTTCTCACCCGGCCGCAGTCCACTGAATTCAATGCCTATCTCCTCTTCGCGATAGCCACTCAAGCGAATGAGATCTTTCGCCAAGTCAACGATCCTAACTGGCTCGCCCATATCAAGAACAAAGATTTCGTGGGCGGCTCCCATCACTGCGGACTGGAGCACCAGGCCGCAAGCCTCCTGAATCGACATGAAATAGCGACGTACCTCCGGGTGCGTGACGGTGATGGGCCCACCCCGAGCGATCTGCTGGCGAAACTTGGGAATCACACTGCCGGTGGAGCCCAAAACATTACCGAAGCGAACCGTAACAGCGGCAATATCCGTGCGGGTGCTCCAGATTTGCAAAAGCATTTCAGACAACCGCTTGCTGGCACCCATCACGCTGCTTGGATTGACGGCCTTATCGGTAGAAATAAACACGAGCCTTTTGAGCTTCACTTCATCGCGCACGGCGGCGATGGTTTCCGCCAAACGTAAAGTACCCAATGCATTATTCAGCACTGTTTCCCAAGCGTTATCCCGCTCCATCAAAGGCACATGCTTATAGGCTGCAGCGTGAAAGATTACTGTCGGCCGGTAGGAAAGCAAAAGCTGTCTCAAGCGCGGCGAATCCTTGACATCGCCAATGATGGTTTTGATCGATACGCCGGGGAACTGCAACTCCAGTTGCTGCTCCAGCGCATAAAGCGAGAATTCGCTGAGCTCAAAAAGCACAAGAAGCGCCGGCTGCCTTGACGCGATCTGGCGGCAAAGCTCAGAGCCAATTGAACCACCAGCACCAGTAACCAGCACCACCTCATTGCGCACAAGGTTATCAATCTGCTCGGAGTCCAAAGCTACTGGATCGCGGCCAAGCAAATCATCAAGTTCGACCTCCCTCAAGCTCGATATCCGCACCCGGCCGCTCATATAATCCTCAACGCGCGGCAGCAAAAGCAACTTGGCATTAGCGGTCTCGCAAAGCTCGTAAGCCTCACGGCGCCGATTGTGATCAGAATTCACATCTACCAGAATCACATGGGACGCTTTGTACTGGTCAGCCATTTCGGGCAAGCGTTTCCAGCCGCGCAAGATAGGGACTCCAGCCACTTCGCGTCCATGCGCATTCATGCCTTCCTCAAGGATGCAGACTAGCGCCCAACTCGTACTGCGCCTGAACGAATTCACTACAGAAAGAAGCTCGTTACCGTCAGCGGCAAGCAAAATAACCGGCTTGCCCTGAAGACGCTTATGGGCAAGAGGACGCTCTTCTTTCCACCACCGGTAAAACATCCGGCCGGTACTCATGGCGAGCAATAGAAGTAAAGGGTTGAGTAGGTAAACGGTTCGGGGAACGCCCTCGCTGCCGCGCCACAGAAGCATTAGCGTAGGAATGATGAGGGAGGCGGTGCCGATAGCCAGGGCAATACGCTTAAGGTCGGTGATACTTGAATATCGCCAAATACCCCGATACAGACCGAATCCAACGAAGCAAAGGAACTCGATCCCAACAGCTACCGGCATTGTCTTTATGGCGTTTTGCCAAAGCGTGCTGTAGTCCTGCCCTTGGCGCAGCCAATAGCAGCCAAGCCAGATCAAAACCGCCCAACCCAAATCGTGAACCAACGCAATCGCTGTCCGAGTTGTAATCGGGATCACGGGTGATCTAAGTGGTCGCATACCCCAATAGTGTAACGGACAAGGGTAAAAGCGCTTGCTGTCATAACAGCCATAACCTTCGGCCGCAGCCGTGGTGTCGATCCTGGATGCAACAGAGCCGATTTCGACTCTAGTATCATCTGCCCTCATGCTCAAAGACAATTACTACAGAGGTTATGAGCTGTGTGCATATTCTTGACGTCTAAGTAGCCCACTTTAAGACTTATTCAAATGTCAGAAAAACTTGACGTACTAATCCTTGGTGCGACCGGGATGCTTGGGAATGCAACCTACAAATATCTCGCGAGTCAAGCCGATGTCCGTGTCTTTGGTACTGCCAGGCAAATTCACCCGTCAAGCGTGATGAAGCCGAGTTTTAAAGGGTCCATCATTACGGGGGTAGATGTTGAAAATCACGACAGCCTTGTGCGCGTTTTCACTCAGGTTCGTCCCCAGGTAGTCATTAATTGTATCGGATTGGTAAAGCAAATTGCCGAGTCAAAAAGCCCCTTGGCCGCAATTCCGATAAACACACTTTTGCCCCACCGAATTGCAGCACTTGCACAACTAAACGGCGCTAGAGTAATCCAGGTAAGCACGGATTGTGTCTTTTCCGGGGAGGCGGGTGGCTACCGAGAAAAGGACTTTCCAGATGCTGACGATCTTTATGGGCGCTCCAAGCTATTGGGTGAACTTCATGACCCGCATTGCGTGACTCTTCGAACTTCAATCATCGGACATGAAATTGGAACTGCGCGCAGTCTGGTTGACTGGTTTCTGTCCCAACAAGGGCAGGTTAAGGGATATAAGCGTGCGATCTTTTCAGGGTTGCCTACCGTGGAGCTGGCAGAAGTCATTTATCGCTTTGTGCTTTTCCAACCCTCTCTTAGCGGCCTGTTCCATGTTTCAGCGCAGCCTATCAATAAATTTGATCTTCTGGAGCTTTTGGCGCGCCAGTACAAAAAGGCGATCACGATAGAACCTAGCGATGAAGTTTGCATAGATCGAAGCTTGGACTCCTCCCTGTTTAGGAACGCTACAGGCTATTGCCCTCCGAGCTGGACTGATCTCGTAGCAAAAATGTATGAATTTCGATAGGAAGACTAATGGGAATGCAAACTGAAAACCTGAAGGATCAATTCGCTGGCAAGGTTTTGATGATAACCGGCGGGACTGGCTCTTTTGGGCATGCAGTGTTGAAACGGTTTCTTGAAACCGACATCGATGAGATCCGAATCTTCAGCCGCGACGAGAAAAAGCAGGAAGACATGCGGATAGAGTTCAATTCACCAAAACTTAAGTTTTACCTCGGCGACGTGCGGGATTACGCGAGCGTTGTGAACGCGATCGACGGAGTGGATTACATTTTCCATGCGGCTGCTTTAAAGCAAGTGCCATCGTGCGAGTTTTATCCAATGGAAGCCGTCAAGACCAATGTGCTTGGGGCCGAGAACGTAATGAATGCGGCGCTCGCTCATGCGGTACAGCGGGTAGTGGTGTTAAGCACTGACAAGGCGGTGTATCCCATTAATGCGATGGGTATGTCCAAGGCAATGATGGAAAAGCTCATGGTGGCTAAGGCACGGATGCTATCGCCACAAGCAACCACTTTTTGTGCAACTCGGTATGGCAATGTCATGGCTTCTCGGGGTTCCGTCATCCCTCTGTTTGTTGACCAAATAAAAAAAGGCCAGCAGATTACCCTTACTGACCCTTCGATGACACGTTTTCTGATGTCACTTGAAGATTCTGTGGATTTGGTGCTTTTTGCTTTTTCGAAGGGTAGTCAGGGAGATATCTTCGTGCAAAAGTCGCCGGCGTCCACCATCGAAGTTCTCGCTGAGGCACTCAAGCAACTGTTCAACTCATCGGTTTCGGTAAGAGTTATCGGTACCCGTCATGGTGAGAAGCAATTTGAAACTTTGGTAGCACGAGAAGAGTTAGCCCGAGCAACGGATTTGGATCAGTACTTCAAGATACCCGCTGATAACCGGGACTTAAACTATGCGAAGTATTTCGTTGAGGGGGAGGAGAAAGTTTCTTCCCAGGATGACTACACGTCGCATAACACTCAACGCCTCAATGTAGACCAAGTAAAGAAGCTCTTACTGAAACTAAGTTTTGTACAGGACGCTTTACATGGTTAAGGTAATGACCATCGTCGGGACTCGACCCGAACTAATCAAAATGTCGAGGGTTATTGCCGCATTCGATGAACTAACTGACCATATTCTCGTACACACCGGTCAGAATTATGACTACCAACTTAATCAGGTGTTCTTTGATGATTTGGGGATCCGCAAACCAGATTATTTTCTGGACGCAGTTGGGCAATCCCCGATTCAAACGATTGCCAAGGTGCTGGAAAGAATCGACCCGCTGCTTGAAAAGCTTTGTCCTGATGCAGTTCTGATTTATGGAGATACCAATTCTGCATTGTCGATTATTGCTGCAAAACGGCGCAAGATTCCGATCTTTCACATGGAAGCTGGTAACCGATGTTTTGATCAGCGCGTTCCTGAAGAAATCAACCGTAAAGTCGTTGATCATCTGAGCGATGTGAACCTAGTCCTTACTGAGCATGCTAGGCGGTATCTCCTGGATGAAGGCATTCCGGCTGAGCGGATATTCAAGACCGGTTCTCATTTGGATGAAGTGCTTCGTCATTATGCTGCTGGGATCAACGCATCAACCATTTGCACCCAGCTTAAAGTTAACAGCGGCGAATATTTTCTTGTTAGCGCCCATCGGGAAGAAAATGTTGACTCAGCCCAGAACCTTTCGAACTTGTTATCCAGCCTGAAGGCGTTGTGGGACACTTACTCGATACCCATTATCGTATCCACGCATCCACGAACAGAAATAAGGCTTAGGCAGCTTGAGCACTCTCTTGGGGATGCGGATATCCGGTTTCTTAAGCCTTTCGGGTTTTTTGATTACATTCATTTGCAGAAGAATGCGAAATGTGTTCTTTCCGACAGCGGCACAATCACAGAAGAGTCTTCATTGCTTGGATTTCCAGCGGTGATGATTCGCATGGCACATGAGCGTCCCGAAGGAATGGACGTCGGCACACTGATTATGTGCGGACTGCGTCCGGAAAACGTGCTGCTCGCGGTAAAGGTGGTAACCGATCAGCAGGCTGGCAAACCTCGTTTCGCAGCCCCAGTTCAGGATTACTTGAATCCCAATGTTTCAAGTCAGATTATTCGTATTGTTTTGAGCTACATCGAATACGTCAACCGCGTAGTGTGGAGCAAGATTTGATGTCGCAGCCGGTAATTGAATGGTGTTCGAAATCCGAATTACTCGGCCGAGCCAAGGCCCAAATACAAGCTGCTTCGGTTGTCCTTGATATCGGTTGTGGCATTCGTCCGCAGAGCTTGATTAGAGCGAACGTACATGTTTGCGTTGAACCTAGCGCGGAGTACGTACAACTCCTCAAGCAAAACCTAAAGGGCAGCTCGATACTGGTTGTGCCTCTTCCTGCGCTTGAGGCGCTTATAGCGTTACCCGATCGCAGCATCGACAGCATTTTCCTGATCGATGTAATCGAGCATATGCCCAAGGAGGTTGGGCTTGAAGTTTTGAAAGAGTGTAAGAGGGTATCTCGATGCCAGGTAATCGTTTTTACGCCCCTGGGATTTATGCCTCAGCATATTCATGCAGGACAATCTGACGGCTGGGGTATGCAAGGAGGAGCATGGCAACAGCATAAGTCGGGCTGGTATCCGGAGGACTTTCCAGACTGGAAATTGATTGTTTGCAAGGACTTTCATGATCTCGATCATCAAGGACAGCCCGTCAGCCCAGCTTATGGTGCACTTTATGCAATACATTCAAAGCCACTGAATCACAATTTGTTCAATGCTGACTATGCTTCATTAGTTTTGGGATCCGATGTTGCGGTACCGGACGGTTTTCCTTTGATTGGAAACTTCGTTGGGGAGGTTGTGCAGCGTGAGATCGCCAAGTGCGAAACGGCCATTGCGGTGGAGGTTTGTGGTCGTATAGCTGAGCTCTTGAGTCAAACTGGAAACGTATTCGGAGTCGATCCAGTGATCGCCCGGACGCCTTTGATCCGGCAGGAAATCGAGGAAAGAATTGTTGGAGAGTTTGAGGGGCAGATTAGACTTCTGGCCGATTACCTGCGTATGGTGATTCCCCGGTCTCGTAACATTGCGCAGGATCTCCAGGCGATAGATACGCGCTCCCAAGCTGAACGTGAACTGGAAGATCTTCCTGGCAGTATGCAAGAAAAGGAGGAGGGGTTGCGGATACAGGCTGCCCAGCTTGAGGCAAAAGAAAAAATCCTTGCGGATCACGAGATGGGCCTTCGTACCAGGGAAGGGTGGGTGGAGTCTCAGCGCGCAGTTCTTGCCCAACATGAGAGAGAGTTACGGGCGCTACAGGAAGAAATTCATAACAGACCAATTTTTTTTCGTGCTCGAAAAGTGATCTCGAAGTTCTTTAATGACCGGACTTAATCTCCGCCTTTTAACCGGCTAAGGTAGCTGGATCGTTTATGAACCCATTTTCCCCGCTAGTCTCGATCGTTATACCCGTTTACAACGGCGCAAATTTCATGCGGGAGGCTATTGATAGCGCCTTGGCTCAAACCTATCCAAATGTGGAAGTCCTCGTCATCAACGATGGGTCTACGGATTCCGGTGAGACTGCAGCTATTGCTAAAAGCTATGGGGATCAAATAGCTTATCTTGAGAAGCCCAATGGCGGCTGTGCCTCGGCCTTGAATCTGGGCATTCAAAAAATGCGTGGCGAGTTCTTTTCTTGGTTAAGTCACGATGATTTCTATTCGCCGTCAAAGATTGCGCGGCAAATTGAGGTGCTGTCTCTTCTCGAGGATAAAGACACGATTCTTTACGCCGGGTATCACGTAGTCGATTCCAAATCAGTTGTGCAGTATTCTGTAAAACCTGATTCGGTTTTGAGTTCTTCGAAACTGAACCTTGCCTTGATGCCATTGTTTCGTGGCCTTTTGCATGGCTGTGCGATGCTTGTGCCGAAGTCATACTTTGACCGCTTCGGAACGTTCGATGAGTCTCTGCGCTCCACCCAAGATTATGATTTGTGGTTCAAATTCCTGCGCCAAGGAAAGATAAGGTTTGATTCCCAAATCGGAGTCTATTCGCGAGTTCATCCTGGTCAGGGTACGCACCAGATTCTCAACCATAACGCCGATTGCAACCGATTGTGGATTGGTTTCCTGGATTCATTATCTGAAAAGGAAATGGCCGATCTTGACGGCTCGGCCTATAGTTTTTTGGTGCGCACTGAAAAATTTTTGCGTGTCAGCACGACTTACAGTGAAGCCGCAGACCATGCCTTGGCGCTGTCAGCAAAGGCGTTAGACAACACGAAGATCAGTGTGGTCATGCCTTTTTTTAATCGCGTTGCTTGGGCGGTTGAGGCCGTACGGAGTGTTCAGGCTCAGACTCACGCCGCAATTGAAATCATTTTGGTCAATGACGGCAGCACTGAAGACATCAGGGCCTTGAAGACACTTGAGGAGTCCGACTTAAGGGTACGTATTGTCAATCAAGTGAATGGCGGACCCGCAAAAGCTCGAAACACGGGAGTCCAACATGCGACCGCCCAATACATAGCCTTCCTGGATTCTGATGATGTTTTTTATCCGGAAAAGCTCCAGCGCCAACTTAAGCTGATGACCGAAGAGGGCGCATTCCTTTCGCACACTTCCTATCAACAAATGGACCTCGAAGGAAACGTTACTCGCGCCATTAGTTCGGGTACGTTTAGCGGAGATGTCTTCCCTCGGATTATTGCCTCCTGTCCGATCGCTATGCCAACGGTGATGGGGAGCCGGCAGATTTTTTTGGATCACCCGTTCCCGGAAGATTTGGAGATCGGTGAGGATGTCTGTCAATGGATACGATTAACTAGCATGTACGGAATTTTCGGGATTGATGCGGTCATGACTAAAGTGCGCGTTGGCCCCAATACTGCTGCATTCAATCGATCAAAGCAGATGGTTGGGCTTCTGAATATTGCAAGCTTTGTGTCCAAAGACCCGTTTCTCTCGCAATATCATCGTCAGATTCGTTCCCTTTTGCTTGACACCATCGATTTGCTGGAAACCTCTGAGCCCGCTCAAGCTAACCCCGCCTCGCCGACTGCAAGCTTGCGAAGGTCGATATTTTCGTCGATTAGAAAAGTGCTCAATTCCGTCAGGAATCATGGAGTACTCACCACAGCACAAAAAATTCGTCGTCATCTTGGGCTGTAAGAGGACTGTAAGGCATTGAGTTTGTGAAGCAGGTCTATCAATATCGAAGTCTCCTTTGGCACCTTATTCGAAGAGATGCCGTGGGACGTTATCTCGGGTCGTTTTTTGGGTTAGGCTGGGCTGTTCTTTTGCCAGTACTGACGCTTGGCGTCTACGTATTCGTTTTTGGAGTTTTGCTAACGCCAAAATGGCCAGGGTTCAGCGATCCGCTGTCATTTACTCTCATTTTGGTGACAGGTCTGCTTGTTTTTAATTTGTTTTCAGAGTCCCTGGCAAGAATGCCAAGCTTGATAGTGACTAACGCAAGCTATGTGCGCAAGCTGGTGTTTCCACTTCATCTGTTGGTTCTTGTACCAATCGCCTCTTCTTTGGTTAACTTCGTTATCGGTCTCTTGATTTGGATCGGCTTAGCCTGGTATTCGGGGCAATCCATTTGGCTTACCGCACTATGGGTGCCAGTCATCATCTTTCCCGTGTTGGTAATGATTGTTGGGTTGGGAACGGGCTTGGCAGCCGTTGGATGCTTTGTGCGGGATATCTCGCAAGGGATTCCACCGGTGCTTCAGCTTCTGCTGTACTTGGGCCCTGTGATTTATCCGCTGGAAGTCGTGCCTGGATCAATCGCCAAACTGGTGTTACTTAATCCAATCACGGTGCCTGTTCAGGAAATGCGCCGGGTGTTAGTTTTTGGACAGCCCCCAGATTTTGCAGCGTTGTTCGCCTACTTTGTAGTAGCACTGATCATTTATGTTTTCGGCAGTTTCGTGTTCGAACGAGCCCGTCCTGGATTTGCTGATGTTGTCTGATCAGGGTCTCTTGCTGGAAGTGGATAAGGTTTGTAAAACCTATCAGATTTTTGACACACAAGCCGCTAGGCTGAGGCAGTTGTTGCCCTTCAATGGCGGTCGGCGTTTCTCCCGGGAGTTCAAAGCGCTGCAGGAGATTTCCTTTTCTCTCAAGCGAGGGGAGTCGATAGGAGTTATTGGAAACAATGGCGCAGGCAAAAGCACCCTTTTGCAAATCATTGCTGGGACTCTGACGCCCACTTCTGGACGCGTGCATTCAAATGGACGAATCGCCGCAGTCCTTGAGCTCGGCGCTGGGTTCAACCCCGAATACTCTGGGCGGGAGAATGTAGAGCTCTACTGCAAGCTTTTTCAAATGTCCGACGCAACAATGCGAGAGCGGTTTGAAAAGATTGTCGACTTCTCCGAATTGAACAGGTTTATTGACCAACCCATCAAAACCTATTCAAGCGGGATGCTTGCCCGACTCGCGTTTTCTGTCATAGCCCATGTAGATGCGGATGTACTCATCATCGACGAAGCCCTATCCGTTGGTGATGCGGTGTTTAGTCAAAAATGCATTCGTTTCTTGGACCAGTTTAAGGCGCGTGGCAGCATTTTTTTTGTGAGTCACGATTTGAGCGCTGTCAGGAGGTTTTGCGACAAGGTTATCTGGCTCGAAAAGGGCGCAGTACGGGCGATCGGCGATGCTGCTTCGATTTGTGACGCTTATCTGGCGGAGGTTTATCCGAGTGTCAGGACAGACGTCACTGCTGAGTTTACAAACTTGGCTTTGGACGAAGCTGAAGGCCAGTCTCCTGATCTATCGGAGTCACTACACATACAGCTTGCGCAAGATGTCGAGCCAAAAACCACCGGGGATGACAGTCGACTCTTTAATGGCCAGGTTATTCGGAGTTTCAAGTTTACGGACCACGACAATAGTTTCGGGACCGGCGAAGCGCAAATTGCCGGACTGGAGTTAACCGATGTTTTTGGACGACCCATCGCAGTAATTGGAGCGCACTTTGAGGTAAGGATAAAGATCAAGGTGAAGAGCTTTGCAGATGTAAAAGCGCCAATTGTCGGTTTTTTTGTAAAGGACCGACTGGGCCAGCCATTGTTTGGAGCAAACACATTTCTGACATTTGCAGGCAAGCCCTTACACGTTGAAGCGAATCGTTTGTTTCAGGCAGTGTTTGAATTCAAGATGCCCATGCTTATTGCTGGTGCTTACACTGTAACTGCTGCAATTGCTGCCGGAACCCTCGAGCAGCATACCCAATTGCATTGGCTGCACGATGCAGCTGTGTTTGAAGTTTCGGCGAGTGCTCTGGATGGTGTGCTGGTGGGTATTCCAATGTCTCGAATCAGCATGAGCTATGTCTCCTGAACCGCCGTGTCGGATTTTGATCTGGTCCCAATACTTTTGGCCGGAGCGTTTTTTGGTCAATCAGTTAGCAAGTGGTTTGGTTAAGCGGGGCTGTAGGGTTACTGTGCTCACCGGTCAACCGAACTACCCGGGAGGAAAGATTTTCCCCGGCTATCGGTCGTATGCCAGTGACCGGGAATGTTGGGAAGGCGTCGAAATTGTACGGATTCCACTGATTCCGCGATTCGCGGATTCGTTCATTGGCATTTCCGCGAACTATCTGTCCTTTGTTTTCAGCGCACTACTTGTAGCTCCCCTGCTGCTGCGTCAACGGCAATTTGACTTGGTGTTTATGTACGCACCCTCACCCGTAATTCAAGCTATTCCCGCAATCGTATGGGCGAAGCTAAAAGGTTTGCCAAGAGTTCTTTGGTTGCAGGATTTGTGGCCCGACGCCCTTTCTGCAACGGGCTATGTTAGACCTGGCCTGATAACGCGGGCCATTTCGCATTTGGTCAAATGGCTTTACGAATCATCTAGCCTCGTGCTGTTGCAATCAGAAGCCTTTAAGCTTGTGGTCGAAGGGCGGATTCGCAAACCGGTTCCCATGGCCGTCTTACCCAACTTTGCAGATCCGGCTCTATTTCGTCCACCACCTGGCTGGGTGCCCAGTGAAATCGAGACAGCCATTGCTCAATCATTCTCCATAGTGTTTGCGGGAAACCTGGGCAAAGCGCAGTCACTCGACACGATTTTGCAAGCCGCCCGATTGCTTTCGACCCAGCAGCCCATCAAGTTTTTCTTGGTTGGCACGGGTAGTGAGGCAAAACACATAACCGAAAAGATCGTGCGACTGTCCCTGACCAATGTGTATCTGACGGGAGAGATACCCGAAACGAGGATTGGTGGCATTTATGCAGCCGCCTCCGCGTTGCTGATTACGCTGGGAGCGGGTGAATCTCTTTCGCAAACCGTGCCTAGTAAGTATCAAGGTTATCTAGCAGCCGGCAAGCCGATCCTGGTTGCTGCTGATGGCGAGGTTGCCCGCCTTGTTGAGCTGCATGATGTGGGTCTACGCTGCAAAGCGGAAGACGCCTCTGGTTTAGCGCAGATTGTTTTGACACTCGCAAATTCACCCTTAAGCCGGATCGAGGAAATGAGTGCCAAAGGCAAGAGCGTATTCGAAGCCAACTATTCGGAAAATTTTGCTGTTGAGCAACTCCTGAGCCACTTCAGGAACATACTGAATCGCCAAGATTAATCACTTAAACTGGGGATTAACGAACCTACGAGATTTGCATCGGACCGTATCTCAGTCGGTATCAGATTAAGAATGAGCATTTTTGACCAATTCAGGCAAGCACTAAAGACCGATAGGGTAGCGTCCTGCCTGCTTGGTTTATCGCTGTCAACGAGTACATTGCCGCTCAAAGTATCTGGCTTGTTTTTCGCCAGCTTGTTCCTCTGGAGCGTGGCGCATGCGTTGCGCAGACTACGATCCATTAGGCGCCCCATGGTTGTGTGGAGTCTGGCAGTCTTGAGTCCCCTCCTGTTGCAGGCAATCCTCGTAGGCTGGCGAGAGCACGGAGCGTCCAGTGTGTTTCTGGTTCCGTGGATAGCCCTGCCTTTTTTGATTCTCTCGCTCCGGGAAAGCAGCTCAATCAAGCAGGCCCTGGTTTTTGGGTGCTTTGTAGGATGTATTCTTGGGCTCGCTCAAGCGGTCTCTGCGATGTTGGCTGATCCTAACGTTCGTGCTGCCCCCCGTAACATGAATGCGTTATTGTTTGCCACATTGTGTTTGTTGATGGCTACTGTTTCAATGAGTGTTTATTGGTTGCAACGCCGCACCTTTCCTAAGGACCTGGGTATTCTGGCCGCTTTGGGTAGTTGTATTGGCATTGGCGCAGCAGTGCTTTCAGGCTCTAAGACTGCTATCGGTTGCATTCTTGTGCTCATTGGTGCCTATTTGGTGAGTGAATGGTTGAACAAACGGCGCCTTACTCAACATTCGGTTTTGGCTGGGTTGGCTGTGACCATTAGCCTTTGCGCAGGATTAGGTGTTAGTCCTCTTGGGACTCGGTTAGCACAATCCGTTGATGAGTCAAAAGATTGGTTTTCAAAAAGTGAAAGGCACACCTCAGCAGCTGCTCGCCTTGATCTGATTAAAGTCACCGGGGTTTTAATGACCGAGCATTTTCTGTTTGGTATCGGAGCAAAAGAGTTTGCGTCGAAAGTCAGCGCCATGCGGGCAGATGGAGTTGTTAGGCAAGTTTTACCTGACTACCAGCACCCCCATATGACTGTTCTGAGTATTTTGGTTGACGGGGGAATCATTGCGCTTTTTTCCTGGTGCTTGGCACTCTTTTTGATCTACCAACAATTCGGACGCGGGCCACAGGCATGGGTTGGCCGCTTGCTTCTTATTCAGATGATTGTCCTATCCTTCGGTACTGACCTTTTGGCGCATCAAAGCTCCATCCGTATGTTAGTGCTCCTGCTAGCGGTTTCGATTGCATTAGGCTCAAGGTTGTCTGTGTCAAACAAGCCGATGCAGGCTGTAACGTCCTGAGTTCACATATCAACCAGCTTTAAAACCTTATGATTTCTCCATCCATTTTCAAAGCCTACGACATCCGTGGGATCGTCGATCAAACCCTCACCGAAGAAGCTGCGAGGCATATCGGGCGCGCGTTAGCTCTGCAAGGCAAGGCGCGAGGCGTCAAGCAATTCGTGGCGGGTCGCGATGGCCGCTTATCGGGTCCGCGCTTGCAGTCTGCGTTGGCCCAGGGCA
>JAIYDQ010000301.1 GCA_027487375.1 Planctomycetaceae bacterium
AATCGTCAATAAGCAAATCAATCCCGAGAAGGCTGACCGCGTGCTCTCATCACTCTTTCAAGGTGAGATTCCTAAGTTAGAGCAGATTGTCAGCTTACGTATACCCGACCCCACTCTCGCATCTTGGTTACAACTTGTCGAATCTTCGTTTCGCGCCGAACTACAAAGTGTCGTCAACGTTAACAGCCAATCGAATCAAGAGCTAAAGAACATCATTGACAGCTTTCTACATCAAACAAAGTGACAATGTGTTTGACCTGTCCACCGCAAGAAGAGATTCATGACACAAATCAATCAGATACCATTGGATGCCGGAGTGTCTGGCTTGGGTCAATTGTTTGAGCGTGAACGTGCACACTTGAGACGATTCTTAGAGCGTCGAATCAACCGCAAGCTAACCTCAAGACTAGACGCGTCCGATGTCATTCAAGAAGTTTTCTTTCGTGCCCAGCAAGCGCTCCCCTCGTACTTGTCTAATCCCGTAATTCCACCGTTGATCTGGCTGCGGCACCTAAGCGTCCAAGTACTTTGTGAAGTTCATCGCAAGCAATTCCGTGGAATTCGTAGCCCCTTTCGCGAAGAGAACCAATTCGACAAATTTCTTGTTACAAGCTTGAGCCAATCCAGCATCTCGATCAATAGCAAGGTTGAAAAATCGGAACTTCAGTCGAAAATTCGAGAAAAGCTTGTAGAGCTAAATCAGATCGATCGTGAAGTCTTGGAAATGAGGCACGTCGACGGTTATTCCTTAGCAGAAATCGCTAAGATGCTAGAAATTCAACTTGAGACAATCAAGAAGCGGTATTATCGAGCCCTGAAGAGATTCAAAGACTTGGTCGAGAAATCCAACGGTCCGGAGTAAGCGACTTCTGAACGAGTGCTGCGACGAAGCATGGCGTTACCGTTGGTTTACTCCTGTCAATGATTCGAATAGTTGCGAGTCTCTGATTTGGGCGATTCCCAAGATGATAACTTGACGCTCAAGAAGACTGCCGCGAATAAGGATGACACTTCTGAATGAACACTTGCCCAAAGTTACAACCCGAAACGTCCTCCGATCTCCATTGCATCAAGCACATTTCAATCTGAAGCCTGAAATAGTTCCGCAACAGTCTGCTTAAATCATATATGACCAATCAGTAGGCGGGCCTACCATCTTATTTCGATTCGGACATTGGTCGCATCGATTATCACCGATCAGTTCATATGCCTCACGCATTGCATCTAAAGTGCTTGCCCAGATTTCGGCCCCTTCGCAAAAAAGGTTTTCTGGGCCAATGACGCGATCCAATCGAACATTCTTGATGATCGTCAGCAGGTCCGGGCGGATCCCAGAAAACATAACAATAATGTTCCTTTGATGGAGTCGCTCAACGAAGCCTTGTAAGATCTGAGTACACACTGCATCCGGGTTACGAATGCGTTTTACGCGAAAGATAATCACGCGTAGAGTACTTGGAAGGTCCCCCTCGATGGATTCCAGTAATCGTTCAAAGTCTGGTGAGCTACCGAAGAAGAGTTCTCCTTCGAGATTGTAAACTCGCAAAAAAGGGCACCGGTAGTCGTTGGGTTGCACTTCGCGAATGACACGGCGACTAGTCACTGTTAGTTCGCTCATCGTGATCTTTGCTGCTCTTGGGACATAAAACGTAAAGGAAAGGAATACACCGATTAAGATGCAGAATTCGATCGAAATCAATACCGCTGAGAGAGCAGTTGCGGTGAGAATCAATGCGTCGAATCGAGTTGCTCGCCAATAGTATTTTAATAGCCCCAGGTCTACCATTCTTGTTGCGGTCAGCAGTAGAACTCCCGCAAGCGCAGCGCGTGGGATGTATTCGGCATAGGGGGCAAGAAACAAAATGGTAAGGGCAACCCCCATTGCACTGAAGACGCCAGACCATTGCGTCGCAGCACCCGATGTATGGTTGATGTATGACCGCGTGAGCGATCCAGAACCCGGAAAGCACCGAAAGAAACTCCCAGCCATGTTCGCAACGCCTTCGCTGAGACACTGCTGATTCATGTCGAGCTTCTGTCCCGTCTTTGCGGCGATCGACTTCGCCATTGCGATAGCTTCTAAGAGCCCGAGAAAGGCAATAGCAGCAGCGCTGCTTGAAAGCTCGCGGGCTAGCTGAATGTCGATGGTAGGCATTTGGAACGAAGGCAATGCCCGCGGCACTTTGTCTACTAGCTTCACACCTGATGACTTGCTTGGATCTAGCATTGCCAAGATAGTCGCAACAACTGCGATTGCCAAAAGTAGTTCAGGGAGACCAAGCTTCCAACGATTGTTGATGATCCGAAAAACAATCGCGATCACGACCGTTCCGACACCGACTGCAACGGTTGGCCAATGAATGCTACCTCCATCGGATAACGTCATCCAAAATCGAACCAGAAAATGGTCTTCATGGTTACCTCGTGACTTAAGTCCGAGAACATTCTTGGATTGATCTAGAATCAACAGGACCGACGCGCCGAGCGTGAAGCCGACGATCACGGCTTGAGAAACAAAACGCGATAGATCACCAAACTTGAGCAACGCGATGGCTGTCTGAATCATCCCAATGAGGAGGGCCATCATGATCGCAGCCGAGACTCTCTGAGATTCGGGCACCACGGCAAGTGCGCTGAGCATAGCGATTGATATGGCGTTCGTTGGTCCGTTGATCAATTGCTTCGAAGAATCGAGAAGTGCTCCTACGGCGGTCATCACGATAGCAGTAAAAAGCCCAAGCTCGACTGGCATATCAAATATGGTTGCGTACGCCATCGCTTGTGGGACCGCAACCGCGGCGACCGTCAGACCGGCAAAGAGATCTCGCTTCAGGTAAGATAATCGGTAGTCCCGTAGCGACTCTAAGGCCGGGATATACTGGTACAAAAATGACTGAACGGGATGAGGCATGCTGAAAAAGTAAAGCTCGGAGTATCTCTGGATCGCAAGGCGTCGCATTTCCTTCGCAGGCACGAAGGGTGACTTTCCATAAGAAAGATTTTCCGCAGTATAATGCACCCGGTCACTTTGTTACGATAGCGATCCCGACTTCCTCAAGCATAAAGTAAAATGGATTCTTCGAAGAAATCAGCCCGAATCATGGCGGGCGTTCCGACACTAAATGCCTCGCTCTACCGACGGATTCGCTTTTTAGTAGGTGATCCAGTTGCTTTACTGGAAATTCCAGATGCCAGCGGAACTGTCGAGAGCAAGCTCATCCTTCGCGATATCGAGATCGAGCGTGCAAAGCTGAAGGCAGATGCAAAATCGTTTTACTCACCTAAAGATTTTGCTCCGGCAGATGGTCTTTCAGGAGATCGCGAAGTCGCGACCGCTCAAGCTGCAGCCGAATGCTTGCGACGCTCTGGAGTCACCAATGTCGTCGCGGATCGAAGTTTGCCAATGATTTTTGTCGAAATGCTACGACGACAGGGAATCGAGATTGCTTGCGACCCAGACTGGGGAATTCTGGACCGACGTAAAAAAGATGAGCGAGAAATCGAAGCGATCGCAAGAGCTCAGGAAGTCACCGAAATCGTCATGCGACGGGCTTGTGAAATGATCGGTAACG
>JAIYDQ010000232.1 GCA_027487375.1 Planctomycetaceae bacterium
CAAACAATCCTTGCGAATTCAGCTACCCATAAGTCAAATCCGGACCAAGTACCAGTCCAATGACAATTCACGCATCAGAAAGGGATTCTGACTTTAAAATCGTTCAATAAGAACGCTTCGACAACCCTAAGGTACTAGAGTGGCAATGAAGCTCAACTGCGATGCAAAGAGCCCCTGCTTTTTAGACCAGTTGGAGAAGCTATTGTCAGAATAATCCGGAATCGCTCTGTCTTACTCTTCGTCACTGCTTGCAAGTACACTCAGAGTGATCCTGAATATATGCTTTTTTGCAAACGCTAAACGCGGGTTGAAAGATTCTTTCTAGCGACTTCGGAAATAGCGAGAACCGCTGGATGCTTTACTTTACGCTCCACGGACAACGCATAGAACTTTTCAGTGATGTTTGGAATGGTACCGATTAGCTCCACGTCATACATGGCTTCTACTTCCTTCCGAATTACCCCTGCGACCGGAAAAATACCAACGCCTTTACTGCCCATGATTTTTAGCATCGCGCTGTCGTCAAATTCACCCACAATCTTCGGCCGGATGTCTAAGCCTTCGAACCAGTAATCAATCGATCGACGCAAGATCGTGTTCTTCATGGGGAGCAGGAGTGGTGCGCCTGCTATCGATTGTGGAAACCCAGTCCGGAACTTCTTGGCAAGTGATTTGGAACCGACTAGTACGACGTCTGACTCCCCAAGCAAATGGGAATATGCACGAACCTTCATTGTCGGATCGATAGGAGTGTCAGACAAAACCACATCTAGCTTATGAATCGCAAGGTCTGCGATCAGCTTAGTAATGTCTCCCTCGAAGCACAACAAACGAACGTCTTCCGACATTTGCAAAGTCGGCTCCAGCAGCTGGTAGGCCACTAGCTTCGGCATTACATCCTTGATTCCGACTCGAAGAACCATCGGCCCACCCACAGGTCGACCGTTGACCATATCCAGTAGTTCTTGGCCTGTCGAAAAGATGTCTTGCGCGTACGTTTGAACGGCAACCCCCATCTCGGTAAGCACCAAGCCCCGCCCCGATTTCCTGAACAAGTCTACGCCAAGCGACTTCTCGAGATCTCTAAGCTGGATACTGATGGTCGCAGGGGTAACGTGCAGCACTTCGCTAGCCCGCGCAACGGACCCCTCTCTAGCGACAACCCAAAAATACTGCAAATGATGGTAGTTAAGCCAATTCAAAGATTTATCCGTTTATTTCAGAATGCCCACACGAATCAATAAACCACGAAGGCTTTACAATCTTCAAGCCACGTGATCACGAAATTTCCTGCACCTACACTTCAAGGTTCTTTGCTAAGCTATCAAGTGCCTCGATTGGCTTGAGCGACGCGATGACTCGATCGATAACTTCTGATTCAGCTTGCGATACTTTTCCAAAGCCCATAAACCCTCCGAATGCATGAGCCACCTCATAACATAAATCAACAATCTCATCCATCACTGCCTCGCGTTCGTCGGAATTGATGCCCGTCAATGAGGCGACTGCGAACTCTTCCCATATCCTCCAAAGTTCTTCGGTTGGGCGTTTCGCGAACCACTCATGTGCGATCATCATCGACGCAGTCTCTTGGGAAACACCCTTGTTTGGCAAGGCTTCAAGGATGGCTGCTTTCTCTAGCTGATCCGCGTTCCCATCAGCCCAGGCGACAAAAACCATCGGTGCCCAAATAAAGGCTGTCAGAGTCGATAACTCGAACCCCGCGTCGGCAAAATACTCAAGGACTTTCTGATCACGAATCCCCGTTACTGCACCAAAGGATCGGATTTTTTCATCGCGATCGAGCTTTTTACTCAGTGACGCAATTAACTCGCGATCCATGCGATAAAAGAAGGCTTCAGCTAACGCTTTTCCTCGACTTTTCTTCTGCGATTCAGTAAACATGCTAGTCCTCCGCTGATGATGGTTTTTCCATAACCTCAAAAGTGTAAGCGTTACGCCACGCGAAGGAAATTTAATAGTACTATCTAAACCGATTAGTTTTCTCAATGAATCCGGCGGCGAGCACGAGGCCCTTCTATCGCCTTATCACTCGTGAGTAGCGTCAAGAACCTGCAAATTGTTCATGCTGAAACGATGCCGTTTCAACAGTCTCGCGGAAATGCCCGAGCGAGGCGTTGGTCCTTCTGCCGCCTCTCCGAAAGGGAGAGGAATGTCGCCTCGAAGAGACGAATACCAGGCGACTCGCCTCGGAGAGTCGAGACTACGTGTTCAGACAAAAAGTCGGGGCAATCGCACACGCTTCAAATTGATGAAGGTCAATCCGGGCGGTGCAGACGCGGAAGCCATATCGCTTCGCGTTCATCTAAATGGGCACGCCTTCGCAAGCCTGTTCACGAACAAAGAGTCGTGATTCGGTCCCGCATTTGTTGAACAAGTCGCGATGCGTTCAGCGGCTTGGGAAACCAATCGTCAACACCATTAGTTCCAATTGATAACCCGACAGACTCAGGGGAAGTCCCGCTGACTGCAAAAATTGGCAACTCCCCAAGAACAGGAATCGCGCGCATGCGTTCGAGAGTCTCTGGACCATCGCAATCAGGCATCATCATATCCAAAAGCACACACTGCGGAGTCACGTGCTCCAGACATCGAAGAGCTTCCACACCGTTATTTGCTGTATGGACGCGATAGCCTTCCATCTCCAGCAACGTACGCATCAACGCTTGCTCGTTCTGATCGTCTTCGACCAACAAAACGTCGATAGGTCCCCGAGTTACCCCGGTTACGCAATCGCCATCTACCTGACCCTCGGCGGATTGCTTCGCCTGCGTGTCTTGCTGTAGTTTGACGTTTGCCGAATACGCTTCCAATCGAATCGGTTTACGGGGGCTTGTATTGTTCTGCGACGAAGCCTTCTCCAATTCCATCAATTTGGCCAACGCGTTTGCTAATGATTTGTCAGCCGCTTCTGTGTGTCCGGAGGCGAGTTGCTTTTGGGCAAGATGCAATCCAAGGGTCGCTTGATTCAATCGATTCCTGAAATCGTGCCTATCTTTTTCGACGCTAGACCGTGAGGAAGGAGCCGCTTGGGTTCCGCTGGGAGTCACCGACGATTCGACAAGAGCGGTTACCGCGCCGTTTGCGGGAGTTGCCTCAAGCTCTTGCCGGAGGACATGAATCTCAGGGGGTGCGTCAACTCCTACTTGGACTCGGTTACCTCTAACTGAGACAATCGACACTGCGATTCCCAATTGCGGGAAACGGATCGTTTCATTGGTGCGGCGAGAAAGTACTAACATGTTTGATCTCCATAACCGAAGCACCTAACGGAATGGTCGGCAATTGCGACACCCCCGAGATGCTCCTGGGCTCAATCCATTGGTCCCAAGGACATGCTATTGTCCTCGGTTGGCTTGCATCACGCCCTACATCGAGGGAACCATCAGCATACTGACCGATGATCGGGTGATATCCTTCTCGCCGTGCGACAAACCGAATATTCCTCAATGGAATTCAATCGATCAGCCAAGTCAAGATCGATTTTTTCCTTCTGCCCGCGAGAGCTTTCGTACGGCACCCATGCATTTCGATGGATAGCGACGACTTCCCTCGCATTGCCTGGCTTGATACCGACTTCGAAACCTACCTCGTTTTTCGAAAGTGTTATCCCAACCTGAAAAAGCCGTGGCTTGGTGTAAGAAGATTTCTCGCACTCGAACTGAGGCATAAGCCGGTACTCGTACTCGATTGGATTGCAGTCGACAATAGCTCGTGTACGAGCACCATTTCATTGAGCACGCGCGCGAACTGACTGAAACACTAAGCTGGGCAGTCCCCGAACGTATGCCGACTATTGTGCTGAGAGTAGACGGCATCGCGTTGGCGCTGCTAGACGCGTTCACCGAGTGGCGTCACGGCGAAAAACGTTTCGTAGATCGCGTCGCCAACTTCGTTTAGTTCGAGCTGGAAGTTGTCGACGAACTCGTGAAGGCCTTGCGACATAATCTCGTCGATAGACACGAAATCCAAAGCAGCTCGCATCCGACCTAATCGTTGCTCGGCGCGATTGGCAAAGGTTCCCTCGCGACCACCGGTGATTGCCAGGAGCGACTGCTCTGCGCGTCGAATGCAGAAATGAATGGAACGTGGAAAATCGCGATTCAGAATAAGGAACTCAACAACTGCTTTGGGATCCAATCGTCCGTAATGCTTTCGGTACATCTCCATCGCGCTGGCACTCTTGAGCAACAAGCCCCACTGCATAATGTCGATCGGCGTTCCAACGTCATGTGCCTCTGGCAGCAACAAGAAATACTTAACATCCAGAATCCGCGATGTCTTATCGGCTCGTTCGACTAAAGCTCCTAAGCGACTGAAATGCCAAGGCTCGCCATGTGACATGGTCCCTGTAGTAACGCCTTCGAGCGAGTAGCCCGCTTGCTTGATTCGACCAAAGAACTCATACGGCGAAGTCAACGCATAAGAATCGTTTCGTGCATCGCGCACAAAGAGATAAAACTTGTTCAGCTCCTCCCACATTTGCGAGCTGATCATTTCGCGACTGGTCCGGGCGTTTTCACGAGCCATTCGCAAACACGACAGGATCGAGTTGGGATTCTCTAGATCGAAGGTAAGAAACTTGATTACGTTTTCTTGAGTCGCAGCCCCATATCGCTCGTAGAAAATTTCTTGATCGCCGGTGGTGTAGATCAGCGGGTCCCATTGGCCTTGAATCGACAAACCTTGTTCGAGAGCCAAGCTCAACGTGACGTCAATAAACCGAGCGACGTTTTCCGCCCGCTCGGTATAGCGACTCATCCAAAAAATCGTTTCTGCAACTCGTGATAACATACGGAAAGAATATCTAGAAAAGCGGGGAGTGCCTAGGACAAAATTGGATAAGGGCTATCGTAAACGGGAATGTCCTTTAGTACTTTGGCAGTGTCGTGACCTACGGGAAGTTTGATGATCCGGAACACGTCAGATCGCGTCCCACTTGAAAAATCAGTGTACCTGCATTTTCGTACTCGTACTCGGGCCTACGCAGGTACTCGTAATCGTACTCGTGCTTGGTCGGATTGCGAACGCATCGTGTTCGAAACGAGCACGAGTGCCATTTCACTGAACATGAGTACGAAGTCTCGCGAAATGTTAACTGGGCGCTTGCGGGAACAGTATCGCGAAACGCACCTTTGTGCCATATTCTGCACACTCATGAGTTCTTGTGATTTTGCAAGACCCACGTGTCTTTACTTCCTCCCCCTTGAGAGGAATTTACGACAAGCGAGCCCTTAACAAGCGCCACACGAGTCAACCCCCCCGGCAACACGTAGATATCTTCACCGTAGAGAATATAGGGCCGCAAGTCCACGTGACGGCCTTCCAGACGGTCACCGCAAAGAGTCGGAACCCGAGAAAGAGCCAGCATCGGTTGGGCGACATAGTTTCTTGGGTTTGCTTTGATGAGCTCCTTATATTTAATCAGCTCGTCCTTGGACGCTCTTGGCCCTAGCAGAATCCCGTAGCCTCCTGACTCGTTGGCTGGTTTGACTACCAAATCGGCGATGTTATCGAGGACATACTTACAGTCGGTATCGTCGCCACACAAATAGGTTGGCACATTGGGAAGCGACATCTCTTCACCGAGATAATACTTAATCATCTTCGGTACATAAGCGTAAACAGCCTTGTCGTCCGCAACGCCGGTCCCTGGTGCATTCACTAGAGAAACACGACCGTTGCGATAGACCTCCATGAGTCCCTTCACGCCGAGAGTCGAGTCCGGACGTAGCACACTCGGGTCCAAGAAGTCATCATCAACACGACGATAGATCACGTCCACACGCGAAAGGCCTCGAGTCGTACGCATACATACGTAACCGTTATTGACAACGAGATCGGAGCCTTGAACCAACTCGACCCCCATCTGTTGTGCCAAGAAGCAATGCTCGAAGTAAGCCGAGTTATAAATCCCCGGTGTGAGGACTACCACATTCGGATCGCGAACATTTTCCGGGGCAACATACTGAAGCATCTTAAGAAGTTGCTCGGGGTAGCTTTCCACCGGAAGTATCGACTGACCATCGAAGAGCTGCGGAAAAGTCCGCTTCATCACTTCGCGATTCTCAAGAACGTATGACACCCCGGATGGACATCGCAAATTGTCCTCCAAGACGTAAATCTTTCCGTCGGCAGCACGAACCAAGTCGGTTCCCGTAATGTGACACCAAATGCCCCGCGAAGGATTCATCCCCTTGATTTGCGTCAGAAATCCTTTGCTCGATTGAGCCATATACTCAGGGACAATTTTGTCGCGAATAATCTTTTGGTCGTGATACATGTCATCAATGAACATGTTCAACGCGCGAATGCGCTGCTTGAGCCCCGCTTCCACTTCGGCCCACTCCGTGGCGTCCAAGATTCTCGGAATCAAATCAAAAGGCCAGACCTTTTCTGTTCCAGCTTCGTGACCATAAACATTGAAGGTGATACCCATATTAATGAGTTCATGGTCGGCAGCCTTCTGACGTTTCTGCATCTCGACCTTGTCGAGCGTCGCCAACCTTTGCACTAAGCGTTCGGCACTTGGTCGAGGCTTACCCGCCACCGTAAACATCTCATCATAAAAGCCGTCTGTATCGTATCCGTTTAGGATGTTACTTGCAGATTCGACCTTTGCGGCTACTAGCGAGTCTGGGGCTCCATCCTCCGTGCCATTCGAGCTACCAGTCGAGTTACTTGATGAAGAACTACTGGTCTGTGCCATGCTTGGCCCATTTGTCATCGTACAAAACCTATCAAAAAATATGGACGACTCAGCCCGTCTCGCCAAAAGCCGAAACGAGTTTAGCAGAGATTAGCCTTTATTTGCGCCGAAACCCACTCCGATATGCCCGAAAATCAGGCACATTCAGTACAAATAGTGAAGATAACCTTTTGCGGCTTCGATTGTGGCCCGCTGAGCAAAGATTAGACCAACAGGGCCCCCCCTCGACCGTAGGATGGGACCATCGCCCCGTCCGGTGATTATTCGGGACACTGGTCCCGAAACTACAGCCGGTATTAAAGCTGGAAAGACGGCTTAAATTTTCAAAAAGGAGATGGATTCGTTGACCTGTCCGGTCACAGCGAATTATACTTTTGCAATTGCCGTGCGATCCTCGAAATCAGGGCTATGGCGTTCCCTCACTGGTTTGGCTTATCTTCCAACGATGAATCCCCTACAGGCTCGCAAGACTAATTCTTCATCGAATCGTTTTCGGTTCGCTTCGTTAGTAGCAGATGCATCTCGAGGTTTTTTCACAATCCTTACGATGGTCGCCTTTGCCCTCGTCCCTTTCGGGCTGTCGAACGGACTAGAGTCAATTGCGGTTGCTCAAGATCCTGAGCCACGCGTTGGAGGTGTTTC
>JAIYDQ010000359.1 GCA_027487375.1 Planctomycetaceae bacterium
ACCAATGGGACATACAACGAACCCAGAGATTCGTATCGCGAAGAGTGTCGTGGACTACATTTTCCGTTGGCTCGGATTGACCTTCCTTCCACCAGAAGCAAAAGCAGGTCCGTACGGCGAAGATGGCGATAAATCGTCGAAGAAGTCGATGCCTACTCTTTCGAAAGTTGCTGTAAACGGCAACGGTGCAGAAGTGGCATCCGGTTTCGCTTCCGAAACCGCTTATACGCAGGCCCGATTCGTTGGCGTAAGTGGTGTGTCACCGCTGTCGAAGCCAACATCGCCAGATCGAGTAAGCTCGAGTGCCTCTACGAAGAAGCCGCAAGTTCGCGATGAGCAATTTGCAAGCTTCCAAAGCGATGCACCTGCTTGCGATAGCTGTGGAGCGATCACCGTTCGAAACGGTAACTGTTACCTATGCCACAACTGCGGTAATAGCCTCGGATGTAGCTAAGTAATCAGATCTGTAAAATCTGAGATAGATCACGTAGCTGTGTCTCTCCGAGACACGGTAATACTGGCGTCTTGAAAAGATGCAGCAACTTGGTTGGTAACTGAAAATCATTCATGGTGGCATGGTTTCAACCATGCCACCGTTTTTTATTGCCTTGCAACTTACTATTTCCCAGAGCCCACAAATTCGCTTTCGCTCAGTTGATTGTCTTTGTTGACATCGAACTTGGGGAATCTCGCGGGAGCTTTATCTGGGTCTGGTTGCTTGTCGAGAAACTCTTCGCGACTTAGAAAACCATCTTTGTTGATGTCGCGTTTCAGGAACATCGTGCGTCGATCTTGAGATGGCTTCGATGGTTGGCTTGTCTGCGGTGACTTCTCTTTGATTTGAGGCTTTGCAGAAGGATGAGTGGCAAGAATCTTTTGGAGTTCGGCAACCACTTGTGGCTGCGAGCTTGCAATGTTAACAGTCTCCGCAGGATCTTTCAGATAGTCGTAGAGCTCCAGGTCAACGACTTCTTCAGGCGCTGAAAAATCTCGCCATTCAACCAATCGATACTGGGAGGTTCGGATTGCTCGACCAAGCTTACTGCCGCGTGGGTAAACGTGGCTGATATAGTTTTTGGGTTGGTAAGGTTTATTGTTGAGAAGATTGGCGAAGCTGCGTCCATCTAGATTCGACGGTGGTGTCAAACCGGCAAGCTCGCAAAGCGTCGGATAGATATCGACTGATTCGACAAATACATCCTGCTTGGAACCGGTAGAGCCACCCATTGCTGGTGGCATGGCAACGATGATTGGAATTCTAGTGGCTTGCTCGAAGTTCGTGTGCTTGCACCAGTAGCCGTGATCTCCAAGGTGCCAGCCGTGATCCCCCCAAAGGACAACGATTGTGTTTTTGGCGAGGTCCGCTTTCTCGAGTGCTTCAAGCACGCGACCGACTTGCGCATCCATATAGCTGGTGCTTGCGTAGTAGCCATGAATCAATGTCTTTTGTAATGCATCGGGTAAGTCTCCGTCTGCAGGTATTCCTGCGTAGGATCGCAACTCCCCACCACGCTGCCCCGCATAGGATGGTGCATCTTTCGGATCAACGCGAACGGGAGCCGTTTCAAAGTTAGTTTCGTCATGCATCTTCCAGTATTTCTCAGGAGCGCAAAACGGGAGATGGGGTTTGAGGAAACCAACACCGAGAAAAAACGGTTTGTTCGGTTCCGATTTGAGTGCCTCGATTCTTTTGATTGCTTCGTCGGCGATTTGACCATCGGTATAGGTGTTGTCAGCAACGTCTGCTCGTTCATAAGCAGCACCCTTTGGCGCCTCACCTGGTTTAGCGCGGCCACCTTTCAAATTCTCTTGCTTTGCATATCCACCTTTCATAGGGCGAAAATAAGGAACGCTCCAAGATGCTGCATCTTCGTCATTACCATGGCCAACGTGGAAAAGCTTTCCGAGGGCCTGACAGTGATAACCATTTGTCTTAAACAGCTGCGGCATCGTCACCGCATCCGGTCGCGACTTCCGAAAATTGGTCGGTAGGTCATATATTCCAAGCGTTTCCGGTCGCAGTCCGACTAGCAAAGCGTTTCGCGAAGGTGAGCAAACGGCCTGATTACAGTAGGCACGCTGAAACAAAAAACTTCGCTGAGCAAGTCGATCGATATTCGGGGTCTTTGCTAGAGGGTCACCATAACACCCAAGATTCGGCTTCAAATCATCGACGCAGATCAAAAGCACATTCGGCTTTTCCGCAGCGATGGCGAATGCATTGAATCGACCAACTCCTACGGAGATTAAAAAGAAAAGCAAGGCAAAACGCATGTCGAAGCTCCTATTGGGCATTAGAATGGAAGGAAGTTGGCTAAGAGAAAGTAGCTATAGGCACTGTCGCTTTAAA
The DNA here is from genome assembly GCA_027487375.1 of Planctomycetaceae bacterium. Taxonomy (GTDB): domain Bacteria; phylum Planctomycetota; class Planctomycetia; order Pirellulales; family Pirellulaceae; genus JAIYDQ01. Next base: position 2,351 of record JAIYDQ010000359.1, read on the forward strand.
GCCTGGCTCGAAACCTTAACAGAATCCGCAAGCTGAAAGGTCGATCTCAGTATAACCCGCCATCCATACGAACGTATCGCAATAGTGATTACGTCTTTCCCCTCCCGTATTCTCTCTCAATTCGATTTTGAAAGCCCTCTCATGTTTGCGTATCGAACGTTAGCTTTCGCCTTCATTTATGTTTCTCTGTTTGGCTTATCGAATCAATTGTCAGCCAATGATAAGCAACCGAATATTGTCTTCGCGTTTGCGGATGACTGGGGGCGATGTGCAAGCATCTATGGGAAAATCGATGGCCCCGGGAGCTTCAACGACATCGTCAAAACACCAAATTTTGATCGTCTTGCGACCGAAGGCGTGTTGTTTCGACACGCGTTTGTTTCGGCTCCCAGCTGCACCCCATGCCGAAGTGCTTTGCTTTCGGGGCAACACTTTTGGAGAACTGGTCGAGGATCAATTCTATTGGGAGCCGTATGGGATGAATCGATTCCTGCGTATCCATTGTTACTGAAAGACGCGGGCTACCATATTGGGAAATCGCATAAGGTATGGGGGCCAGGCAAGCCCAGCAACGCTCCTTATGGAGGCGAACGTTTTGCCTATGAAAAACGAGGAAGACGATTTAATCAGTTCTCAGAGAACGTAACCAAAGCAAGCGACGCATCGAAGTCCATTGATGCAAGCAAGCAAGAACTCTACTCAGAAGTCTCTGGAAACTTCAACGCGTTCCTTGCAGACCGAAAGCCAGATCAACCCTTCTGCTATTGGTTTGGCCCGACTAATACACATCGCAAGTGGATCAAAGGCTCAGGAAAAAAGTTATGGGGAATCGATCCAGATTCGCTTCAAGGCAAGCTTCCAGCATTTCTGCCTGATTGTCCCGAAGTGCGCGAAGACTTTGCGGACTATCTGGGAGAAGTGCAAGCGGTGGACGCTTCGCTAGGCATCTTGATGAAGCGATTAGAGGAGATCGGCGAACTTGAAAACACGATTATCGTCGCAAGTGGCGACCACGGACCACCTGGATTCCCCCACGGAAAATGTAACCTTTACGATTTCGGTTCCAGCGTATCATTGGCCGTGCGATGGGGCAGAGCGAAAGGTGGGCGAGTCATTGATGACCTTATCAGTCTGACCGACCTAGCCCCAACATTTCTTGATGCAGCACGCGTCCCAATCCCAGCAACGATGACCGGAAAAAGTCTTGTGCCACTACTGCAAAGCGATCGCTCCGGAAAAGTAGACCCGTCGCGGGATGCTATTTTCATTGGACGCGAACGCCACGTTGATCGAGCACGATCCGATTACATGCCATACCCGCAACGAGCTATCCGAACGCAAGACTTTCTCTACATCGTTAACTTTCAGCCAGACCGATGGCCACAAGGTGATCCATATCGCATATCGGAAGGTGATACGCCATCTGTTGAAGAACTTACCGAAAACACCTTTACTACGTTTCCAGACGAAGATGCTGGTCCAACAAAAGCTTGGCTGGTTACTCAACGCGATAACCCCAAGTGGAAACCCTATTTCGAGCAAGCCTATGGCAAGCGACCTCGTGAAGAGTTGTATGACTTAAGCAAGGATCCCGACCAAGTTAAGAACGTCGCGAATGAGACTGCGTATGCAAAAGTAAAAGTCGAAATGGAGCGACGCTTGTTCGATGAATTGAATCGCACTGGCGATCCAAGAATGATCGACAACGGCAAGTTTTACGAGAACCCACCGATGTCTGGTCCAGCTAAATAGTGGTGCAACATGCTCACGTGTGACACGCCAATCGCAATCTGCGATTTCTTTAGCTCGCAGTAGCAACAGGAATCCGCTATGATCGAAGAATGATTGTGCACGTCGACATGGATGCCTTTTATGCATCAGTAGAACAACGCGATAATCCTTCGTTGATCGGAAAGCCAGTCATCGTAGGTGGATCGGCAGACGGTCGCGGCGTTGTGGCCGCTTCCAGTTACGAGGCGCGAAAGTTTGGTATCTTCAGCGCGATGTCTGCTCATCGCGCCAAGCAACTCTGCCCAAATGCGATTTTTATTCGGCCCCGCATTGACTACTACGCATCGGTCTCAAAAGAACTGCGGCAAATCTTCGAAGAGTTCACGCCGATCATCGAACCCCTGTCGCTGGATGAAGCATTCTTGGATGTGACCGGGAGCGAGAAGGCAAAGGGCTCAGCGGTTCACATCGGTCGAGAGATCAAATCGCTGGTTCGAGAAAGGTTGAATTTGACTGCCTCCGTTGGAGTTGCTCCAAGCAAATTCGTGGCTAAGATCGCCAGTGACCTTGAAAAACCGAACGGCTTCGTAATTGTCATGCCTGAACTGGTACAGGCCTTTCTGGATCCGTTACCAGTTAGCCGAATTTGGGGCGTTGGTAAAGTGAAAGAACAGACTTTCAAGCGATTTGCCATTTCAACCATTGGTCAATTGCGATGCATGTCGCTTGATACACTTCAAGAACTCTTCGGGACTTCTGCTGAGCATTACTGGAGGCTATCCCATGGGATCGACGATCGAGCTGTCGTACCAGATCGCGATGCCAAGTCGATTTCGAACGAGACTACCTTCGCGGAAGACTTACGCGACACAGAGGACTTAAAAGCTTGGTTAGTTTTACTGGTTGAACAAGTCGGCCAACGGCTCAGGCGATCCGAGAAAATTGGACGGACCATCGAACTCAAGATTCGTTTCGCAAGCTTCAAAACCGTAACTCGTTCTCTCACGCTCCATCGATCAACAAACATTACAAAGGAGCTTCTTGAAGGAGCCCTGCAGGTTTTTACTAACCATCGTCAGAATGACCGGGAGCCAATTCGGTTAATTGGTTTCGGCGTATCCAATCTAAGTTCTGATGGATTAGTCCAATTAGATTTGTTCGACCAACCAGAACGAGAACAACAAAAGAGCATCGATAAAGTCACAGACGAGATTGCCAAAAAGTTTGGGAAGCACGCTCTCCACCGAGCAACAGCGGTCAAGAAGCCTTCCAAAGGAAATGAAACCAAGTAACTCTGGTCATTCGTATTGTTGATTTGATACTCGCGTTTAAGTAAAACCCAGGTGAGCTATACTGATATCAAACGCAGTCAGTTCGAAGGTTAAAAGTCGACTCGCAATGAAGGCATTTGGTTTATGGATAAAACGCTCCGAGTATTTGATAACTTCAAAGATGCCGAAAATGCCGAACGCGTTGATGACGATCAGTTAACGTACGAGGAGCGATTCCGAATCTTCATGCAATTGATGGAACCTTACTATGCAGCTTCCCCCCGACTTCAAAGAATTTGTCGGATTGATGATCTCCGCGAACGTGCGATTTGTGATGATTGGGGGATACGCTTACAACCTCTATCGAAACCCAAGAGTGACGGGTGACATCGATTTTTTGGTTGCTGTTTCCGATGAAAACGAGAAATTGGTCAGAAGTGTTTTAAATGATTTTGGATTCGCTGAGACGCTTCCCGAATCACATAAGCCACTACTTGTTTCTGGTAAGATCTTGATGTTGGGACGCCCTCCTTTACGTATCGATATTCTTACCAAGATCGATGGCGTGACATTCGCCGAGGTGGAGTCTACGTGCCTTTACGTTAACTTGGACGGACTGCAAGTGCCGGTGATTTCCCCTGAAATGCTATTGCGCAATAAAGAATCAACAGATCGTCCAAAGGATGCTGCTGACGCTATCGAACTGCGGCGAATGATGACATAGAATCTTTATCGACAAGCACAGCATTTAGAGTTTTCGTTTTCTCCTTTAGAAATTTTTCATGACCATCGATATCCGTAGTCCGCTTCTTGAACGCTTTCTTCGTTACGTACAAATTGGTACCTCTGCGGATCCGAGCAGCGAAACGTATCCAAGCAGTTCATCGCAGTTGGTGCTCACAAAATTGCTTCATGAAGAGCTTCTAGCCATGGGCCTGCGGGATTGCGTGTTGGACGAGCACGGGATGGTTTGGGCTACGATTCCTGCCTCTTCGCAAGAATTTGCTGATGCCCCGATGGTGCTTCTCAATTCGCACGTTGACACTTCGCCAGAAGCACCCGGAACAAACGTAAAGCCACACGTGATCGACAGCTTCGATGGGAAGCCTATCAAGCTTGGTTCATCTGGTGTTGTCATTGATCCAGCAAGTTGCTCTGACATGGCAAATTTGATCGGAAAAACATTAGTAGTCACAGACGGAACGACGTTGCTCGGCGGCGATGATAAGGCAGGTGTCGCTGTGATCATGCAGTTGGCTTCGCTTCTTACAAACAAGCAAGAAGAGGAGTGCAAAATCCAGCACGGACCTGTTCGCATTCTCTTCACTTGCGACGAAGAAATCGGACAAGGCACGCGACACATCACTTTAGAAAAGCTTGCTACCCATTCGCTGGGTGACCAACCGATTGCACCGTTGGTTGGGTACACGCTTGATGGTGGTGATCAAGGTCAGATTGACGAAGAGACTTTTTCCGCTGATATGGCAATCGTGCGTTTCAAAGGCTCCAACATTCACCCGGCAATTGCTAAAGGACGTATGATCAACGCTGTGCGTGCCGCAGCCATGTTTGTCGATTTGCTTCCAACAGATCGTTTCTCGCCCGAATCCACAGAAGGCCGTGAAGGCTTTCTTCATCCGTATGATCTCCACGCGGGAGTCGGTGAAGCAACCGTCCAATTGATCCTCCGTGATTTCGACGAAGCCAGGCTTCATGAATACAAATTACTTCTGGAACGTATCGGTGAGGAAGTCACCTTGCAAATGCCGGGACTTCAGATCGATGTAGAAACGAGAGAACAATATCGCAACATGGCGGCTGGAATTGCCAAGCTTCCCGAAGCGGTTCAATACGCTGAAGATGCATACAAAGCACTAGGTGTATCATGCCAACGAACAATCGTTCGCGGAGGCACCGACGGTTCGTTGTTAACAGCGATGGGACTACCAACACCTAACTTGTCAGTCGGTCAACACAATATCCACGCCGTGACCGAATTCGCATGCCTGGATCAAATGGTGTTAGCCGTAGAGCATTTGGCTGAACTGCTAAAACGTTGGGCAAAGCATGGCGTTGGGGTATCGTAGCAAGGTAGTTTGGGACCATTGTCCCGAACGTGTAGGTGGACGGGACTTCGGTCCAGTCCTACGGTATTGTTGACTATCCTGCTCGTTTACACCAACTCTTCAAGTTGTTTTACAAGCGTTCCAAAATGATTGAGTGCGGTTTCAATCGGTTCGGGGGTAGTCATGTCGACTCCGGCACCTTTAAGCAGGTCGAGCGGGTCTTTGCTGCATCCGCTGGATAGAAAGTTGAGGTAGTCTTTCAGTTCGCTCGCGCCACCCTCGAGGACTCGTCGCGATAGGGCGATCGCGGCTGCCAGACCGGTTGAGTACTTGTAAACATAAAACGCGCGATAGAAATGTGGGATGCGGAAACACTCCAGGCTCAACTGGTCGTCGATGACAAAGTTGGGTCCGAAGTAGGCATCGAGTAGTTCGCGATAGACGGCTCGGATCGATTGAACCGTGAGGGCTTCTCCGGCTTCGGCCATCGCATGTGTTCGCATTTCAAATTCAGCGAACATGGTTTGCCGAACAATCGTAGCGCGAATGCTGTCGACTTCATGATTAATGAGTGCTGCTAAGTCGGTAGGTTTCGTTGCTTTCTTCATCAAGTGATGGGCAAGCAACTGCTCATTAAAGGTACTAGCGACCTCGGCAACGAAAATCGTGTAGTTGTAGTAAGTGAAGGGCTGCTTCTTGGCAGACATATAGCTGTGCATTGAATGCCCAGCCTCATGCGTTAGTGTAAAGACGTCGTTCAAGACTTTCGGCTTGAAGTTCATCATGATGTAAGGATCGGCGTCGTAGGTGCCGCAACTGAAGGCACCGCTTTGCTTTCCAACATTGGGATAGCGATCACACCATCGACCACGAAGACCTTTTTCAAGGACACCGCAGTATTCGCTACCGAGCGGTTGCAGCGACTCCATCACCACATCGGTGGCTTGATCCCATGTGTGTGTCTGCTGATTGTCGGCGAGAATCGGAACGTAAGTGTCATAATGATGAATGGTCTTAATTTTCATCTTCTTGCGACGCATCTCGAAGTAGCGATGCACGCTGGGAAGGTGGCTCCGAACGGTGCTGATCAGGTTTTCATAAACACTAATTGGAACGTTGTCGGGAAAGAGAGCTTGTTGCAAGGCCGAATCATAGCCACGCGCCTTGGCGTAGTAGACTCCCGTGTGGATGCTTCCGCGGAGTGTTGCTGAAAGGGTGTTTTCGTGCGCTTGGAATCCATCGTAGTATTGATGGAAAGCAGCTTTCCGAACTTTGCGATCAGGAGAAAGCAAGAAGCTGGTGAAATTAGCGTTCGTGAGTTCGACCGTTTGGCCTTCGTCATTCTTAAGCGAACCAAACTTGAGGTCGGCGTCGTTGAGTTGTCGAAATGTGTGGGAAGCGGTTGAAGCCATCTCGCTTTGCATCGCGAGCAATCGTTCCTCTTTGCGGGAAAGAGTGTACTTTTTGTAGCGAACAATTCGTTGAAGGACCAGTTTGAAGGGCTTCAGCGTTGGCGACTCAATCCACTCGTCTATGGTGGCTTTCGGGATCGCAAGTATCTCTGGGCGAATGTAGCTGGCAGCTTGCCCGGCTTGCGAGGCCACGCTTTGAAAGCGAGCAACAAGACCTTGGTAATGACTATTGGCTTGATCCTCTGCCGTTTTAAGAAACGCATAAGTGCCGAGCTTTTCGGCGAGCCGGTCCAGCTTGAGATCGAACTTGAGACAATTTGCGATGGCTTCCGGAGAGTCCTTGAGGGTCCCTTCGAAATCGGCGTAGCCTTTGAATTCCTTCTGAAACTTGGAGAAATCTTTTTCCCAATCCGCATCAGACTTGTACAGAGAACTCAAATCCCACGTGTCACCAACGGCGACTTCAGAGCGAATAGGTGTTTTGTTAGATTCAGAAGTTTTGGTAGCCATGCGATGTGTACATTATTGAGGAGAGGCTTGTAACCGATTGCCGGAAATCAGCAAACATTTATTCAACCAAATTTGTTGAGCTATCAGGATGGCAATCCTACCGTATCCTTGCAAGACCGGCTTTCTGCTGATTCCACCGCCGCGATACTGAAAATTGAAATTTGCGGGTAGAATAGTGACTGGATTTTGTTTGGATCATTTCAGCACCTTAAGGAGAGCGAGCAATGAAGTCGGGGAAAAATGTCTTAGGTGGTGAATTAGGGACCTGCAGTACGGATCCAATGACCGGATTCTTTCGTGATGGATGCTGTAATACAGGAGTTGACGATCAGGGCTTGCATCTGGTTTGTTCGGTGATGACAGATGACTTTCTGAAGTTTTCAAAAGCCCGCGGTAATGACTTGAGCACACCCATGCCTGCCTATCGTTTTCCAGGGCTTCAGCATGGTGATCGATGGTGCTTATG
>JAIYDQ010000409.1 GCA_027487375.1 Planctomycetaceae bacterium
AGTCGCAAGCTTAATGGCAAGCAGCAACCCTAGCCAAACTCTCTTATTCTGGAGAGGCCACAGTGCACGCGAAATCCAGCCGAGCAGCCAGCTTGCCATCCACAGTTACCTTACCGGTCATGAAGTAGGCCGTTGAGACAACTTCGTTAAGTGTGATCTCCATTTGAATGCTGTCGCCCGGTCGAACCATTTTCTTGAACTTCACGTTATCTAATCGAGTTGCGACCGGTACGGCCCCCTCCTTAGGCGTGAATTGACTTAACAGGATTGCTCCGCTCTGAAGGCAACATTCACAGAGAATAACCCCCGGTACGAGCGGGTAGTTCGGGAAGTGCCCCTGAACAAAGAAATCCGAAGACGAAAAAGTCTTTTGACAAACGATACGCTTCTCAGTTTGCTCAATCACACGATCGACCAATAGCATGGGAGCACGATGCGGTATCGAATCGTGAATCACGGAAAGGGGGTTCGTCGTGTCGGTTGACATAGCGCGAAGAACTTTCAAAAGGACCGTCAAAAAACAGCCGCAAACCATATTGCGAGCACAGCCGGTTCGAATGATAAGCGCTCATAAGGGATTCTGCCTAGGGTATCGTTACGATCACAAATGAGGCTAATTGTGTTTTCCCCCAAACTCACATTCGAGCGCGCTCGTTGAGAAAGAACTGATTTGATCTGTTTTGCGCGAACGTCTTAGCACAACATGCTTTGCCAGGCGCAGATGGTGTCGGGCATCTGATTGCCTTAAATTGGGCAGCCGTTTCCATCAACGTCGGAATTCTTACGAATTCCGCAACCTAAAGTCCAATCTGATCAACGCACTAGCTCGTCCACTGGTTGGAATTTCATCTTTCGTTCACTTTAATGGGCCTTAGCTGTCAAATAAAACGACGATTCCTGAGATTTTTGAAAAAGGTATATTGCCAAGCTAGCGAAGTCGTTACACTAAGGTGGTTGGTGAAGTGCTAGGTCAAGCTGCGTTAGATTCCGTTGGAATCGGTTTGTTCTTCTGACTCTTTCGCCAGAGTTGCTCGCAAGTCCTGCCTTTTTAGCGAGCCAAGCAGCAACGTTAGTGTTAGTTTTTTTGGGAGTTTGGGATTTTGGGTAAGAAACTTTATGTCGGTAACCTGTCTTACGGTGTTACCAACCAAAGCTTGGAAGAAATGTTTGCTGAGTTCGGTGCAGTACGCAGCGCTCAAGTAATTCAAGACCGCGACACTGGTCGTAGCAAGGGTTTTGGATTCGTCGAAATGACAGATGAAAACGGTGCTCGTGATGCGATCAACGGATTGCATGACAAAGAAGTCGAAGGACGTCGACTAACTGTCAACGAAGCTCGCCCACGTGAAGATCGTGGCGGCGGCGGCGGTGGTGGTGGCGGATATCGTGGCGGTGGAGGCGGAGGTGGTCGCGGTGGAGACCGTGGCGATCGAGGCGGATACGGCGGACGTCGATAAGAAAAGTTTTTACAAACTAAAAATTAATGAATGGCAAGTTAAGAAATTAACTTGCCATTTTTCGTATCCGTCTTCAACGTCGCCCCCTTTTTTACATCGATCAGGCATCTACAGTATTGCAAATTGGCTTTTACACTATCGATTTGCTGTTTTGACTTTTGGGGAATTGGGCTGTCCTGAGGGCGACATGCGATCAATAAAGTTTTCGAGCATTGCGCTAAGCCGGTAACACTTTACTAGTCTTTGAAGGTTCCGTAACCGTGAATATGTCTCCCCAGACCTCGCCGGCTAACCAGCCAAAGCCCCGTATCACTGCACCAAGCCGATATGAATTGACCATGCTGCGGGCGCTGGCGCGGCAGTTTCCAAATATCGATTCTGCGTTAGCTGAAATCGCGAGGCTCTCTGCAGTTCTCACGCTTCCCAAAGGGACCGTGCATATTATCAGCGACATTCATGGCGAGGATAAAAAGCTCCGGCATGTCATCAATAACGCGTCCGGAACGTTGCGACCGCTGATCGAGAGACTTTTTCAGCATCGAATGGAGCCTAGACAGTTCCAAGAGTTTCTCACGTTGATCTTTTATCCGGCCGAAATGACTCTGCGACTCGAGCAGACGATGACAGACAGTGAGGAACTCCGGAGCTTCGCGCGGCGGACTCTACGATATCAGTTCGAGTTGGTGCGCGTTCTCGCGTCACGCTACAGTTTAAAACGTGCGATGAAAGTTTTCCCTCGCGAGTACGCCGACTTGTTTGCGGAAATGCTTCACGAGCCAACCAATGAACGCGGTCGTGAGTTTGTAGAGACCATTGTCGATGAGATGCTTGTTCGAGGTCGCGCACTCCATCTCATTCACATTACTGGCCGATTGATTCGCAACCTAGCAATTTACGAATTAATTATTGGTGGAGATTGCTGGGATCGCGGTCCGAGAGGCGATCGAGTGGTCGACTATTTGCGTGATCAACCGAACGTGTCGTTTATTTGGGGAAATCACGACGCCGCTTGGCTGGGTGCCGCTCTTGGGCACGAGGCTTTGATCTGCCACGTTCTTCGAGTTTCTCTGCGGTATCGATGCCTTGGTCAATTGGACGAAGGCTACAGCATTCCTCTCATGCCGCTGGAGCACTTGGTACGCATCGCATACGCCGACGATCCGGCCGAGCACTTTATGCCCAAATCCAGCGGCATGCGACCGAACGTTCTGGTTGCGAGAATGCAGAAAGCGGCCGCGATCATGCAATTCAAATTAGAAGGGCAAATGATCGCAAGAAATCCGGAATGGAAACTCGACCACCGACGATTGCTTCACAAGATTGATCATGAACGTGGAACGATCGAGGTGGATGGCGCAACGTATTCACTTCGCGACAAACTGCTTCCGACTATCGATCCAGACGATCCCTATGCTTTGTCAGCCGCAGAACGTGAATGCCTTGAACGGCTCAAGTACTCGTTCACGCACAGCCAAAAGCTTTCCGAGCACATGCATTATTTGGTTGGTAATGGAGCGATGTATCTGCGACGCGACAACCATTTGATCTTCCATGGTTGTGTCCCTTGTAACGAGCAAGGTGAGTTTCTTCCGATGATGATCGAAGGCGAACCGCTATCGGGCCGCGCAATGTTTGATGCTATCGAGAGAATCGTGGCTCGAGCGATGGAACAACGCCAACCGCAACACCTTGATCTACTTTGGTATTTGTGGAGCGGCCCCCGCTCACCACTTTTTGGTAAAGATCGCATAGCAACTCTCGAACGCGATTTTATTGCCGACAAAAAGCCTCATCACGAAACAAAAGATCCCTATTTTTCGCTAATCCATGAGGCTTGGTTCTGTGAAAAAATCTTGAAAGAATTTGGTGTCGATCCAGAGCATGGCTTAATCGTCAATGGACACGTTCCTGTCAAAATCGAAGCGGGGGAATCGCCGATCAAGAGAAGCGGCAAGGCAATCACAATCGATGGAGCCTTTTCCGAAGCCTACGGCGATCACGGCTTCACGTTGGTTCTCGAAGCGAATCGCACGATCCTCGCCAAACACCACCATTTTGAATCCGTAGACGCAGCCGTGCGAGACGGCATCGACATCGTTCCAAGTATCACTGCGGTCCGCCAGTGGGACCCGCCACGCCGGATGGCCGACACCGAGCGTGGGGAGCAGTTTCGCTGCGACATCAGCATGCTCGAGCGTTTGATCGAACTCTACCGAAACAACCATCTGCGCCAAGACGAGTGGCGGCAAGCGGTGAAATCGTAACTGACGAAAGGAAGGGACTTGAAATCCTTTCCTGACTTTTCCTAGAATCGTGCCCGTCACTCGAGTGAAGATGCTGCACCAAAATGAGTTGTGCGATTGCTAGCGTATCCGGCGGCAGTGCAAATAAGAAAATGTAAAACTTTGCGGCTTAATCAGATTAAATCAAGTGTAAGGCTTGGGAGGCCGATAAAGAGATAGTCAGGCAGATTCAGGATCGGGTTCGATCGTCCCATAGACCTTCGAACAGGATTCCTAGCATTTTGCCGGGACCTTGACGCACGATTCCGCAAGGCTTACACTCGAACCTCGACTAAACACAAGTCAGTGAATGAGTTACGGCGATTCGCCGGGTAGCCAAACGGGAGAAAGCGTCGTGACGAAAAAGGAGATCGTAAAGGCGATTTCAGAAGAAACCGGGCTTACGCAGCTTGAGATCAAGCGAATCGTACAGCGGACTTTTGATTCGATCATCGAAACCTTGGTCGTCGAAGGTCGGGTTGAACTGAGGAACTTCGGAGTTTTTCAGGTCAGACCACGAGCGGCACGGAAAGCACGAAACCCTCGGACGGGCCACCAGGTGGAGGTCCCAGAGAAATTTGTGGTGACGTTCAAGCCCGGAAAAGAGATGGAGAGCTTGGTCAAGTCGATGGAAGGATCGGCGATCGCGGATAAGATTCGCGCCGCTGTAGCCTCTGGAGAATTGGATCAAGTCCTGCCTGACGAAGATTAGCGGATGAAATTACAGTTTAGTGAATGATCGTGGTGGACCTTAGGATGAGGTCTCCAAATTCAAGGAGGAATTTTCTATGCGACGACAATTGTGCTGGATGTTGCTGGTTTGCAGTAGCCTGATGCCGATGGTTGGTTGCATTCTTCCAGCCTACTCGGCAATCCCTCAACGACGGGCCGAGCAACTGATTTACACGTCGGAAAACCTTCGAGCGTTAGTGCAAGAGTGGGAGCGATTCTGGTTCCTCGACCAGCCTGACCACATGACTCCGTTCCGCGTCCACGGCGGTGTGATCTAAGTTCCGAAAGTACGTAGCCGCGTCTCTGAGCAGACGTGCAAAAAACGTAGCCGCGTCTCTCCGCAGACGCGAAACAGCCCATGCGTCTCGGAGAGACGCCGCTACGTGGGAAGCTTTCGCAATCGGTGTGCTGTCAATTAATCGGTCTTCATTCGCTGAAACGCATCGGCGAGACTCTCATCGAGGCCAACCGTCCATTTGACTCCATCGGTCTCTAGCTCAATGTAGTTTGCTCCAACGCTAAGTACTGTGCCTTCTACACTGCCGAGCGACAGCTTATCTCCCTTTTTCAAGTAGATCGTCTTTCCATCCATTCGCGATCGCACCCATGCTTCAGGACCTTCCCGACCGGCTAGCAAAGCACTCACGAACGATTGTGCTGCAACATCCATTTTCGGCTCTGGTTTTGGCGGAGCAACCGGTGGTGGAGGTTCACTCACGGCGATAGTCACTTTTTGATCCGCATAAGTCGATGGCAAACCGCTATCGATTGCGCGAATAATGATGTCCGTATTCCCTGTTTCTTTGGGAGTCCAACTTAAAGCTCCTGTTGCACGATCAATTTGCATCTCTGGTGGGTGCTCACCTATGATTTCGAATCGCACGGATTGCCCCGGATCGGAATCGGAAACGCTTGGCTTATAGCTGATGGATTCTCCCTTAATCGCTTGAGCATTCGCTGCTTCCGCAAGCTTGGGTTGATGGTTAACCGGCGAGAAAAGATTTCGACCAACGATTGCTTGGTTGTATTGCTCGATCGATTTGGTAACTCGATGAGAGTTTGCTGCAGGTTCCTTTTGAGTCGCCGATGCAGCATCGATTGCAAGGACTTCGCTCACTAAGTTGATGTCCAATTGGTAAGCTTCTCGCGGAACCAACGAGACCTTCAATTGCGAGATTCGGTGCAAATAATCTTTCGAGTAATACTGATGCAAGAGCTTGGTAAGATTCTCAATCGTTCCGCGTCCCGAGATGGAGAACTTCAGCTTTCGATAAACACCTTTTTCGTCGGTATCACCGATAAATGTTTGTTTCGATTGGGATAATCCCGCGTCGTTAATCAAAGTGATCAGCCAGCTTCGATAGTCAGCCGCCGCCTGCTCTCGATTCGTTGGAAGAGACCCATTAGCAACGCGATTGATTTTCAATCGATCCAACAAACCATCGGTGATAACCGTATCGCGTCGCGTGAGCTCACTTCTAAGTCGGTCTACTTCGTTCGATTTAACTTCCATTCCTTTGCGAATTGATTGGAGGCCATAATTGCCAACGACGAATGAGACCGCGATAGCGACTCCGACAGAAAGGACTTTTTCACGTGGTGTCACTTGGTCACCTCGGTTTCTACTTCAATGGTACTTTTGTCTTCGGTAGCCTTCGGTGTGTTCAACGGACTTGCTTTCCAATTATTTGGATCGATGTTTTTGTTTGGGCTGACGACAACTTCAGGTTCAACAATCCATGGATAAATAGTGTTCGCATCCGAGCTGCGATTAACACCTTTCGCTCCAACCTGATGCTCGCCGTCGCGTAGTTTTTCTTCGAGAACGGGTTCCAGTTCGGGCGAACTTAATGCAACACGGGTTCCTACGATCCCTCGATTGCTTGCGGGTTCAATGGTCAGGACAGTATCACCCATCAGCATCTGTTCAGGCGGTAACGCTTTGGAAGACAGATACTCCAGTTGATCCAACCACTGAATATCTCCCTCCAAGAATTTGCGTATCTTTTGCCAATCGCTGCTATTCTTCTGAGCAAGCTTCATCGGTCCGTCTTTCGATGACACCTGCGATTGCAAATCTGCAATCTCGCTATCAAGACTCGCGTGCGAAGACCGGTACCACCAAACAGCCCCTCCCAAAAGCAATCCCGCGGCTGTTGCTCCCAAAGCGTATTGTCGTATCGGCTTAGGCTGTACGGTTCGCTGCCTCGGTGCGAGGAAGTTAATTGTCAAAGGGGACCATGGAGTAACTTGTGGAGTTGCTTCACGAACCGTAAGTCCGAGCACTTGAAGCGGCGGAGCTCCGATTTGTCGTTGAAGCAACAATCCAAGGAGTGGTGCAAACCTTGCCGATTGAATTTCTGCTTTATCATCACTCGATTGATTGTCGGTGCCTTTTCTTTCACTCGTTGGCTTGCGAGTCACCAGCGAAAACGGATCGATACATTCAATAGGGAGCGAAACAGCGCCGGCCCAATCTTCGACCATGCTATCCATCTCTTGATGGCTTCCCCACAAAATGATTCTCTGAACGGTGATACCCGTTCGCGAGTTCATCGCCGCAATCAAGGTTCGTTTGACTTCAGCAGCAGGCAACTTTGGAAGCGACCCATCACTCGACGGAGACAATCTGACTGTTCGGATGAAGACCACTTGATGGCGTTCCATCACAATTAATTCGGCTTCATCAGGCGAAACGTCGATTACTAATACAGTCTCCTCCGGTGCAACGATTTGTTTTTCCGGAGCGATCGTCAATGAAGCGGTTGAAACCGGGCGAAGTCCTAAATGCGCTAGCTCCACTCCCGCGTCGCTACAAATGCGTCTTAAACTAGCGACCAATGATGGCGGTACTGAAGTCGCAAGGACTTCGATCGAACTGTCGTCGGAAGCAGTGGAAGTCTTGCTGGCATCGGAAGTCTCATTTGCAGATGACGCTTTTGCCGGACTCTTAGGCAGTACCAGGAAATCAATTGGCCAAGTATCGCCTAGGTTTGCAAACTGACGCATCGCTGCAAATCGAACCATATCGGGCAGATCATCAACGGCTGCCTGTGGAAGCGAAAAATTCCTGAGCTCTGCTTTACTTCGCGGGATGTTAACGAAGACTTTGCATCCAGCTCCGCCTACTTGAGAAACAAGTCGACGCATGACAATCGAGATGTCGCTATCGCTCGGGGCTGCGATCGCTGGCTCCGCGGCACCTTCGTCAGCCGACCTTGCTGGATTAGTCGCAACGCGAAACGGTGCCGCGAGAACTTGGTCTACCACGAATGATTTCCCGGTCGTATTGACCGAGATCATTCTCAGCTCGCGATCGTCCCATTCAGCTGCAATCAGTTTCCCCACCTTAATTCACTCGCTTTCTTGTTCTATTTGGCTTGTTCTATTTGGCTGGCTTTATTTGGATCGAAGAGGATTATCGATGGCACGTTGTCCGAGAGTCGCATTGGCGAAGCCTCGTCCCAGATGATCCAGCCGACGATAGGAAATCACGATAGGATGGGCATTAGAGGAATCGATCCATGCTTCAATACGCGAGTAAGCCGCGCCCTGTTCGTAGTAACCAACCACCTGAGCGCGATAGATATCACCCCCGCCTGTGACAAGCGGCTGGATGGTTCGCATCTGTTGGAGCGTGAGATAGCCTTCAACCATCGGCCATGTTTCATGCTTTCGGTTTTCGCTTTCGCTTGTCTCTGCTCTTGCTTCCATGATTTGTTCCAAAAGTTCCTCGGTCATTCCAGGCAAACCGGCGAGAATCTCGCGAGGCGACTCATTGATATTAATCCGACCTGCGATCGTTGGGCTGTCGACTGTTGTTAATTTGTCCATAAGTGTTGGAAGATAAATCGCCATCGCGATCGGATCGTCGGCAAAAGGCGACTTATAGGTCGTCGAGTTGTTGCCTTGCGTAATCGTGATTGTTGAACCGATTAGATCTAGAACCTGCTTCAAATTTGCTTTGGGCTGAGCTCCACTTTTAAGTTCCAATGCGCTGCTGGTCCAAGGCACTTGCCGAGAAACACCACCGCCACCAACTCCTCCACCTCCGCTAGCTCCCCCGCCACCGGCCCCCGGCCTGCCATTCCCTGGGCGACCATTGTTTCCAGGTCCATTTCCGCCGCCAGGTCGACCGCCATTATTGCCATCGGGCCCATTAGCACCTGGCCTATTTCCTCCAGGACCGTTTCCGCCAGGACCGTTACCTCCGGGGCCATTTCCTCCCGCTCCCGGGCCTGGTCCGTTTCCACCAGGTCCGTTCGCACCTGAATTGTTTCCGCCTCGTCCACCGCCTGCGTCGTCGTTACCGCGGCCTTGACCACGGGGAGCTTGCATAGCGACTAACTTTATGAAGCTTGAACCCTGATTTAAAAATGCAGACCTACCACCACCACGATTTGTTCCTCCGCCTCCATTCCCTCGAGCGCCACCGGGGCCCCCGTTTCCACGCCCGCCACCTTGGTCGTCGTTCTGCCCCCCGCGACCATCACCTCGTCCCTGTCCGGGGCCTTGACCTTGTCCAGGGCCTCGATCCGGAACGTTATTCGGGCCATTACCTTGTCCGTTCCCGGGGCCGCCATTTTGGCCTCCTCGACCGCCATCGTTTGGTCCTCCTCGACCGCCATCATTAGGCCCACCTCTGCCGCCACCGTCACCATCATTTTGTCCACGCCCTCCTCCTCCAGGACGACCGCCGCCTCCTCCAACACCACCACCAGCTCCACCTTGACCAAGAGCTCCTGAACCGACAAGTGCCGCGAGAGCTGCTTGATCTGCCGTGGTGCCTCCATGCAATCGATAAGCAAGAATGTAAGAAGCCCATTCCTCGTTTCCGAGAGCCGTGTTGAGTTCTTCCTGCAAAGCTTCTAGGTCGGTACCGTTGACGTTTACTCGAGCAGTACCATCGAAGCCAACATTTTTTTCTCGACTGATCGTTGTGAAGTAAGCAGCCCAACCCAATTGCGAAGTCGGAGAAGCGGCCCCACTAGATGAAGATCCAGAAGACAAATCGGTAGACGAATCTGGAGTAGCTGTTGTTGTCGCAGTTGAAGTCGCTATCTGTGATTGCTCAAAGCCATCGACAACCCCATTTCGATTTTGGTCTAAACCATAGAGCAAACCAGGAGTCACACCTTTCACCAACAGCAATTCGTCCACCGAGTGAAGCGGACCATTGGGCGGATTGTAAGGTGACTGTAAACCAACGTAATACTCTCTTTCGGCTCCAAATTCACGAACGTCATCGTCTTCATCGATAAAGTCCAAAATACAGTCTGCGATTTCCTCTGTCATTCCTTCAAGCCCCATCAACAATTGTCGTCCGAGACTCGCTTGACTGGAATCACTCGATCCAGAGCTTCCGCTTGCAGACAGATCACTCGGTACACCTGCTCCAGAAAGATCTCCCAGATTGCTGCTACCGGTCAAAGCGGCAGCTGCAGCTGCGGTGGTCCCAAGCTCCTTGTCCATCACAACCAACGCGTTCAGATTGATCCGGGCAGATTCATTCTGCAGACCAAATCGAACACTGCTGAAGCGACCGTCTTCGTCCAGGCTAGGCGCTACAACCGAGAAATGGCAGAGCTCTTGTGGGTCACTATCGGGAACAACATTGACGGCTTGAAAATACGTCGGATTACTCCATGTTCCCCCGGCGTCCTTTTGGGCGGATTTGCTGTTAGCCAGAAAAACTCGCACAGCAGCAACTCCCGAGTCAGCCGCCGCACGCGCCTGGGCAGAGCGTCCCATCAAAAGGCTCTCTTCAAACCCAACCAGCATCGATTCCGAAAACGCAAGTGCTGTTAGCGACACTCCACTGACGACAAGAAGAACCATCAACAGCAACATCGCACGCCGATCTTTCCAACTGCGTAGCATAGGCTTCCAGCCTGTGTATTCACGA
The DNA here is from genome assembly GCA_027487375.1 of Planctomycetaceae bacterium. GTDB lineage: Bacteria > Planctomycetota > Planctomycetia > Pirellulales > Pirellulaceae > JAIYDQ01. Next base: position 10,377 of record JAIYDQ010000409.1, read on the forward strand.
TTCACAGGCTGGAAGCCTGTGCTACTGTTACTCTGAGCACGTGCTACTTTAGGATCAACTTTGTTGGGCTGCAGGGATTTCTTCGTGTTCTTCATCATCAAAATCCTAACGCACTTGTTGCGGAAGCATCGGTCGTTGTGGTCGATTGCTGTTCGGAAGGAGTCATCAACGATTGAGCTCCAGGAATGTTTACTATCATCGAATACATTTCGATTCCAGATTCTGCCATGATTCCGCTGGTGAGCGTCAGCATCGATACACCTGCTGGGACCGGATTCTCACGAGCCGCTTTCGCATGTTGCATGTAAATCGAAATGTTTACCGCCCAAGGAATCCCCGATACGCTACTGTCCCAAGTGGTTGTCCACTGTTGGCCATCAAAGTAAGAAAACGAAAGTGCGATAATCTCCGGTGCAACGATTTGTCCTGTTTTGTTGACCTGAGTAATCTGTCCATTTTCAGCGGCCCATCGATATACGCCTCGATCTATCGCACGTCGGACAAGTCCACCGTTTTGCATTGATGCCGAACTTGCGATCCCTGCACTGGAGCTATCTGCCCCCGTCGCAACGGAACCACTCAAACCGGCCAAAGGATCTTGAACTCCTTCCAACTGAGGAGCTTGAACGTAATAACTGACGGTCTTGATATCGCTGGGGATGTCTGTCAAAGTTCCCGACAACGGATTCACCATTTCAGCCGCGTACTCCTCAATTCGTGGAGGCCGCGAAACGTCGATTTCAATCGATGATTCGGAACCATAAACACCAGGTTTCGAAGTCGAAGTCGAAGTTGTGGTTTCCGCGCTCGCATCGGCTGTTTCGGATGCAGCTCCTGTCGACGAGCTACTCGCCCCACCCGAACTTGCTGCCCCGGTAATGGCGCTTGCTCCACTAGGTTGATTCGCACCTTGAGCTCCTGAAGCACCTGCAGGGGCAGACGAAGTGCTCGATAAAAAAGCCTTCAAACTCGCCGCATCATCTTGTTGGCTATTTCGAATGACGCCGCGTAAATCATCGGCAATCATCGCGAGAATTGCTCGAGCGATTCTCGCTTGTCGAACGTTATCACGACCAATATCCAAGCTTCCCTGGTAGATTGCGATCAGTCCGCCGAGCAACAACATCACCACGACCGTCAACCCAAGAGCCAAGATGACTTCGAGAAGAGTTAAACCCGCGCGTTTGATGACGAGTTGCCGCATCATCATGTACCACCTCCAGAGGCAGCCCCTGAAGCCGCACCGCTTGAAGTAGCACTATCGGAACTTGTGCCCGAGGCTGCTGGATCGGACGTTGACTTGCTGTCCATTCCGAGGCTTGGATCAATAATCCATTGAACCAGCCTTGCAAGCGGCGGTCGGTTCTCGCTGATACTTTGCGCATCCGAGACCGAGACAACCACGCCGATCAAACTTGGCTGTTCCGCCGCAATTGTTTCAACTAGGAAAAACCATTCTGCGTTAGCAACACCGACGGTTATCGGGGTCCACGTAGTGCTCTGAGTCGAAACACTTCCGAGAACAACTTCGTTCATCTTCGATTCGCAAAGCATCTGAGCCTGCGTGATTCGCCTGGCACGCAATCCATTATCGGTACCGATCTGAAGTATTTGAGATAGGATCGCAGTCGATACACCGAGAATAGAAAGTGCGAGCATGACCTCCAACAACGAAAGACCCGCACGACTAAGCTTCGGAGGAGGAAAAGTCGAACGGACTAACTTAGTTGACGCTGGAGCTGTCAGGATTCTTTGGTCCGATTTAGCAATAGTGGTTTGGGAGTATCGCATGTTAGGTGCTGGGTGCGACCGATGGCATTTCAACGATTTCTACTTGGCCAGTAAGTCCTCGTACTTGGACTGCCATTCTTCGCCCTCGCGCATCTTGAACAACGATGTGAGCAGTTGAACTGCTACCATCTGGGTAAAGCAAAATGGCTTGAGAGGCACCGCTCGCAGCCAATGCTAACGGGTTTGAACCAGTTTGCTCAGCTATAGATCGTCGGTCCGAAGCAATTTGAAGATCAGCGAAGACAACGTTGCCTTCCAGCGATTTCTGCCCAACCGGAGCCTCGTCGATCGAAGCAGAAACTCCAGTCGCTTCAGCACTCGTTTCCAGTGCTTGCCCTGTTTGAGAGATCACGGTCGCTCCGACGCTTGCTTCCGTTTCATCGCTTGCCGAGAGCCAGGGCTCAACAGCGAATTCTTTTGATCCGACTTGGCAACGGAATGCCTGAATTTGACCTGTCCGAATAGCTTCGATGCGAGCCTTCTGCAGCTCTACACGCACCGCTTCCACTCCGTTTTGAACGGCACGAGCAGTAAGCATCCCTTCCAGGTTCGGAGCCACAACCGCCAACGCAACTACCATGATCGACAGAACTAGTAAAAGTTCTATCAAGGTAAACGCGAGTCGTGAGGTTTTAGAAACCATGATTGGGTAAGACTTACACTGAAAGGTTTCTTGGCTTGAAGCGTCTCGCTAATTCACAATGTCGTCAGGAGTATTCGATTGGCCATCTGGCCCCACGGAGCGAATCTCAAACTTCGAACCGTCGATCTTGAACTCGTACGCGCGGCCCCAAGGATCTGGCGGAATCGGTTTCGCACTCAATTGAGTCCACTTGGAAACGTCTTGGAGGTCGCTTGGTTGCGTGTATAAAGCATCGAGTGTGGATGGAAAGGATCCAACCGTGAGGCGATAGGTATTCACAAAACTAGCGAGATTCGCGATTTGAACCTTGGCTGCCTTCTTGTTCGCTTCGTCGGCAACACCAATCACATTGAAGGTAACAAATCCTGCGACGACAACCAAAATCGCTAGAACCAAAAGGACTTCGATCAGAGTAAACGCTGAACGATATCGGTTATCTTGCGCGGAGTAGCGGGTTTCATTTCGCATGTTTCGGTTAAGCAATTCGCTAGAGGACTTATGGTCAAAGGCGGGGGAATACATCTTTATTCTTTCCGTGAGGTGGGAGAAAAACAACCTTTTTAATCTCGTAGCAGATGTCTTAAGACTTCTGCTACCAATTTATTACAGAGTACTTGAACTATTTAGGACTGGCACCATCAGCGCGAGCACAACAAACATAACGATCATCGCCAACAATAGCAGCATAACCGGTTCTAAAAGTCGGACTACAACTTCCAATCTTCTGAAGGTAACTTTCTCGAGACTCTCAGAAATCTGAACGAGAACTTTATCGAGTGTGTTCGATTCTTCAGCAACAGAAATCATTTCAACGACCGTTTTGGGGAAGTGACCACACGCGTCCAGCGGTTTGGCAAGTCGCGAACCTGCGGTAACTTCCTCGCTGGCTTGAGCAACCGATTCAGCAAGGATCCGATTACCGGCGGCATGACGACTGATATCTAACGATTTTAAAAGTGGAACACCGTTGGCAAGAAGTGTCCCCAAAACGCGACAAAAACGAGACACCGATAGATTTAGGAACACGCTCCCCAAAAGTGGAGTCTTGATCTTCAACAAATCCCAACGGCGCATACCTGCTTCGGATTTAAAGTACTGCGAGACGAAAACTAACCCCGCTCCCCCCGCTATCGCCATCAACCACCAATAGGCTTTTACAAACCGGCTGATTGCAAGGAGCACCTCGGTAGCCATCGGCAATGAGCCACGCTTTCGCATCGCGTCGAATAGCGTATCAAATTGAGGCACGAAGAAAACCAAAAGGACTGTAACGACGATTCCACCAACCGCGCTGATGAAGACCGGGTAGGCAAGTGCTCCTACCGTCTTTCCTTTCAGCTCTTCTTGCTGTTCGACGAACGACGCGATTCGCTCGAGCGCGTCTTCGAGAAAGCCGCCCTCGCTGCCTGCGCGAACCATGTTGCAAGCCATGTCATTGAAGATTTTAGGATGACGTGCAAAAGCATCACCCAGCGTCTCACCTTCTTCAACACGAGACTTGACATCAGCAAGTGCTGACTGCAAAACCGGACTGCCTGTTTGTTGTGACAGAACCGTGAGTGCTCGAATCATCGGCACACCACTTTGAAGCAAACCGCCAAGCTGCGAGTAAAACGACGCCATCTTTCCGCCGCTGACGCGTCCACCGAATCCGCCAAATAAACCCTTGCCCGCCTTCGAACTCTCGCCGTCGGCTGTGATTGTGATCGGGAATAGCATGCGCGAGCCAAGTTGCACTGCCGCTTCGCGCTGTGAGTTTGCGGAGATTGTCCCTTTGGCGACCTTGCCGCTGGAATCACGTGCGGTGTAATTGAAGTCTACCATCGTACTATCCTAAAGCGTCTCCCTTGGTCGATCGCAAGACTTCATCAACGCTCGACGAGCCTTCCAAAGTCTTTCTCCATGCGTCCATACGAAGCGTTTTCATTCCACCTCGAAGTGCTGCTTGACGGATAATGTAACTGCTGACGCGATCGTGTGCCAACTGACGAATCTCTTCCGTCGTAATCATGAGTTCGTAGATACCCATTCGACCTGAGTATCCAACGCCACGGCATTCGCGACATCCAACGCTTCTGTATAAGACTCCATCGCCAAGTGCTTCAAAAGGAAAGTCTGAAGGCAATTCATCGTGAGATGGATGATAGGCTTCCTTGCAATGTTTGCACAGCCGTCGAACTAATCGCTGGGCCATCACGCCTTCGACTGTACTAGCCACCAAAAAGGGTTCGATCCCCATATCGACGATCCGCGTAAAAGCACCCGCAGCATCGTTCGTGTGAAGCGTACTAAAAACGGTGTGACCGGTAAGGGAAGCTTGGATCGCATTTTCAGCCGTTTCGGCATCTCGAATTTCACCGACCAGCACAATATCCGGATCGTGTCGAAGAATGCTTCGAAGCGAGGCAGCAAAGGTCAATCCAATTTTCGGATGAACCTGAATTTGGTTGATTCCATCTAGCTGATATTCGACTGGATCTTCGGTAGTGATGATCTTGTTCTCAGGCGACTTGATCTCCAACAGCGAACTGTAGAGCGTTGTTGTTTTTCCTGACCCCGTCGGTCCGGTTACCAAGATGATGCCGTGTGGCACGCGGATAAGATTGCTGAACGTCTTGTAAGTCGCTTCATCCATCCCAAGGTTGCGTAGCTCGAACTTCATCGATCCTTTATCCAGGATCCGCATGACAAGGCTTTCGCCGTGAATCATCGGAATCACTGAAACCCGAATATCGATCTCTCGTCCGTGAACTCGCAATTTAATACGACCGTCTTGAGGAAGTCGCTTTTCCGCAATGTTCATCCGCGCCATGATTTTCAATCGCGAAATGATTGCAGCTTGGAATCGATTGATCTCTGGTGGAACAGGTTGAGTGTGGAGAATACCATCGATGCGATAACGGATGACAAGACCTGCTGATTGCGATTCAACGTGCACGTCCGACGCGCGGCTATCGACTGCTTCAACAAGAATTTCATTAACCAACCGAACCACCGAGGCCTCTTGGGCCATCTCTGCCAGTTCGCTTCCATCCCCTTCGATCGCCTCCAGCAACTCAATGTCTTCATCACCACGTGAAGCCATCAAACCTTCGACAGTCTCGCTCCCGACGCCGAGATGTTTCTTCACCAGCTTGGCAATCTCAACACGTTCGGCGAGCACTGGAATCATCGGACATCGTGTAGCCGCCGATGCTTCATCAATTGGATAAAGATCAAACGGGTTCGACGTAGCAACAACGATCGCACCGTTATCGCGACGAATCGGAAAAAGCGAATGTCGATAGATCAGCTTTTGCGGAAACGTTTCCAGAAGCGATAGATCGACTTCTGTGGTTCGCAAATCGATGTAGTCCAAGCCAGTCTCGTCGGCGAGTACTCGAAGTGCATTCTGCTCAGTCACAAAACCATGCTGAATAGCCGAGTCCACGACCGAGCCACCGTTGGCACTTGAACGCGCCATCGCTACCTGCTCTTCTGTCAGCAGTCCATGACGATGCAGTAACTCACCCGCTTCGATTATCAACATGATTTTATCTAACTCACCTTTACAAAGGTCGCTTCGCAGGAGCACCAACCACAGCTATTAGTAGAATCGATCGAGATGCTATCGACCACCACGACTCCGGCTTCGACCAGAGTCGCCACTTTGCGAGCTACCCGAACCGCCTCGATCTCCGCCGCCGAAACCGCCAAATCCACCGAAACCTGGAGGCCCTCCGCTTCCACGACTCCCGAAACCACCGGGGCCACCGCCTTGAAACTGCCGAAAAAATTCGGCTCGCTGCGCCGCTGCTGCTGGATCAAATCCACCGCTGCTTGACGGAGGACCGCTGCTGCTGGAAGGGCTGTTACTGCTTCCGGACGAAGATGACGAGTTTGAGGCGGTCGCCGCTACGTTGGTTGACTTTGCTTGAGCACCGAAAGTTGCGCGAAGTGCATTTTGAAGAACAGTCGCGTTAACGCTTCCATCCAGTTGAACGACTTCTACTTTCTCCTCTTTCTCAAGTGCAGCTTGATCGAGCATTGTCACCAGTTCGACAACTTCATCGTAAAGATTTTGCGATGAGCTAATGATGAGCGTGTTGTTCTTCACATCGGTTCCAACCGTCATCGTCGCTTGCTTTAGCTCGCTTGAAGCACCGCCACCGCGCCCGCCTCGTCCACCTCCTCCACGAAGAGCTTCCATGAATTCTTGAGGGCTAGGTTGTCGCTGCTGGCCGCCTCCGCCACCACCGGAATTCGGCGCGGCCGCAATTCGATCGGCGAATACTTGCTTTACAACAGCTGCGATTTCATCGACGCTGTTATTCACGACTTGAATCAGACGCACCTTGCCACTGGTTTCAATTTTGGTTGGGCTATCTTCTTGATCAATGGTTTCAAGTAGATCCGAAATCAAATCCAAATCGGCAGAATTTGCGCGAACTACTAAGCAGTTTAAACGCGGATCTGCAGTCATGCTAATCTCACCTGTTGCCATACCGCCGGAGATTGTGCTTACATCAGATCCTCCTCCGCCACCACCGAGAAGACTTCCAACGAGACCGCCACCGACTTCACCAAGCACGCTTCCCAGCAACCCTCCGCCACTACCGCCACCGGACGATGAAGCCTCACCAGTAAGGATGCTGTTAAGCAACTCCGAGGCGGCCTTTGCACTGACAAACTTGAGATAAAACACCGTTGGTTCGGTTGGCCCAAAGCTCATCTGCTCAGTTACCATTCGCGCTAGTTGCTCAAACTCTTCGAGTGCTTCCGGGTCATCACTGGTTACAATCAAACCATTAGGCCCGCGAAAAATCATGATGTCCGCACCTTCGTTTTCGTTCACTTGTTCGAGCGGCGTGCTATTATCGCTTGGTTGGCCATCGGCTTTGACTCCGACTGCGTCTGTGGATGTATTTGCTGGCTCGCTGCTGGCCGCAATTTGCGTCGCGACGAATCGAGCGGTTCCACCGGAACGGTTTTTAGCCTTTTGATATGAGGCGTATGGAGCGCGTACTTCTGGCTGCGCTTCACGAATCGTGTCTTCAGGCGGCTTGGGGGCTTCCGAAGCAGGTAACCGAATCTGGATGCGGTTCTTTTTCTTCTTCGCTTCCCATAGATATTGAATCTGCTCTAGCGCTCGATCGGCGTTCTTGCCAGTCATCGGAAGAACACGAACGGACTTGCCCAACAAGTCTGCCTGCGGTCCTGTTTCTTCGAGCTTGCTGATCAAGTCCTTCACCTGCTCGACTTCTTGTGGTGATCCCTTCACCATAATGGTTCGCGAGGCCAAGTCACCAAAGAAAATTGGTCCACCAGTCGCATCTCCTTCTTTGCCGCTGGTCTTACCGAAGAACTTCTCAAGAGTAAGGATCGCCGACTGCGTATCAATGCGATTGAGTTGAATAATGTTGAAGCTGCTGTTTTGGCCAGCGAGCTCAGCAAGAGTGTCAATGATCAATTTGTGATCAGCTTGTGTACCCGAGGCGACGATACTGTTGGTCTTGGGTTCAAGAGCCATTCGTACATTCGCGCTCCCAGCCAACAAAGTTTGTAGAACGCTGAGCGCCGTATCCGGATCGGATGAAAGTATTCGATGCGTCCTTAAAGTTGGTTGTTCAATAGTTACTGAGGTTGGGCCGCTTGCGTCAGGTTTCACATCGATCTGCAGCACAAAGTCGGACAACTTCTGAAGCTTGTCCGGAGAACCAGTTGCATAAATCGTATTACCAAAAGTATCCGTCGAAACATTGAGGTCATCGGACTGATTCGTACCTTCTTTCAACCCGAGCAAAGGTCGCGCGACAGCTAAAACTTCTTCTGCTGTCACATACTTCAGCGGGATAGTAACGATCTTCGAACCACGAACATTATCTGGGTTTTCGACTCGGCTTAGCATCTCCCGAATCAACTTGAGCTTGCCCGCCGTTTCGGTGACAAGTATCTGGCTAGCCGATGGCAATGGGACAGTGGAACCTTCCGGTCCAATCAGAAGCATAATCTCCTTCTGAGCTTCTTCGGGACTCTGCCGCGAAAGGACAAACAAGCATTTCAACAGTTCGTATTCGCCCCTCTTGTCGAGTTCCTCGGGCGGAACCAGTTGAGCTAGCTCGCGAATGAGCCCACGAACCACTTCGGGCGACTCACCATTTCCAAGGTCGATCACCATGAGCGATCGCTGACGACGAACAAGTCGATAGCCTTTGCTGAGCAACACACCATTCATCACATCTAATGCTTCAGCAACAGTGTACGTTCGGTAGGGATCACGGTAAGTAAATGTCCCCGGCGGATAAGTGTCAGCTTGGAGGCTCAGTTCAGCCTCACCCGCGATCCACTGAAGAACTTGCTCCCAAGGTGTTGCCTTGAAGTTAAGCGTAAGTGGCACCTCCATACTCTTGGCGATCATCTCATCGACGCTCGGAGCTTTGGCATTACGCTCTTGCGATTCCGACTGCAGAACCGCCTGCCCCTGCTCGACTGGCATGCTGGCGGCCGCGCGAGAGTCCGTTTGATTCGGAGCAAGCGCAGGACCTTGAGATGCGCCACTCGGCGCTATCGCCGGCGAGGATTTTTGATTTTCACTGGAACTCGCAGTCGAGCTACCTGTCGAACCGGCTTCTGTGTTTACGGCTCCGGCTGGCTTGTTCGCCGACTGACCTGCCATCGCTTGCCAAGTTGACCACTGCGAGGGTGTAAGCTGAGCTCGCAGTCGACGGTCGATTTCGGCACTCGCGGCCGCTTCACCACCAAGCTCTCGCGACAGCTGACCACGAAGTCCGAGTATCAATTGAACTTGTTCCGCTTGCCCGGCGCTCAACTCGAGTGTTTGAGCCACGTCGGGATCTGCAAGCGTGGATAGCCCTTGCTCACTAATTCGAAGTCGCTCCATCTGGCTTCGCTGCTGAAGATTTAAAACGGCCGCTCCACGTTTCTCGATCTCGCGTACCATGTCTCGCATCTTGTTAGGACGTTCGGCAGGCGGAAGAGCTCGGAGTTGGGAAGCCAAATCGAGAGCTTCTCCTCGGCGAGACTCGATCACTTCGGCGATTCTGTCTTGCTGAGAGGGCGAAAGCGCCATTTGCTGAGCGATCTCAGGCTTTAAAATCAGTGGAAGAACGCCCAACATCTCAGGATCGTCGGAGGCGAACACACCACAGGCAAAAAACGATTGGGAAGCCAACAGAAACCCGAAAACACCCAACCGGACCCCACCTAGACTGGCAATTCTATGTCGATCACGAGGCTGCCCCAATCGCCAAACAACTGATCTGGATTGCTCCAAACGCTTAGAAAGCCAGATAAAAGGTGCGAAAATCGCCTCAAAAGCGAGTGAATCCATGGTTTTTGCTTGGTTCGTGGTTTTGGAAGGGACGCTTTAACTCTAGTCCAATCCGTGGAACTTAAAACCCAGATGTGGCTAACGAGTTCCGCGATTCCCTGGAGATATTGACGATTGCATCGCCTGGAACCGCATAATACGCTCTCCATCCCGCGAAGTTCGTGCGATTTCGCATTGAAATTGGCCCCCAAATCGATCTGCCTAAGCTACCGGAAGAGTCGACCGCGAGCAAACCTTTTGATTGTTAATTAAATTCGATAAGCCGAGAACGACTTCGACTTTCGGCTCTTCATATCCCGAACGCCAACCAGCAAAACGTACTAGATTAGCCCAACAGCGTCTCGAAACCCGAGTTTGACCTAGCACTGGCTCGGAATGGACTGCGGACGACTGCGCCAAAGCGTCTACCACGGACCTTTGAATTTGATGTTATCCGGATCCGATTTACTCCAGGCCGTAGAGTCCTGCAGGAGGGACGGCCATTCCGCCCAGTTGACCGAGTCTACGAAGTGGCAAGAACCGGGGTTCGACGTTAAAGAAGATCGATGTATTGCTTCGACTCACATCCACGTTGAGCCCTACTTGCGTCAAGAACGATTCGCCAATTCGCGTGATCGATGCCGAGTTCCCCACGTTACCGACTTCGTCAAAGTCGAAGGTTGAACCACTGGCGATAATCCACTTTTCATTAAGTCGGTAGTTAAAGTTTGTGTTGGCAACCAGTGTTTCCACCGGCCCGCGAATAGCCGTCAGACCAACATACCAATCGCCACGGCCAGGACGCGTAAGCATGATGCCTCCACTGATTGTACGAAGCCCCTGATCGAACAAATCTGCATAGCCATCGCTGAGCAACGAAACGCGATCGCCCACATGAAACCTCGCATCGTAGTTTAATGCTCCAACGGTTTGACCGAAATTGTCACGATCCGGATTAGGAAAGAGGATTCCTTCCACGTCGAATTCGATCAAGTCGGTGATGCGTTCACGTCCAGGAACACCCCGCTTAGTCTGCCATCTTTGGTCAAGACCGACTCGGAATTGCATCTGGTCTTCGACGACTTCTTTTGAAGCCGCCGTTACATAACGTTGCATGCCTTGTCGAATCGCGTATGCACGAGAATCTAACTGGTCTGGAAGTGCCCCGCTAAAAGTGTTTGCGACCATGCGACGTCGAAAGTGTTCCTGCGCGTTATCGTCCAAGGGATCGTACAAAGGAAACTGCGACAAGTTTTGGCTACTATCTGCGTAAAAGAACTCGGTATTGAACGACGCCTTGTGCGCGATCCCGTTGACATTGAACAAACGATTTTGAATTTCCGGGTAGACTTTCCAAAATGGCAATGCGGATCGTACACCTGCTTGACCAGTCAATCGCGTGATCGATTGGCCTGTTACGTCTTGTCCCCAAGTCATGGCTTCACCATTGATGTAAGGAGTCACCTTCAAAGCTCCCAACTCAACTGGCAACGTTAACTCCTGACGTGTCCCCGCGCGGATGCCTTCTGCATTCACCTCCCACGGCATCAAAGTGAATGCAGTGAGATCTTGGGGATTCAGTGGAGTGCTAAGAACTCGAAGCCGCGAGTATCCAACTTGCGATTGCGAGTACCACGTCAAGCGATCGAAAATCGATTGGCCTAGAACGTAGTAATCTAATCTGGGAAGCTGTTCGGTTTCTGTGAAAAACGGATTCACTCGGGCTTGGGCCATCAAATCCAGCATTTGATTTCCCGCGTATTTGCGAAGCCGAATATTGGTGTCTTGGTCTTTGTTTTGATCCCAGGATTGTTCCAGATACTGCTCGAGAAAGTTGCGATCACTAATCCAACCCAGCTCGGCGGTTAAATCAAGATTCGGAGACAGCAGTTGGCGATGCTGCATGAATACTCGAAAGCGAGGATCTTCTTCTGGTACTAAACCGAAGCGACCTTGACCGAGCGTATCAAGCCCTTTATCCGACAATCCCCAAGCATCGATTATCCCGGTGGCTGGACCAGGCAATATTGTGTTAGGCACGTTGTATCGAAATGTGGTACCAGGAGCGAAGCCGCGTTTAGATAGGTAGTCGGTTGATAACAACCAATCGGTTCCATCTGGCCCATCGATCCCTAGCAAGTTGTAGAGATCCCAATCGAGCAAGATTTGCTGCCCGAAGATGTCATCATTCTTAATCTTTGCAGCGCGAAGATAAAAGTTTGGAGCATCAATATTTGTGTTCAGTATTGGCCAATACAAAAGAGGAACACC
>JAIYDQ010000130.1 GCA_027487375.1 Planctomycetaceae bacterium
CACCGGAGATTTCTTCGACAAATTTCTGTCCGAAACCAGTCGACCCGCGTGGATTTGGAAGTGCGACAACATAGCCTCGCGCAGCCCACGCCTGGGGGCACCATCGAAAGCTCCAGCCGTTTTCCCAAGCTCCTTGAGGACCACCATGCACTAAATAGACAACCGGATATTTTTTGCTTGAATCAAACCCAGGCGGCTTAAGTATCCACATCTGCATTTTGCGATCGCCTTCGATAGGAATCGTGTTGATCGACTCTTGAGTGGCCCAGGTGATTTGTGAGCATAGCTCCGTGTTTGCTTGGCTGAGATTGGAAACGGGTTTGTTACCGGACTTCAAGAAGACTTCGGGAGGTTGGTCCATGCGCGACGCAACAAACGCAGTTTGTCCCGCTGCACTGGCGATCGACATAATCACTCCACCTGCGAATCGTTCGGAACGGAAGTCTGCTTTTTGTGGTTTCTGATTTGGTTCAATGGAAGCTTGCCAGAATTCATGCTCGGCATTGCGATCGGTTGCGAAGAGGATGCGTGAGTTGTCTGACCAAGCGAAGTCGTTTACCGATAGATCGAGTTCGCTGGTAAGTGACTGCCCCTCGCTGGAGCCTTTTGAAGCAGCAAGTGTTCCATCGGGATTGATCGAGCTGATCCGAAGCTGCCATCGATCTGCTTCCGAGCCTGGGATACTTTGAGATCGCCACGCAAGGAACTTGCCGTTGGGGGACAATCTGGGGCCGCTGTCTGCAGCTTGATTGGCGGGCGTCAAGGATTGCCACGATGTCGTTGGCTTGTCGATTGCAACTCGGCAGATCTCGTAAGCTGTCGTCCATGATTCATCTTTCTTGGGTGGAGCCGTGAAAATCAAAGCACTCCCATCGCTGGAAAAGCAATAGTCTTGGCTGGACGAAAAAGTGGACGAGGTAGGAACTGCGTCGCGATCGCCTGGAGTTACATCACGAGGGGGGCTGGCTGGTTCTAAACCAGTGGAGTTGGCTCGCAGTTGGAGAACGAACAGGTGTTGTCGTTTCCCTTCGACATAGGAATCCCAGTGTCGATAGAAGAGCCGATCTGCAACGCGGACCGAGACGTTACTGGTTGCGAGTTGATCCAGAAGCTTTTTATTCGCTGCATCGGATTCTTCGAATGGAAGCTCCGAGTATTGAGGAAATACAGACGAAACAAAGGCAATCGAACGGCCATCTGGAGACCATGATGCTTGAGTTGCTTCGGTCGCAATGGTCGTCAATTGACGAGCCTCTCCACCATCGATTTCGATGGACCAAATCTGCATCGATCCGGATCGATTTGATTGGAAGAGGATGGTCTTGCTGTTAGGACTGAATCGAGGCCTTGAGTCTTTCTTCCCGGAGTTCGTGATGGCCCTCGGGGTTACGCTTCCATCTGTTGAAGCAAGATAGATTGCGGTGCGTGTCGAGTTCTTATCCAGGTCCACATCGGTAACTTGATAAGCAACCCATCGTCCGTCAGGAGATACATCGACATCTGCGATTCGTTGAAATCGGTAAAGGTCTTCAATCGCCATCGGGCGCTTTGAGTTTTCTATTTCTGATTTTGGCAAGGTCTTGTTAGTTGTATCTTGGGCTGTGACGAGTGTCGGCATGAATACTAGGGAAAAACATAACGGAAAAAAATAACTTCGAAATCGCATTCAATAACGTTCCTGATGTTGCAGATGAAAATGGCTACTGAAATACAGCTATCCCATGTCAAATAATTCTTACGGATCCCGTGACAATTCGTCCTATGCTACCCGATTCGTGCTGGATAAGCAGTTGGCCATCGACATCCAATCCTAAACAAATACCTACGTTTAAACCCAATGGTGGGTTTTCAGAAATGTTTGCTTCCCATCCGGAAACGATCGCTTCGATCGGTTTTCCTCGCAAATAACAACGGTTCGTCCATTCCGCATACCAAGCTTTGGGGGCACGGTCGGCCAACAAAAGTTGGTCGTACAGATTGAAAATGAATGTGGTGAGCGTAGCTGTCAATCGTTCATCGCGAGTAGATGCTTGCCAAGCGATAGGAACCGATAAGACGGATTCCAACAAGCTGCTCATGCTTACCGCACGCAATTGTATTGAGGCTGGTGCGCTGGCAAAGTCGACATCGACATTGATCCCAGATCCAATAATCCAAATTGGTCGAGCTTGCGATGTGAGTTGCTCGATCAACACGCCGGCAATTTTTCTGTCATCAACAAAGATATCGTTGGGCCACTTAATCTTGCAGCGTTCCCCAGAGCCGAGTGTCGAGTCGATGGTTTGAGCAATCGCAATCGCAACCAGATACGGTAACCATCGCGCGTGCTCGGGGTGCGCATGAACCGCGATCGACGACATCAAGCAACCTTCGGGCGACCACCATGTATGTTCACCTCGTCCGCGTCCCGAAGTCTGCTGGTCGGCAACAATCAACCACGGAAGCTCGAGCCGCGAGGGCTGAGCGATGCCAGCGGAATTGACTGAGTTTGAGTCCCAGCTACCCAACTCGCGTCTCAGGTGCGAATTAGTCGAATCTATAACAGGATACCAATGCGCGGTTCGAATCCAACCGTGCTCGAGGATTCTACTAAAGTTGATCACGTTCGCGATGTCTTCAATTTGCAAGTGCTTCAGGGGGCGGTGTCTCTTCGACCCAGGATCTTAGACACCGGGCTCTATTTTAGCGGGGGTCTCGCTGGACCTACTGCCATCGACCAGATTACTAATCCGATTAGAACCACGATAACCAGAACCACAAAGGAGATTGAGCGCGTTCGATCAGGAGTATCTGCGAGTCGTTCGCTAAGCTGCTTTTGGCCGACGTCGGTTGCTTCGTGAGCGCCTACGTCAACACGGCAAGTTTCCGGTTCGGGGGAAGTCGTGCTGATCGCAATCTTGCCTGTTGCGGCTTGGGTGTTGGCTAAAGCTAATGTGGCGGATGCTTTGGCATCCTCGAGTATCGACATCATGATCCCTTGGACTGCTCGAGCGTTGAAGGGGCGGTCCTCAGGAGCCTTTGCAAGTAACTGATCGATAATGTCGTCCATCGCTTCCGGGACTTCAGGAACGAAGCTTTTCACACGTGGAGCGGGCTTTCGCAATTGTTGTTCGAAAAGCTGCGCAAAGTTCGTCCCTTGAAATGGCGGATGCCCAACCAGAAGTTCAAAGAGGACGCATCCAAGCGAGTACAAGTCCGCCTTGCCATCGATTTGCGAGTCTGCATTAATCTGTTCGGGAGACATGTAGGCGTGCGTTCCTACTGTCAAACCCTGTTGAGTAAGCTCGCTTGCCCGCATGTCGCGAGCGATTCCAAAATCACCGAGCTTTACTGAGCCATCACGCATGAGAAAGAGATTGGCTGGCTTGAGATCGCGATGCACGATGCCGTGATTGTGAGCGTATTGCAAGGCGGAGCAGACTTGTCGAGCAATCGACGCGACTTCCGTCCAAGGAAGTTTTTGGTACTTAATCAGTAGTTCTTTTACACTGCCGGCATCGACATATTCCATCGCGTAAAACACGCGGCCATTCGTAATTCCTCCGCCATACACCTCAACAATATTACGATGTCGCAGACGCTCCAAAATGACAATTTCACGTTCGAATCGAGAACGAATGACAGGATCTTGGGAAACCGCGAGCAGAAGAATCTTGATCGCAACCTGCTTCTCCGTGCTTTTCTCAGTTGCGGCAAAAATCTCGCCAACCGATCCCTGTCCCAGGCAAGCGCCCAATTCGTAATCTTCGATTCGAAGCTTCAGTTTCAACATGCGTTCACTCGCTCTGACCTTATGCCCAGCTCACAATTTTTCAGTTTTCGGCTGTTTTCGCGTCCATCCGAACGCAAAAATGCGTACGAATCATCCGTTTCGTAGTCCGGGTTGGGTTTACAACGGTTGCTATCATAACTGAAAACGAACGGTTGTTTTGCCTTAGGTTGGTCGATTTAGGGCTGCGAGGTCCGAATCGCCTGGATGCGGCGACGGGCGAGCGGGTTGCTCGAGGTAGAAAAACTCCTGAACCGACCTTCGGAGAGTTCGCTCGATTTCCTCTGAATAGTTCAGACGCATTGAATAATCGGCTTTCGGACCCATTGACGTTCTTGTTGAAACATGGACCGTTTAACTTAGCTGTTAAGGCATTGCATCGTTGATCGCAGGCAATCGGAAAACAGAGCACCGGTTCGCAGGCATTCGAATTGCAGCCTGCTATGATCGCTCGAACCACTCGATTTGAAAATCTAGAAATACCTTGGACTCATCGAAAGACTTAGTTGGACAGCGCCAGGTTGAGCACGATAATCGATCGCAACCGTGTTGGAGTACAGCCTTCAGGCGCCTAGCACATTGGATTTGCCAAAAGCGGCCAAAGCCTGAACTCCAGCGCAAACCTGGTGCTGGCAAATTAGAGTCACCGGAGAAAGCCGATTCGCTCTCGGATCGCGATTTGATTTATCGGATGCTCGCCTTTGCACTTCGGTACAGACGCGAATGTGCCATTCTATTGGTTTTGCAGGCGGCCCTCATGGTTACTGCTATTCTGGCCGTACAGCTTGGTGGCTACGCTCTTGATTGGGTTCAGTATCGGCTAACCAATCACGGTGATGTGATAAGCAATGGCGTAACGCAACCGGACTTTTATGGCTGGTCTCCACCGTTGAATTGGTCCGGCGGTTTGCAAATGTTATCGCTTGGATTGATCTTGCTCACGATTGGGCTGATCCGAGCATTCTTGAATTTTGCTTACGCGATCGAAAATGGTCGATTGATCAATCTTAAAATGGTTGTTGATCTGCGCATCGCTGTCTACGACAAAATGCAGCAACTCAGCTTCCGATTTTTCGATGCAAATGCTTCCAGCACGCTCATCAACCGACTTACTGGTGATATCCATGCAACGCGGTCGTTTGTAGACGGGGTGGTTATTCAGTTAACGATCCTCGTTCTATCCCTTGTAAGCTACTTTGTTGCCATGCTGCGAATCCATGTCGGGTTGACGATCGCGTGTTTAGCAACCACGCCATTGCTTTGGTGGGTTACGAATTCATTTTCAAAACGAATTCGTCCAGAGTATGACAAGAATCGCGAGTTGTTCGATGCGATGACCTTGGTTGTGGCGGAGAATGCGGAGGGGCAGCAAACAGTAAAAGCATTTGGAAGGCAGCAATCTGAGATTGAGAAGTACCGCCAGGCTTCGATGAATGTTCAACAGCAGCAACGATCCATCTTCTGGCAGGTAAGCGTTTACACGCCGACTGTCCAGTTTCTAACGCAAGTCAACCTCGTCATCCTGTTAGGCTACGGTGGATTCCTTGTGACTCAAGGTGATCTGGCGATCGGAAGCGGTATTGTGGTTTTCGCGGGTCTATTGCAGCAGTTTTCTGGTCAAATAACCTCGTTGTCAGGTATCACCAATACGATTCAGCAGAGCCTAACGGGCGCTAGACGAGTCTTTGAAATACTGGATAGTCCTGTAGAAATCGTTAGTCCACAATCAGACGCTTACTTGCCGGAAAGAGTAAATGGCGAGATTGCTTTCCGGAATGTGTCTTTCAGTTATCAAGAAGACTCTCCAACACTTCGGGGCATCGATTTGTTCATATCGGCCGGTGAAACTGTAGCGATACTTGGTCCGGTAGGTGCTGGCAAGACGACTCTACTAAGCCTTATACCGCGATTCTATGATCCGACATGCGGAACCATCGAATTGGATGGAGTAGATCTCAAAAAATGGGATTTAACGAAACTGCGACGGTCAATCGGAATCGTCTTTCAAGAAACATTTCTCTTTAGCAACACGATTGCCGCGAATATTGCCTTTGGAAGTCCAGCAGCGTCGATGGAGCAGATTGTGCAAGCTGCAAAGACAGCTTGTGCAGACGAATTCATACGTGAGTTACCCCAAGGCTATGACACGGTTCTGGGAGAGTTTGGACTAACGCTCTCCGGCGGACAAAGGCAACGACTTGCGATCGCGAGAGCTTTGGTTTTGGACCCGCCGATACTTCTACTTGATGATCCCACCGCATCGATCGATCCGGAAACGGAGCATGAGATCTTAGAAGCAATTAAAAAGTCTCTTTCCGGGCGGACCAGCATCATTATTGCTCATCGCTTAGCGACGCTTCAGCAATCCGATCGAGTCATTGTGATCGACGGAGGTCGAGTCGTTCAGCAAGGGACTCACCGTTCGCTGATGGAAAGCTCTGGGATGTACCGCGATGTGGCAATCAGCCAAGGCATCCAATTGATGCCAGAAGCATAATCAAGTTAAGTTCGAAAAAGTGGCCTATCGACGGCTTCTTAAACCCAACGCCCCAATAGTGAGACAGGCAGTGGCGAAAATTGCCCATTGCGTCAGGTTCATGTGGAGAACGCAATACTCGATTTGCCGGCCCACACTGGATGCCACTCCAACGATGAAACTTGTAATCACTTGCATAAATGGACCTTTGAGAGCTGCATGTCGGTAGAGCAGCCAACGCGATTTTGGGAAGAATCGATTTTCGGTGTCCGGAAAAGAGGACAGCTACTGAGGGAAGCCTAGGATTTCCCGGCAATTTGGCTTTCATTTAGGTCCTGGAAATCTAAAAATGCTTGGGCATAGCGGATCGATAGTGCTGTATTTTCTGCATTTGCAGGTACTTTCGGCTGTTCATGGATGTCTGGAGGTTGGCTGTTTCGATTGCCTTGAAGAGAGCCCTTGCGAGTCGTCCAACGCGGGCTATACTTTGTGACCTCGACCTGGGGATGTTGGAAAAATTGGACTCCCTGGGCTCAAGTTGTGTTAAACATAATTTGAGATATGAACATTAGACAAAAGACCCAAGCGAGGGGTCGTAGCTCAATTGGTTAGAGCACCGGACTGTCGATCCGGAGGTTGCGGGTTCGAGCCCCGTCGACCTCGCTATCAAAAACCCTGGTTTTCCTTGTGATTTCCAGGGTTTTTTCGTTTGTGGATTGTGATGAATCTTGGATTCTCTGCGGTGAGTTGCGGAACTTCTTTTCGAATTTTGTCTGCGGACGCTTGAATTGGCGTATGATTAAGCGAATCCTTAGACTTTCGAGGCTTTTTTGAGGAGTTCTAATGCAAAAGCAGGCTCGCCCTGAATTTGATATTTCGCCGGAGCGGTTGATTGGATTAGTTGTTTTCGGGTTGGCCGCTATTTTCGTTATCAACGTCCTCGTTTCGGGGATGTATTCTGTTGCTGCACACGAACAGGCTGTCGTTCTTCGATTTGGAAAGTACGTCCGCACGGTAGGACCCGGATTGCACTTTAAGGCGCCGTGGATCGACCAGCGGTTCATTGTGGATCAAGGTGAGCGGACTCTTCGTTTGCCTCACGCACATGAGGATGCTGCCTTCTATAGTCAGAATATGCCGACCAACATGGATGAACAGGAAGACAAACTGATTCTAACGGGTGATCTCTATGCGGCTGTTGTTGAATGGAACGTCTTTTGGCGAGTTGTTGAACCGAAGGACTATTTGATCAATTTCAACGGAGATGATGGGGAGGTCGCCAAGGTAATCGTTGCCGTTTCGCGCAGCGTTATGCATCGAGCGGTTGGGGATTACTCGGCCGAAGAATTACTGACAGGCAAACGCGAAGAAATCACGAAGATCGCCTTGGAACAGCTCTCGGCGCGACTCGCCGATTTCGGAAGCGGTATTGCGATCACGGATTTACAAATGCAACGCGTGACTCCGCCTGATAAAGTGAAACCTGCTTTTGATGATGTGAATGCTTCCATTCAGCAGCGTGATCAACTTGTTAACGAAGCATATCGTGAACGAAATCAGCTAGTGCCTACAGCAGAAGCCCAACGAGATCGGCTTATTCGAGAGGCGGAGGGCTATGCATCACGTGAACTCGCTGAAGCTCAGGGTGAGATTTCTGCTCTCCTTTCCAAATACGAAAGTTATAAGTTGGCCCCGGAGGTAACACGAAATCGGATGTATATCGAAATGATGGAAAAGGTGCTCGCGCAGAGTGGCCCGAAGATCATCCTGGACGGCAAGTCAAACAGCCCGCTACCGCTACTGAATCTTTCACCCGGAAGTCCCTTGCCTGCATCGTCGGCAATTCCTCCGCTTAGATAGTCCAAGTTCCCGCAATCGTTGAAAACTCTATGAAATTCGTTGCTTATACGCTTGCTTTACTTGCAGTCTTACTAATTCTTTCGCCCATCTTCGTCTTCATCGTCGATGAACGCGAGATGGCCGTCGTGCTGCGATTCGGAGCCCCCAAGCGATCCTACACGGAGCCCGGGCTCTATTTCAAAATGCCGTTCGTCGATAGCGTTCAACGGATAGCGAAGTACCAGCAATTCTGGGGAGACCAGAAGGACGACCTTTTGCCAGACTTGCCGACCAAGGATGACAAGAAAGTCGAACTGATACCGTGGGCGATATGGCGTGTCAACGATCCTGTAGTGTTTGTTCAACGTCTTCGAACCATGGATGTGGCAGAGCAACGCGTTGAACAGATCGTTCGAAGCTCTATTCGAGATATCATCACTCAGTATGACCTGGAAGAAATCGTCAGAAGTACCAACCGCGTTTTATCTAGCGGTTCCGAAGGGTTGGCTGATGATGTTGCGCTGCCGGATGAAGTTGCTGCTCAGTTGATTGAAACAACTAAACAAACTAAACCAAAAGGTGTTCAGTTTGGTCGTGCTGAAATCTTGGAAAGAATCAAGGTCGAAGCTCACAAGAGGTTGGCTTCTTCGGGAAGTGACAGCGACTCGGTCGGTCGTGGGATCGAGTTAATCGATGTTGGTATCTCGCAGATTGGTTTCGTTGACAGTGTTCGACGAAAAACGTTTGATCGTTGGATTGCTGAACGGCAAGCGATCTCCGCAAAGAACGTGAACGAGGGCGAGAGATTGAAAGCGGCGATTATCAACGAGACGAAAGCGGATGTCGCAAGGATCGAAGGTGAAGGTCAGCAGAAAGCGAGCGAAATCAAAGGCAAAACGGACGCGGATGTGATCAAACGGTTTGCAGAAGCAATCGAAAAAACAGGCGACTTTTATACTTTTGCAAGGACATTGGAAGCCTACGAAAAGTCGATCAGCACGGACACCCAGTTGATTCTTTCTACTGACAGCCCGTTCTTTGAACTCTTTAAAATGGTGAAGCCGGAAGTGAAATAAGAATCCAATTGTGCCCAAATCGTACCACGCAAAAGCTGCTATAGCCTGGACTCCAGCGTTAAGTGGCGCTTTTCAATTAGGCTTGTTGAACAGGAGTTGATGCTTGGTGTTGTTTCATCCATGAAGCCTAATTCAAACCTAACCGGATTGGCCAATTTGAGGCGAATAATGCTCAGTCCGATTGCATTCACATATTTTGACTTCTATAAGCGCGATTACCGACGATTTTCCATTGAAAGGTATTCGAAGTCGCCTTAATATGGATTAATGTTGTTTCAAGCTTCGCAGCAAAAGAGGATTCGCATGTACGTTCGATCACTAATCGTAGCCCTGCTTGCCTTGGTTTGTTGGAATTCCTCGCCTCAGTCGTCTTTTGCTCAGAAAAAGGGGGCTGCAAAGCCACAGCCCGTCAAGCTTCCTCCAAGTATCTTGAGCCCCAAAACGGGCGAAGTCATCAAGGTTGCTCCGGTCGACAGATCAACGCGGGCTTCAGTGGAATCTGCTGCGGACCAGATTGATCAAATTCTCCAAAAAACTTGGACCGAGAAGGAAGTCAAGGCTCGGCCTGCTTTGAAGGACGAGCAGTACCTGCGTCGAGTCTACCTAGAGATTGGTGGGCGGATTCCGACACTCGAGGAAGCCTCGGCGTTCATTCTCTCGAAGTCGAAAGACAAACGTGCTGAACTGTTGGATAAGCTGCTCGAGAGTCCCGACTATGTCAGTCACTTCTACAATTACTGGGCGGACATTCTTCGGTTGTGCGAACGTCCCCAAGCTCAGCTTGTCATGGATCCTTACATGTCTTACGTGAAGGAGAAAATTGCTGAAAATAAACCGTATGACAAATGGGTTCACGAAATGCTTACAGCTACCGGCAAAGTCTGGGAGAACCCGGCAGTTGGTTTTCAACTTCGTGATGATGGCATGCCGCTTCCCTACGTAGACAATACTGTTCGGGTCTTTCTTGGGAAGCAGATCGGTTGCGCGCAGTGCCATGATCATCCATTTGATTCGTGGACACAAAAGCAATTTTATGAGCTTGCGGCCTTCACCGCAGGAACGCGAACCAAAGCGACACCGGCCGATCTTGGGCTTCAAAAAACGGCAAACCCAGTTGGCGAGCTTTTGAAGGAAGCTCGTGCGAAAGTTCCCGACGGAAAGCTAAAGACACCGATTCAAACCGTCTTGGTTGCCAATCGTTATGACGTGAATTTTGCGAACCGCGAATTGAAGTTGCCTCACGATTACGCTTACTCGGACTCGAAGCCAAACGCGGTAGTAAAGCCGAAAGTGCTTTGGGGCGACATTCCTTCAAGTGCAAAGAGTGCTGATCGTCGCGAGCAGTTCGCCGCCTGGGTGACCAGTCGTGAAGATCGCCAGTTTGCTCGCAATATCGCCAATCGCATGTGGAAGAAAATGATGGGACGCGGAATCGTCGAGCCGATTGATGATTTCCGACCGGAGAATCCACCGTCAAACCCCGAGCTCCTTGAACATCTTACCGATGAGGTTCTCCGGTTGAATTTCGATCTTCGGGAACTCATACGAGTCATCGCGACAACCAAAGCATATCAGCGGTTAGCCGTTGTGCATGATGAGACAACCACGGAACCATATTACTTCGAAGCGCCTGTCTTGCATCGAATGACTTCCGAGCAGCTTTGGGACTCGCTATTGACTCTCATCGCTTACAACCAATGGGCCTACCAGCGTCCATCCGCGAAGGCGATTGCCGATGCGATTGAGCTGGACCTTGGCAAGGCAAAGTTGGCAGATGCTGAACGAGTGACAGAAAAGTTCGCAGCGTCGTTTAACCTCCCCGCATACAACAAGGAGCTCCAAAAGCTTTGCGGGTTCAAGGGGCAACTCTTGGTTCGAGCAAGCGAGATTCCGTCGCCAGTGCCGTTGAGCCACTTCTTGCGTCAGTTTGGACAAAGCGATCGCGAATCAATTGAAGGTAGCCGAACCTCTGCTACAGTTCCGCAAATCTTGACTATGTTCAATGGCTCGCTCACTCACATCCTGCTTGAAAAAGGATCGGTGATCTATGACAACGTCATGAAAGCGCCTCGTGCAAAGGCAATCGATGTAATCTTTGTATCGATACTTTCGCACCTTCCGTCGGCAACCGATCGTGAGCTCGCACAAAACGAACTTCGGACCTCAGCGAGTCCCGAAGCAGGTTACGGTAACCTGATTTGGGCTCTTTTGAATACTCGTGAGTTCATCTTTATTCAGTAGTTAACAATTCGCCTGCTGTCATTTGCCAGCAGGTTTTTATCATCGTCTTGCTAAATTGTATTCGTCAGAATCACCAATCGAAGAATCGCGAAAGTTACGAATCATGAATCGCCAAGTGCTTGAAATGCTTGATAATCCGATGTCGCGTAGACGGCTCTTTGCTCAGGCGAGTGCGGGGCTACTGGGAGTTAAAGTTCTCACGGATCTCGAACAGCTCGCTATTGCTGCACCTGCTCCTGGTACATCTGCGAAACAGATTATCGTGCTGATGATGCGCGGTGCGATGAGTCACTTGGATACCTTCGATCCAAAGCCTGGTCGCGAAGTTCAGGGTGAAACCGAAACAATCAAAACAAAGACTCCTGGAGTCCTGTTCGGGAAGTCACTTCCTGGTTTGGCCGGATTGTCGGAAGACCTAGCTGTCATTCGATCCATGACGACCGAAACAGGTGACCACGAGCAAGGGACCTATTTCATGCGTACAGCTTACAAAAAGCTGAATAGCATTCGTCACCCTGGATTGGGTGCGTGGTTCGTCAACGTCACCGGGAAGATTAGCAAGGACCTCCCAGGTAACGTTATCATCGGTAATGCAAACGATCACCCAGGGGCTGGCTTCTTGGAATCGACGTTGATTCCAATGCCAATCGCGGATGCTGCCAAGGGCTTGGAGAACATCGCTCCGCCAGCCTACCTTTCGGAACAAAACTTCAAGCGTCGACTCACGTTGGCTGACAAGATCGATGCTGATTTCCGTCGAAAGTTTTCGAGCAATGAGATCACGACCTATACACAAATGTATCGCGATGCGGTTCGCTTGATGGGAAGCTCAGAACTAGAAGCCTTTGACATTACCAAGGAATCGGAAAAGACTCGTGAAGCATACGGCAACCATAAGTTCGGCCAAGGATGTTTGCTCGCGAGAAGATTAGTGAAGGCTGGTGTTCGCTTCGTAGAAGTTGAATTTGGTCCTTGGGATATGCACCAGCAGATCTTCGCAGACATTCCAGAACGAGCTGGAAACCTCGACCAAGCGATGAGTATGCTCATAACCGATTTGAAGGAGCAAGGCTTGTTCAAGTCGACCATGATTGTATTAGCAACTGAGTTTGGTCGTACGCCAAAGATCAATGAAAACGGTGGACGTGATCACCACCCTGGCGTTTTCTCATGCGTCCTAGCGGGAGCTGGTATCAAAGGTGGCCAAGTTTACGGTTCATCGGATAAAGACGGGTTCGCAGTCGATGACGATAGCGTTTCGGTCGAAGACTTCCACACCACCATCGCAAAAGCCGCCGGCCTGGATATCACCAAAGACTACTTCGCTCCCAACGGTCGACCTTTCAAGATAGGTGGTGGAGGCGAGGTCATTTCAAAGCTGTTGGCTTAGGATGCCTCGTATCGCGTGTTTGCGTCCTTGCCGTGATGCAAAGGTCACAACGTAGATTAGACTCGAAGAAAGCCAACGGAGTTGTTGTGACCTACCCATTGGTCATACTCGCTGTTCTGGTGCATTCAAACTTGCAAGCCGTTCATTTCGCCGGTGCTTGTTGCGAACTGTTCTGCTTCGATTCCAAGTCGGTGAAGTGCACTTAAAAACAAGTTTGGAAGTGGGTGATTGTTTTGTTGGTCAAATGCAATGTGTTGACCGTGGCGAAACCCACCACCTGCAAAAAGGCACGGCATGTTTTTGTTATCGTGAGATGATGCGTTACCGAGATTCGAGGTCAACAGGACCATCGTCTCAGACAGTAAGTGATCATTCTTCAGTCGTCGCAGAAACCCTGCCCATTCATTGATCACACCCTGCTCTACGATAGCAAGTTGACGCAATTTCTCTTCGTCCATTCCGTGATGGCTCAAGGTATGGTAACTCTCGTCGACCCCTTCGATTCCGTTTACGTTGTTCCCAGTAACGTGCAACGTGATGAATCGAGTTGAATCGGTGACTAAAGCCATATGCATGATGTCGAGAAAAATTCGCTCGACGGCAACTTCGTTGTCGCGAGGAATTTCTCGTGGGGCTTTGAGGGTTACTTTCGGTTTGGGTTTTTGAATCCAAGCTTCGTTTGCGACTAAGCGTTGCTCAAGCTCGCGGACACTTGTAAACCATGCATCGAGTTTGCTGCGATCGCCCGGCCCCAATTCTCGCTGAAGTGATTTTGCCTCGGCCCCCACAACGTCCATGACGCTTCTGCCTTGGCGAATCAGTTCCGCTTGTCGCGATTGCTCCTTGGGGGAATCCTCCACAAATAGCTTGGTGAAAAGCCGAATAGCATTATCTTCAGCAGGAATCATAGCACCGTTTTCGGTATAGCACGGACTGTTTTGTCCGTTCGTATTCAAAACCAATGAGGGAAAGCGTGTTTCGTGTCCTAGTTGTCTCGCCATCAATTGGTCTAACGAGATCGTATTTCGTGAAGTGGTGCCTCGTTGATTAGGACAGGCCGAGAAGATGCTTCCTTCGGCAGTATGACCACCTGTAACTCCAGGGTGTGAGGCACCTGAGACGACGGTGAACTCTTCACGAATATCTTGTAACGATTCTAAGTACGCTGAGGGTTTGTAGTCGCGACCGGTTGTTTTGGGAACTAGATTTGGATTGTGTAGCCCTAGGGCAAGGCTTATCCCTACGAAGCGTTTTGCCGTTTTGGGTTCTGGGATTGAAGCAAACGCGGGTGTCATGGCATCAAGCACCGGTAGCCCTAGGCATACGCCCGTCCCGCGAAGCACGAAGCGTCTTGAAAGCGATGCGTTGGACCCAAAGTAAACTTTTTTCATGGTTTCTTGCTCCTCGCAAGGGCATTGGTTCTCAGTAGGACTTGATTACTACTTGCTCAAAAAGATCGAACTGCTCAGAGATTCTTGAATGATCGAACGCGTTCCAAAATCTTTCGCTTTCGACTTTTGAACGATTTCTTGGATACTTTTTTTATCGCTGAATTGTATAGGAGCACCAGTTGCATAAGTTAAGAATTGTTCTGCAAACCCTCTCGCCAACTGCTCGTCGCGCTCGCGGTAAATCTTCTTCCACTGCGTAAGATTATCGAACGCTGTTCCATCGGGGGTGAGGCCTTCTGCGTTGATACTCACCCCTTTTTCGTCGATTCCGTAATTCGTTCTCCATCTACCAACAGGATCGAAACTTTCTAACGCAAACCCCGGAGGATCTATTGTTAAATGGCAAGAAGCACATGATGGATTCGACCGATGCTTATCCAATTGTTCACGAATGGAAGTCGCACCACGAATGTCTGGTTCGATAGCCGGAACACCAGGTGGCGGTGGCGGGATTTCTACACCGAGTATTCGCTCGTTGATGAATACGCCTCGAACGACAGGCGAAGTACTCGTGCCATCGGCGGTGACTTTTAGAATAGCCGCTTGCGAGATCAATCCACCACGCGCGTGTTTGGACGACTGAGATAACAGAACCTTTTGAATTCCTTCTCCGGCGACTAGTGATGCATCCACTTGATAATGCCTAGCGAGTCGTCCATTAAGGAACGCAAACTCGGAATCGATTAGATGATCGATGTTAAGGTCTTCTCGAATTAATTCTTTTATAAATGCTCTGGTCTCCAGAATCATTGATTCTTGAACGACCGGATCGAAGTCACGAAACTGCCTTGGATCTGGAGATGTAAAATCAATTTGGTTCAACTTCAACCATTGATCGCTGAAACTACGAACAAATCGATCCGATTTCGGGTCGTCTATCATTCGCTCGATTTGTTCAGCGAGTATCTTTGGATTCACCAGAGAATTGTCTTCCGCTAGTTGAATCAATTTCTCGTCGGGCATACTGACCCAAAGAGCATAGCTCAATCGCGAAGCAACAGCGTAACAGTCCAGCACTCCGGGTGATTCCACGAACGTGAGAAATCGGGGAGAACAAAGGACCGCTCGGTAGCTCGCTCGTAGCGAGTCGGTGAACGACTCGCCATCGGATAAGGCCTTGTGTCCGATTTCGCTGTAGGGTGCAATCTGTGCAGAATCTAAAGGGCGACGAAAGGCTCGACTTGCAAATCGAGCTACCAGCGTGTCTAAAGCTTGCGAGGGATTTGCCTCGATCGATTTTTCATCTGTGTCAGCGAAAAGGCTGTCGTTTACGCGTGTGTGATCTGCGATCGGATAGATCCGTTCAATATCAATTCCTTTGTGTGCTATCCCAGATACGCCTTCTTTTTCGATATCCCTACCGATGTAAGAAACAGTACCTCCGTTGAGTCCAGTTTTGGTGCGTTTTAGGGCTCCATCGTTTGGCTTTAGTTCCAATATATGTCCAGATTGAATCCAAGCTTCATAAACAATATCGCGAGGCATGGTTGTTGCTTCCACTAACCCGACCATGTACAGCAACGGTGCGTTGGAGTAGCAAACACCTGAACGAAGCGTGCCCCATACGGCACCGTCCTCACCTGGATTAATCGCTCGGACATTACGTAAAGTGATGCGATACCAGCCATCGTCAGGGATCTCAACGGATGTCAGGCGCCCATAGAATTGAGTTCCGATTGGCCAAGATATACTTTCCCCATTTCTCAACTCGGGGCCTCGGTAGTTACCCTTTCCTTGCCCCTTGGTCAGTTGCTCGGGTGTTAAGTGCAATGAGTATTTTTTATCTCCAGTTTTCGCTCGATTGAACGCTTCTTCGAGAGCAATGTCAGCTACGTCTAAATAACGTGCTAGTTGGTAATGAGATAACTGTTGCCCTGCTGCGACAGTCTCAAATCCGTGCGATGCTGGATCTTCTGGCAATAAATCTTTCAACGGGATATCAATGCCTAGCAAGTCATGAAGTGTGTACTCATATTCGATTCGCGTAAGACGGCGACTACGTACACGTCCATTCGCTGCAATATCTGCTTGGTCGGCAGCGAGCATCGGTGCTTCAAGATCTGAAACGAATTGTTCGATGTCTGATTTGAGAGGACGAGGCTCTTCCTTGGGCGGCATCTCACCCGTGGAAACTCGTTCAAGCACTCGTTTCCAAATCGCAAAGTTATTGCGATTGGTTAGATCAAATTGAAGGCTTGCTAAATTCAAATTTGCTTCACTTACTTCGGCGTTATGGCAGCTATGGCATTTCTGTTCTAGAAACGAATCGACAGATTTCCCCCACGAATGCGATTCGTTGGATACTAATAGCGACAATTGCAAAACGATAAGAATCGCTATGTTTTTATGGCGAAAGTTTATCATGGGACTGAAACAACTGCTTCTTTGATGGCTACAACACCGTCAAACGCGATAAAGTTTGCTTGTGTCTTTGGCTCGGCAATGATTGCGTGTTTCGCTTTAGTCTCGCTTCCAGCAAAATCAACAATCAATTCATCTTCTTGAAAGGTAAGTCGGACCGTTTGCCATTGATTCGAATCGAACTTCACTCGTTTCTTACCTAACAGGAGTGTTGCCTCCTGAGCCCCTGCATCATTCGGCTTTTTCGTATCGGGGTTTTTAGCAATTTCAATCTGCCCTCGAGAAATGACGACTCGAAAACTGCGTCCTTGCTCGGAGGTTTGAATACGTAGCGAATGACGGTCGGCTTCACCGAGCAACAACTGAAACTCGATTGAACCATTATTGATTTGGATCGGACCTGTAAGAGGGCTCCCCTTTGCGTCGGCTTTACCAACCATAGCACCTTCACGTTCACTCCAATTGTTCCCTCTGAAGCTTGCCAAATCCAAGGCTTTCGGATTCGCCAATGGTTTCAGTTTAGCGATGATCGGCTTCGTAGGGGCGACCATCGGAGGCATCTCGCGACTGTATCCGCCATTTCGGTAGCGAACCAAAAGGGATTCGAGCCGATTCACTTCATCGGGATGCTTTTTTGACAAGTCGATCGACTCGACGACGTCTTGTTTCAAGTTGTAGAGCATGCGAGACATTTGATTTGCTCGAGCCTTTTTGGAAGCTGGTCGAACATCATCTGCAGGAACTCCCTCGATCCATTTCCAGTCGCCTTGACGTATCGCGAAGTTGCCGTCGGCGCTGTGCACGATGAGATCTGGGCGAAGATCCCCTTCGTACTTCTCGTTCATCCAAGCTTTTGAAATGTCGAAACTATCCTCGGCACCTTCGGAGGGACTGGGGAGTTTTACATCGGCGACTTTCGCAATACTTGCAAGAGTATCTACGATACTGATTGTCTCATCGCAGACGGTATCCGCAGGAATTCGGCCTGGCCACCTCACAAGATAGGGAACTCGGAATCCGCCTTCCCACACATCATGCTTGCCTCCGCGAAATGGCCCTACAGGTTTTAGTCCAGCGTCTCTGGCTGCGTTCTGAGCCGTGTCTCCGGTTGGTTTGTTGACACCTCCGTTGTCGCTAGAAAAAATCACCAGCGTATTCTCTGCGAGCCCTTGCTTATCTAAGGCATCCAAAACACGTCCGACACTGATATCAAGATCTTGGATAAAGTCGCAAAACGGACCGCCTTTACTCTTGCCTGCGGTTTCTTTGGAAGGTGTTATCGGATTGTGGACTGCGACAGGAGTAAAGTAAACGAAGAATGGATTGTCGGCCTTCTGCTGCTGAATCCATCCCACCATCTTGTTTGTGAGTGTCTCCATGACCTCATCATCAATTCGCTTTGGTGCATTAATGTCGAAAGCTTTTACGTTTTGGCCCTTTTGTTGTCCCATCGTCACATAGGGAGGACTTGGAGTGCTTAGACTTTCTTTGTTTAGCCCGTAAACCCAGTGGTTCTCAACATACACGCCGCTGACATCGCCATGATTTGCCGGAACGCCAAAATGATAGTCAAAACCGATTTCAAGCGGACCAGGTTTTAGTTCTTTAGTGAAGTCACAACGTTCAGCGGTTCCATATCCAAGATGCCATTTACCAACGGCAGCGCAGTTGTAACCTTGGGATTTCAGCATCGATGCGATGGTCAATCGTGAGGTTTCAATATGGAGAGGAGATGTGGTCCCTAGAACTTCGCTCTGAAGCGACGTGCGCCAGCAGTAACGCCCAGTCAATAAAGCGTAGCGAGTTGGTGAGCACACCGACGAAGTTGTATTGGCATCGGTAAATCGCCTTCCTTCTTTGGCAAGTCGATCAAGATTCGGAGTCTTCACCAGTTCCGGATTGGCTCCATAGCATCCAATGCTTCCCCAGCCGAGATCGTCACTTAGGATTACAACCACATTAGGCTTGGATTTTGGCTGAGAAGGCTGATCGCCTAGTACCACAGTAGACGTCGCGATCGTCAACAAAAGCAGGGCGGTTTTCATCTGGAGTGATACCGATCTCAACAGAGGGTGGGCGTCTCAAACGAAGTTCAAACGTTCGAAATAGAGCGATTGATAGCGGGAGGGAGACGGACTCAAACGTAAAGGTAGGACTAGTAAAACTACCCTAGACCAGCAAAAGATGCAATCGATATCCACGAAGATTGGCAAGTCACGTCCCTCGTATCGTTAGTCTAACAGGACTATCATAAAACGAAGTGAAATTAGGCTGTTGGTCGGGTGGCGAAAGCGACTTTTCCGAAAGCAATTTAGCTATCATGGCCTGCAACAACTAAATCCTTTCCCTCTCTAAGATACTGATCCAACATGGAATTTGTTTGCTTCTCCCGCTTTTCTCTTCGAGTGGTACTACATGCGATTCTTTGGGCGGGCGTTGTTCTGATCAATCATGGACTTAGCGATGATCTGTTGCAACTTCGAACAGCAACTGAAGTCACGCCGCGCAAGGGGCTTCCCAATTTCAAAGCCAAACTTGATGCAGGTAAAGCGGTGAAGATCGCGTATCTTGGTGGTAGCATTACTGCTGCACCTGGCTGGAGAGTTCTTTCGCGTGAATGGTTTCAAAACGAGTATCCAAAAGCAAAAGTCGCTGAGATTCACGCGGCGATTGGTGGTACAGGTTCAGATCTTGGTGTCTTCCGAATGCAGAATGATGTGCTGCGACATAAGCCGGATTTGCTGTTTGTAGAGTTTGCGGTTAACGACGGTGGGGCTCCACCTACGCAGATTCATAAGGCGATGGAAGGGATCGTGCGTCA
>JAIYDQ010000138.1 GCA_027487375.1 Planctomycetaceae bacterium
AGAAAAAAGAGAGCACGAATCGATACGATGTTCATGTGAGCCCGAAGGAGCAAGTTGCAATTTCGCTAAACCAATTATCGAAATCAACTTTGTCCTTTTCTTCATTTCCGGACTTTTTACGGTTGTCTCTTTAAGGGCCTATTTTCAATTGGTACATGCTGGTTAAGAACTACTTCTTGTCAGAGCCAACGAACTCCTCACGCGTCAGTTTGCTATCGCCGTTACTGTCGAAGTTGTTAAAGCGGGCGTCGAGGTTTTCCTGTCCTTTCAGTCCTGACTTGTATTCGTCGAGCGTGAGGAGGCTGTCGTTGTTTGTGTCCCAACGAGTGAAAGCTTTCGCGCGGACTTCGGGTGTGACCTTGGAGGCGGTAGCGTCGAGTTTACTCGGTTCACGACTCGTCGGAATGGGTTGCTTACTGACGCACTCCTGATTCGGCGATTGGGGTAATGTGGCTCTCCAGTCCAAAGCCATCTTGCTCATACGGGCGACGATGTCTGGATTCTCCTTCGAGACATCTATTGCCTGGGCGCGATCATCAGAAAGGTGATGTAGCTCGACACGTTTCGCATCTTCCGTCATTACGAGCTTCCAATCACCGTCGCGCACGGCCAGCCTCGGCCAATAGTCAGGCTCAGCGGCCAAGCCCAGCCATTGCCAAAAGACAGGACGGGAACGCCGGATAGGTTCGCCATTGAAAGCAGCGAGCAGGTCCTCGCCGTCGCCTCGATAATCGTCTGGCAACGGTACGCCTGCTGCCTTGCAAAGGGTTGGCAGGAGATCGACCGCCGTGAATGCTGTCGTGTCGTTCTTCATTCCCGCCGGAGTTCGACCCGGCCAGCGAACGATGAATGGAACTCTTACGCCGCCTTCGAACAAGCTCCGCTTTCGGCCACGCATTCCTCCTGTCTGGCCGACGCTGTAATAGGTCCCGTAGCCTTTTACCTTTGCGTCCGAGTCGGTCTTTTGCTGAGAGTCTTTTGCGGCCGTGTGTTCTGGGCCGTTATCGCTGGAAAACATCACGATCGTGTTATCTTCCAAGCCTTCAGTTTTTAACGCATCGAGGATCGTGCCGACCGCATTGTCGCCATCGGTAATGACAGCAGCGTAGACTTGCTTTTGCGCATCGAGGTGTTTCCACTTCTCCATGGATTCAGTCGTAGGCACATGCGGGGTATGGCTCTCGTGAAGCCAAACATTGATAAAGAATGGCTTGTCACGATTCGACTTGATGAAAGCCGCGGCATCTATGGCGGCGTCGTGCAATCCCGCGATCGGCCAGCCTGCACCACCGTTGAAGACCGCGGACTCGTCATAGCCATAAGCATCTGGTTTCGGCGCGCCTTCGGTCTGGGCATTGGTAAGATGCCACTTGCCAAAGTGCGCAGTGCGATAGCCGCCCTGCCTAAGGAAACGAGGTAGCGATGGTGCAGTGGGGTCGAGCCAGTCTGGCATGCCTCGCTTATGATTCTCTGCGGGGGCCGCGAAATGCTGATGCACAGAATAACGAGCCGGATAGTGCCCTGTTATCACTGCCGTACGACTCGGCGAACAAACTGGATTGAGGACATTGAACTGTTGGAAATCCGTCCCCTCACTAGCGAGTCTATCAAGATTCGGTGTCTTCAACCAAGGATGACCGTGACACGACAAGTCGCCCCATCCCCAATCGTCTGCGAATATCAATATGATGTTGGGCTTGCCTTCGGACTTCGGTGTACCATACGCGTGATTCGAGGTCAGCGACAGCAGTAACAGAGCGGTGAAGAATGAGATAGAAGCTTTCACGATATCCGATCAAGGTGGGTATAGAGGTGATTCTAGCTCGAGGATAAGCCTCGTTATTGCGAACTGCGATATTGTGTTTAATGTGTCAGTCGAGTTCGACACGTTCGGCATTTTACGCTATAGAAAGCCCCCTTCCCTCGAAGCACCGCAAAGAATTATTTGATTTCTTGATCATCCCAAGGAAAGACAATGCGTTCCATGAATAGACTTCCCAGCTCAGTACGCACTCGCGATGGTTTGAGCCTTCGTTTGCGACATTGGCCAGCCGGGGATCAATCAGACCGTCGCGGAACGATTCTGCTCGTCCACGGGCTAGGAGAGCATATTGGTCGCTACGAGCGTTTGGCGGAAATGCTTCGTGCGCGGGGATGGTT
Organism: Planctomycetaceae bacterium; assembly: GCA_027487375.1. GTDB lineage: Bacteria > Planctomycetota > Planctomycetia > Pirellulales > Pirellulaceae > JAIYDQ01. The sequence goes on from JAIYDQ010000138.1 coordinate 2,161, forward strand.
CGTTACCGGCTACGATCAACGAGGGCACGGACTGTCTGATGGCAAGCGAGGCGTTCTGAGTCAAAGTGACGATCTATTGCATGACCTTGCTTCCGTGCTCGATTCAATCGGTCCAGGCAATCCAAATGGGAAAACGATTTTGCTGGGGCATAGTTTGGGTGGGCTGGTTGTCGCTCGATTCGTAACCGCGTTAGCTAGTCCCATCGAGGATACGTCATGGCAGCGTGCAGTGGACTTGTGCGTATTGTCCTCACCAGCGTTAGCACTCGATCTTTCGATCATGAAAACGACGCTTATCAAGACATTGGGAGCTATATTGCCGAGCTTGGCTTTGAGCAATGGCCTCAACCCAGATTGGCTATGTACGGATGCAGCGACTGTAGAAAACTATCGCAACGATCCATTGGTTCATAATCGAATCTCTGGTCGCTTGGCCCTTTTTATGATCGAAGCTATAGCGACGGTAATGGATCGTACCGCTTCATGGCGTACACCAACCCTGTTGCTCTATTCGGGGGATGATCGTTGCGTGGCCCCAAGCGGTAGCACAAACTTTGCAACCGACGCGCCTGCTTCTTTAGTAGAGAGTCACGTTTACGCAAAACTACGGCACGAGATTCTCAACGAGCCGGAAGATGCCGGAGTATATTCAACGTTATTCGATTGGCTGGAAAAACACGATTCGCCTGGCTCATTCACTGGCGAATCCGCGGGTGATTTGCTGGGGGAGCCGCTGGGGTAATAGCCCAATGTGGCGACGTCCGTGAATGAAGACCTTTTCATCCGTTGCCCACCCCGCCGCTCTCACCAATAAACATTATAACTAAGGCCGCAAATCGCTTTGACGCTGGAAAAAAACTTAGCCCTGCTTCTCGAAAACTATTTAGCCTGTTTTTGTAGATGGATACTACTATTCCCATGAAAATTCTGGTCACTGGAGGTTGCGGGTTTATCGGAAGCAATCTCGTTCGATTGCTAATTGAGTGCACTGAGCACGAAGTGCTTAACGTCGACTCATTAACCTACGCGGGGAACGCCGAGTCGCTGAACGATATATCGGATTCGGAGAGATACCAGTTTCTCAAAGCAGACATCGTGGATACCGTTGCGATGCACAAGGCGTTTAATGATTTTAAGCCGGACTGCGTAATGCATTTGGCTGCTGAGAGTCACGTTGACCGATCGATCGACGGCCCAGCTGCTTTTATTCAGACCAATATCGTTGGGACCTATTCGCTGCTTGAAGCCTCCCGAAAATACTATTCATCGTTGGCAGGAATATATAAAGATCGTTTCCGTTTCCTTCATGTATCAACTGACGAAGTTTACGGATCGCTCGGTGAGACTGGGTATTTTACAGAGACAACACCTTATGATCCTCACTCACCCTACTCTGCCAGCAAAGCATCTTCCGATCATTTGGCTCGCGCTTGGTTGGATACCTATAAGCTGCCTGTTCTTGTTACGAATTGTTCAAACAATTATGGTCCATTTCAGTTCCCGGAGAAGTTAATTCCAGTTGTTTTATTACGAGCCTTACGTGGAGAGTCGATTCCAGTGTATGGCAACGGTGAGAATATTCGTGATTGGTTGTATGTGGTCGACCACGCTGAAGCTTTATTAACAGTGGTTACAAAAGGTCGGATCGGAGAGACCTACAACATAGGTGGCAACAATGAACGAAGAAACATTGATCTTGTTCGTTTGTTATGCTCGATCCTCGATTCCATACGGCCTCGCTCTGACGGTCGTTCGTATCAAGATCAAATTACCTTCGTTGCTGATCGACCTGGACATGATCAACGCTATGCGATAGATGCTTCCAAGATTCGAAAAGAGTTAGGATGGGCGCCAAAACAAGATCATACATCTGGGTTTCAAAAAACAGTTGCTTGGTATCTGAAAAATGAGACGTGGTGGTCGCGCATACTGGACGGATCTTATCAACTTGAACGACTTGGGAGCAACGTATGAACAGAAAAGGGATTATCCTAGCTGGTGGAACCGGAACACGACTCTATCCTCTAACGCTCGCCGTTTCAAAACAGTTGATGCCGGTTTACGACAAGCCGATGATTTATTATCCGCTTTCCGTCCTGATGTTATCTGGAATTCGGGAAATTTTGATCATCTCTACGCCGTTGGATTTACCGCTATTCGAGCGTTTACTCGGCGATGGTTCTCAGTTTGGTCTTCAATTGTCTTATGCAGCTCAACCAAGCCCTGATGGTTTGGCTCAGGCATTTATGATTGCTGAAGACGTGGGCTTTCTGCTCCGTGAACCTGCCGCTTTGGTTCTCGGCGATAACTTGTTTTACGGTCACGACTTTGTAAAGTTTCTTACCTCTGTTTCAATGCAAGTAAGTGGAGCAACCATCTTTGGATATCACGTTTCCGAGCCATCTGAATATGGAGTGGTAGAGTTTACCCCTGATAGACGCGTGATTTCGCTTGAGGAGAAACCCAAGCATCCCAAGTCGAATTTCGCGGTCCCAGGCCTCTATTTCTATGATTCCGAAGTCACCACTCTTGCAAGAAGCTTAAAACCATCCGATCGTGGCGAACTAGAGATCACCGATTTGAATCGTCTCTATCTTGCGAAGGGGACCCTCCGTGTTGAATTACTTGGGCGAGGTATTGCCTGGCTGGACACCGGCACGCACGATTCACTTTTGCAGGCTGCGCAGTTTGTCGAGGTCATACAGAATCGCCAAGGACTCAAGATCGCTTGTCCTGAAGAAATCGCATGGCGAAGTGGCTGGATCAATCAGGCTCAATTGGAAGCCCAGATTAATAAGTTAGGTAAATCCAGCTATGGGCATTACCTGAAAGGGTTGGTTGCATAAATGGTTCATGTTACAGATCGAAGCAACAACGATTGCAAAGACATGAGTAATGTATGTCTGGAGACATCGTTGCAACTCATCATTCTCAGCAAAATCGATAAGACTACAGACCAAGTCAAAAGATAAGCGATCCGTGAATCATAACGTGGGTGACAATGGTAATGTCGGCTGCTGCATTGAGCTTGACGCTACTTTCCTCAATCAACTAGACTCCACTCGGAAGTGGATTAATTGCCCCCAATAGCTGTCATTGCTAGAGATGAAGGATCGTCAACTCAATCATGCTCGGGTACTCAGCGGAAGAATACGCGAGGTCGCTCGTCGATATCGGTGAGCCACGGCAATTACCACGTTCGGGCGGATGGTTACTTGTGCGGAAACTGCCTGAGAGTGTGCTCCCTGTGAGTTCGCTTGCCAGCGGTTCTTTGTTTGATGCAATTGGTTGCTACCCCATGTTTTCTTGCTCTAGTTGGGAGCGACTTGCTGAAGATTTAGAAGAACTACCTCGCGAGATTATTTCAATTTCGATCGTTACTGATTCTGCTAGTGAGGTAACTCCGTTTCTTCTCACACAAAGCTTTCCTGACGTTTGCTATCGATACAAAGATCACTTTTTTGCGGATCTAACGCGACCGCTTGATAGCTATGTGTCCAGTCATCACCGACGAAACGCAAGGCAGGCCGCAAAGTCGCTTCGCGTAGAACGGCTTGATTCGCCTGTCGATCACTTGTCGAGTTGGGTAGGCATGTACGACGTGTTGGTTGATCGCCATGGCATTGGAGGCTTCGCTGCCTTCTCGCGAGAATCCTTTGATCGGCAACTTCGCGTCCCCGGGCTACGCGCTTACGCTGCCTTTGCCAGTGACGAAATGGTGGGAATGATTTTGTGGATGGTTGACCAGCAAACAGCATATTACCATCTCGCTGCCTACACCGAATTGGGCTACTCGCTGAAAGCCTCGTTCGCTTTGTTCGATCATTGCTTGACCGCATTTTCTCAAGAGGGGATTCTGCAGGCTGCACTTGGCGGAGGCGCAGGGACTTTTACGTCGAGCGACGGATTGGCGAGATTCAAGCAGGGTTGGTCTAGCGACACTCGGCCAACTTATTTTTGCGGTCGAATTCTTGATCGCAATCGATACATGCAACTGGTTTCACAAACTGGTTTTGAAACCACGTCATTTTTTCCGGCCTATCGTGCACCACGCCAGACTTCGGCCGCATAAGCCAGCGCGAGTACTTCATGTCCATCATTACCGCAAATTACAACTCAATCGTTCAGCATTACGAATCCTGCTTGGATATCTTTGGTGATACCCATCGCGGCGTTGATTGGCCTAATGAAGCCGACGCAGAGACTCGATATCGGGTTATGCTCGAGTTGATTCGCGAAGGCAAAAAAGGGACAGTCGAAGAGCGAATGTCGCTTCTTGATTTCGGCTGTGGTGCTGGTCATATGCTAGAGTATTTGACGAAAGTCAATCGAGCCGACATTGACTATGTTGGGCTAGACATGAGTAGAAAGTTCATCGAACTCTGTCGACAGAAATTTCCATCTACCACATTTCTGTGTGCGGACATTCTTGAGGTTGGTATCCAAATCCCTTCATCCGACTATGTCGTTATGAATGGTGTCTTTACCGAAAAGCGAGCTTTGTCCTTCGCTGAAATGTTCGATTACTTTCGAGATGTCGTTCGAAAGGTTTTTCCGATAGCGCGACGCGGCATGGCCTTTAACGTGATGTCAAAGCATGTAGATTGGGAACGCGACGATCTTTTTCATCTTCCGTTCGATATGTTGGCGGATTTTTTGAGAAATGAGATCAGTCGGAATTATCAATTTCGAGCCGACTACGGACTCTACGAATACACCTGTTACGTTTATCGATAAGTAGAAGTTTTCATGGCCAATGTAATCGTATTCGGAACTCGCGACTTTGCCTCGCTCGCCCATTACTATTTGCGAACGGATTCCGAGCACAAGGTCGTTGCCTTTACGGTGCATCGCGAGTTCATGCCGGAGCAGCCGGTCTTTGAGGGGCTTCCTGTTGTCGCCTTCGAGGACCTACCTCAAGCATATCCGCCTGATGCGTATGCGGTCTTTGCCCCGATGTCACACGCCAAAATGAATCGAAATCGCGAGGCGATTTTCAACCAATTCAAGTCGCTTGGTTACACGATGATCAGCTACGTGAGCAGTCGAGCGACCTGTCTTAACGACGGCGCGATCGGTGAAAACTGCTTCATCTTAGAAGACAATACAATTCAGCCATTCGTGAGGATCGGAAACAACGTAGTTTTGTGGAGTGGTAACCATATTGGTCACCACAGCCAGATAAAAGACCATGTATTCTTTACATCACATGTGGTCCTGTCGGGACATTGCACGGTCGATTCCTATTGCTTTCTCGGAGTCAACGCGACGATTCGAGACCAATTGACGCTTGGAGAAGGAACCCTTGTCGGAATGGGGGCTAACATCATGAAGGACACGGAGCCATGGTCGCTTTACAAGGCCGACGGAACCCGTCCATCAAAGGTCTCTAGCAAAGATCTGGATTTCTGAATCATGCAGCAGCAATGGCAAAAACGCGATGTGGTCTTTCGTCCCAACGGAGAGCACTCATGGATGCAGAGCCACGCGCAGGTTCCAACGCCTTATCGGACCAAAGACGACAAACTTCGAATCTATTTCGGCACTCGCGACGCACGGAATCGGACATTGACCACGTTTTTGGAAGTGAATCCTCAGGCCCCTGGTGAAATCCGTCGACCGCCAGAGACCCCAGTTCTACCCCTGGGAGAACTCGGGTGTTTTGACGATTCAGGCGTCATGCCGGGATGCGTCGTGACGACCGGCTGCAGCACATACCTTTATTACTGCGGTTGGAACACCAGCACCACGGTCGCCTATCGACTATCCATTGGCATGGCCGTCAGTGACGACGACGGACAGACCTTTCAGCGACCGTTCGAAGGACCCATCTTGGATCGGACGCCACATGAACCCTATCTTTGCGGAGCGCCGTGTGTTCTCAACGACGGCGGAGTCTGGCGGATGTGGTATCCGTCGGGAACACAATGGATAACGGTCAATGGTAGAACCGAACCTCGGTATCTGATCCGATATGCTGAGTCCAATGACGGTTTTGAATGGCGACGTCCGGGGAAAATCGCAATCAATTATGAACGCGACGATGAAGCCCTCGCGCGACCGTGGGTTGTTAAAGATGGCTCGATCTATCGAATGTGGTTTAGCTCGAGGTCGATTGACGGATATCGGAACAACTCTCGCAAAAGCTATCGGATGGGGTACGCCGAGTCGTCGGATGGCATCGTCTGGAATCGCATGGACGAATTGGCGGGATTGCATGTCGCCGACTCCGGTTGGGACAGCGAAATGCTAGCTTATCCGGCAATTTTCGATCTAGATTGCCGTCGCTATATCTTCTACAACGGCAACGGATTTGGAACGTCCGGGTTTGGTTTCGCTGAGATGGAGATATTGCAAAGATGAGTCTACTTTTCAGCGACCGAGAGTCACCGCTTTTCCCAATACCGCTGCATGTCGGAAGACCAAACATCGGATCTCGAGAAGCGATTCACCGCCATATTGACGAGATACTCGATCGCCGTTGGTTGTCTAACGAAGGCCCCGTTGTGCTGGAACTGGAGCGACGCCTGGCAGATTACGTCGGTGTGAAGCATTGCTTGACGGTTTGCAACGCTACTATCGGATTGGAGATCGCTTATCGCGTCACCGAACTCTCGGGCGAGGTTATCGTACCGTCGAACACCTTCGCAGCGACAGTACACGCGCTGCATTGGCAAGGCATCAAACCGGTCTTTTGCGATATCGATCCGATGACTCACAATCTCGATGTCGGTTCAGTTGAAGCTTGCATCACCGACAAGACAACAGGAATTGTTGGAGTTCATCTATGGGGCCGGCCTTGCCCAGTACACGATCTTCAAAGGCTTGCTGATCGTCTTGGACTAAAGTTGATTTTTGATGCTGCACATGCTTTTGGATGCTCGCTAGGCGGACAAATGATCGGTGGCTTCGGCGATGCGGAGGTCTTTAGCTTTCATGCCACGAAGTTTATGAATTGCGGCGAAGGCGGTGCTATTGCGACGAATGACGATGACTTGGCCGCCTTAATTCGCCAAACGCGAAGCTTTGGTTTTCAAGGATGTGATCGCATTGTACGTGTCGGCACAAACGGGAAGATGAACGAGTTTTCTGCGGCAGTCGGGCTTTCGTCGATGGATAGCATCGATGAGTTTATTCAAGTGAACTCTTCTAACTACCGTGGATATCGCGAAGCTCTTGCCGATATACCCGGAGTCGAGGTCCTAGCTTATGACGAACAGGAACGGAACAACTTCCAATACATAGTCGTGGACGTAGATGAACAACAATCGCCACTAACACGAGATCAATGGTTGCAAGTCCTACACGCCGATAATGTTCTGGCCAGACGCTATTTCTATCCTGGAATGCACAGAGCAGAACCGTATCAATCGCTCGATCCGTTCGCAGCCAAACGGCTTCCTGTCACCGATGCAGTTCTTCGACGTATTCTCGTACTACCGACTGGCACGGCAGTTGGTAGCCAAGAGATTGAATTGATTGGAAAAATTTTTCAGCAGGCTACGGTACATGCTTCGATGTTGAAACGGCAACTTCCATCAACCTTGGTGTTGCCAACCGCGCCGCTTGTCCCGGTCTCTCCAGGTTACAGAAAGGCGGCTTAGGTGGACAGTCATTCTCGCGATTGTATTCCGAAGTTGAGTGTTCTCATGGTTACTTACAATCATGAAGAGTACATCCGGCAAACAGTCCAAAGTGCATTGGACCAAGTAACAACGTTTCCGTTCGAAATCGTTATCGGCGAAGATTGCTCGACAGATCGAACACGCGAAATTCTGCTGGAAATGCAACAATCGCATCCAGATAAGATTCGGTTGCTTCTCCGGGACAAAAACATTGGAGCACAAGCCAATCATGCATCGACATTCGATGCTTGTCGAGGCGAGTACATCGCCATGCTGGAAGGTGATGATTACTGGACGGATTCGACAAAACTTCAAAAACAAGTCGATGCGCTCGAATCGCATCCCCATTGGTCGATGTGTTTTCATACCACTCGTCGTGTCTATCAAGACGGCTCGAAGGAACCCGAGCTTTATCCAGCCGCTTGGGATCGCGAAGAAGCAACGATTGATGACTTGTTCGAATCTAACTTCATGAACACTTGTTCGATTGTGTTTCGAAACGGGCTATTTGGTCCAATGCCGAGTTGGCATCGCGAAATAACTCCAGGAGATTGGGCAACCAGCATTCTCAATGCGGATCGAGGGCCCATAGGATATGTGCCTGGGGTGATGGCCGACTACCGAATCCATTCTCGCGGCATGTGGAGCCAAATAAACCGTACTGCCCAATTGAAGGAAATTCTACGATTCCTATCTGTTGTCGACCATCATTTTCAAGGGAAGTACAGAACGCAAATCGAAGCATATCGCGTTCGCATGGTGGAGTGTTTAGTCGCCGAGAGCGACGGCATAAACCACCTGTATCAATCCAAGACCGAAGAAGCCAA
>JAIYDQ010000397.1 GCA_027487375.1 Planctomycetaceae bacterium
CGCTGACAGTAAAGATAAACTGACCGAAGATGAATTCGCTGCCGTAAATATTCCACCCTCGGAGCGAACGCCTGATCAGCAATACCTTGTGGATGCCTCTCTCTATAAGTTTATGCCTACGAAGAATGCGCTGATTCAGATGCTTCCAAAAGAGAAGCGAGCTGAAGGACTCGCTTTAGCATCAGATGCCGATAGCAAAGAGGAATACGCAACTCACGTTGGTAAGTACCGCGATCAATGCAATTACGATTATTGGGAGATGCGTGGACGCTTGGAGCAAAAGCCGGTCACCGTTTCCGCACGTCGCCAGATGTACGAAGCCGATCAGTTTCTCGCCAAGGGAGACCTCGACAAGTCGATGAAGCTCTACGAAGCAGCCTGGCAGAATTGGGCTAAAGTCTTTCGCGCTTACCCAAAGATGATGACTGAAGAAAGTGCTGACGATGTGTTGAAGGCAATCAAGCGATATGGCAAGGCGGCTGATATTAGTTTCGAGGACTCCTTCGCATTGTCGGATTTCCTGAAATACAGGACCATTCGCGACAGAAACAAGATGAGTGATGTCGGCAACGAACTGTTCGAAACGATGCTGAAAGAGTCGAATCGATACAAGGGGGAGCTCGACAATCCGTATCAGGTTGGAGACCCAGTCCCAGAGACAATCATGGTCCAGCTTAGCAATGATTCCGCACCAGGTGGAAAAACCAGTGGAAAACCTGCAGAGCCACCTGAAAATGCCGGAACGTCCCCTGCGCGAGCGAATAGCTCTGCTGTTGACCGAAAGCCAGCCAACAACGAGTCGTTTGAAAACGTAGAGTTTGTCACGCCAGATTCCCCAAAGGCGATGCAGCCTCAAGCTAGCACACCGCCCGCGAACGAATCTGCAGCGGCTCCAGAGCCAGCTACCGGCCGTCCGCCAACCTTGGTAGTTCCCGAGTAGATCGGCGAAACACGTAGTCTCGTCTCTCCGAGACGAGATTCGCTGGTTTCAAATGTCTTTAGACATCTATAATGAACCAGCTTTCGCCAATGTTTTCATCGGTTTCTGAATTCTTACGATTTCAGCTCCCGCTGTATTCAGTATGGACGAAGCACAAGCCATTTAAAATCGACAAGATCGAATTAGGTTGGAGGTCCATTTTGCGGGATCTGCGGTATAACTATACCGTACTTATGTTTGGTTACCGCTCCAAGTTCACGAGGACCAATGTCGATGGGCATTCATGATCGCTCTTACTACCGAGAAGACGATTTCGCCGCCGGACTTGCGCCATCCTGGAATCAAAAATCCGCAGTAGCGACAATAATCATCGCTTGTGTCGCTGTTTTCCTTGCTGAGATATTGCTCTTTTCAAGATCGTTCAGCTTGCAAACGTTTCTTTCGCTGAGCACGGCCGATCTAGAACGCCCTTGGATGCTGTGGCGCTCGCTGACTTATGGTTTTACCCACTCGACGGACAACATCGGGCATATTCTTTGGAACATGCTCAGTCTTTGGTTTCTTGGGCGAATTGTTGAAAATCACTATGGTAGGGCGGAGTTTTTCCGATCGTACTTATTGGCGATTGTTGTCTCGGGACTTGTGAGCATCATCTTCCGAGCGGCGACTGGGCAGCCAACAATTGTTTGCGGTGCATCGGGAGCGGTAAGTTTTGTGACAATGCTGTTTGTTCTCAACTATCCCAATCAGACGGTTTATATTTTCGGCGTTTTACCGATCCAAGCTTGGGTAATGGGTGTCTTGTTGATCGCTTCTAACCTTTATGGCTCCGGATCTGGAGTCTTGGTTGGGGGGCAAAGTCAGATTGCGTGGGATGTTCACTTGATTGGAATCGGGTTGGCTTTTGCTTACTTTTATCTAAACTGGAACCTCGCTTTTTTGGCAGAACCGTTACAGTATTGGAAGTCGTTTCGCCGGAAATGGCTTGGCCCGAAACTCCAAGCGTTTCGACCGAGCGAGGATGTATCGTCCGACGAAGCGGAAGCCGATCGGATTCTCGACAAGATTCATCAATTAGGCAAAGATTCGTTGACTTCGAAAGAGCAGAAATTCCTGACCAAGTATTCCCAACAAGTCCGAAAACGACGAAACGAATCTCCTTAACACTATCCCCATTCCTGAAGACCAACCCAAAGCTCACTGTAAAAAAATGTCGACCGTAGCACCTGCATTCAATAACCTAAGACAGTCCATCGCTGATTTTTCCGTTGCAGAAATCGCAAAAAAGTTTGGAACCCCAACTTACGTCTATGACATGGCGACGATCGAGAAGCGAGTCGCCGATTTGGCTGCCTTTGACGTAATTCGATACGCTCAGAAAGCGAACTCCAATATCGCTATTCTGGATCGTCTTCGAAGACTGGGTGTGGTTGTCGATGCAGTGAGTGTTGGAGAAGTGAAGCGAGCTTTGGCTGCGGGGTTTTCGATTCATGGCGACACACATCCGATCGTTTACACGGCGGACGTTTTTGATCGCGCAGCACTTGAGATGATTCGTGAGAACGGTTTGCACGTGAATTGCGGTTCACCGGATATGATCGACCAACTGGGAGAGGTTTGCCCAGGTGCGAACATCACGTTGCGAATCAATCCGGGCTTTGGCCATGGGCATTCCCAAAAAACCAACACCGGCGGTCCACAATCCAAGCACGGGATTTGGATTGATCAAGTGGATGACTGTCTGCGACGTGCTGATCTCTACAACATTGCGGTTACCGGAATTCACATGCATATCGGCAGTGGAACCGATCTAGAACACCTGAGTCAAGTTTGCGGTGCTCTTGAAAAAGTGGCGATGAACGTTGGCCGAACGTTGAAGATGATCAGCGCCGGTGGTGGACTTCCTGTCCCTTATCGCGATGGTCAAGAGTATGTCGATCTCGACCAGTACTTCCAACTTTGGGATGCGAGCCGTAAGCGATTAGAGGCTCATTTTGGCCACAAGCTCTCCTTGGAAATTGAGCCAGGACGATACTTGGTAGCTGAGAGCGGCTACTTGATCACTGAGATTCGAGCAATCAAGAAGATGGGGGAAAACACTTTTTACCTCCTCGACACCGGCTTCAATGATCTTGCGCGACCAATTCTTTATGGCTCTTATCATCCGATCGCGATCGCTCATCAAACGCCTAAGCGACATGCACCCGAATTGGATGTCGTCGTAGGAGGACCGCTGTGTGAGTCGGGCGATATCTTCACTCAAGAAGAAGGTGGCTTCGTATCCAAGCGGCGATTACCCGCGGCTTCCGTCGGTGATTATTTAGTGATGGAAGTCGCCGGTGCGTACGGTTTTGTTATGGCGAGCAACTACAACGGTCGTTATCGCGCAGAAGAAGTCCTTATCGAGAACGGTAAGCTCCATTCGATTCGTCATCGCGAGTCGTTTGAGGATCTTATTCGCGGAGAAACCATTCCTGCAGTTAGCTAAATTGCATACGCGAAGCCGCACTTGGACTTCGCATTGTCGATTAGCAATTCGGGGGTTGCATTATGGTTTTCTGGCGAAGAAAAAAGGACACATCGGTTCCTTCAGAAGAAGGCAAAGCCGATACGAAAAGCGATCTTTCTGTAGAAGCGGCAGATCCTGCGTCTGAAGAACAAATCGATGCACCCAAGACGGATTCAGTAAAAGAAACAGAAGCAGATTCGGATGCTGGTGGCGGCTGGTTTAAGAAGCTACGGGCGGCACTTCAAAAGACGAATCAAATTCTCCAGACCGACATCCGCGATCTTTGGAAGTCGGAAGGTCGGTTGGTTGATGACGACTTTTTACGTGAGTTGTTTGTGATTCTGGTCCGTACCGATATGGGCCAGCCAACTGCGACTCGAATCCGTGATCGAATCGGTCGTGAATTTCGGGGACGTAAGGTTACTAAGGAAGATGTACTTGAGAGTGCTCGAAGCGAGATTCTTGCATCGATGCAAAATCGCTCTGTTGAACTTCAATTCGCAACTTCGGGCCCGACTGTCATTTTGGTTGTCGGCGTCAACGGTGCCGGAAAGACGACATCGATTGCCAAGCTTGCTTATCGACTTCGCAAAGAGGGGCGAACTGTCATCCTGGGAGCTGGCGATACTTTTCGTGCTGCTGCTGTCGAGCAATTGAAGATTTGGTCACAACGAATCGGTTGTGAAATCGTCGCTGGCGAGATGGGAAGTGATCCAGGATCGGTAGCATTCAAAGCAGTTCAAAGAGCTCGCGAAGAGAACTTCGATGTGTGTATCATCGATACGGCAGGTCGATTGCAGACGCAAGTCAACCTGATGCAACAGCTAGAAAAGATCCGAAAAATCGCAGCCAAGCAAATCGAAGGTGCTCCCCATGAAGTGCTTTTGGTTCTCGATGCGACTGCCGGTCAGAATGCGATCAGCCAAGCACGTGGTTTTTCGGAGGTCGCAGGCTGTACGGGAATCATCCTTGCCAAGCTCGACGGCAGTGCAAAGGGTGGCGTCGTTGTGCCGATTATGACCGAGTTTTCTTTGCCGGTGAAATTGGTTGGACTGGGTGAGAAACTTCCAGACATGGCTCCGTTTGATCCAGAGGAATTTACCAAGGCCCTTCTTTCATTTGACAATTGACGATTCGGCTAGGGATTCTTGAAGTGGTTGCTACAATAGGAGCACTATGAAACTCGAACTACCTGTAGCAAACACTTCCAGTCAGCAGGCCTTGGATTCAGACTCCGCGACCGCTTGTGGCTCATCATCCGCTTCCTTCGCTCCATCGCAGCGATTGCCGTCATGGCTTCGACGCGAAGTCCCCAAAGGCAACGCGAATCACATGACGACCAAGCTCATTCAAGAGCTTCGTTTGGAAACGGTTTGCGAGAACGCGAAATGTCCCAATCGGATGGAGTGCTACTCGCAACAAACAGCAACATTCATGATCCTTGGGAATGTTTGCACAAGGCCTTGCGGGTTCTGTGCCGTTTCTCGCGGCAAACCGGAAGCGATCGAGCTTGATGAGCCAGAGCGAGTTGCCGAAGCGGCGGCTCGATTGCAGCTCAAGCACGTGGTAATTACTTCTGTGACTCGCGATGATTTACCAGATGGGGGTGCGGAGCATTTCTATCAGTGCATTCTTGCGGTAAGAAACCGAACAGGCGCATCGGTGGAAGTGCTTACCCCGGACTTTGTTCGACAGCGACACGCACTCGATCGGATCGTCGAAGCGGCTCCTGAAGTTTTCAATCACAATATGGAAACGGTCCCTCGTTTGTACAGACAAGTGCGTGGGCCGAAAAGCGATTATCGATGGACTTTAGAACTTCTCCAACGAGTCAAGCAATTGAACCCCAAGATTAAGACCAAGAGCGGATTGATGCTGGGGCTTGGTGAGACTCGTGAAGAGGTGATGGCTTGTTTGGCTGATCTTCTGGAATACGGATGTGACTTCTTAACACTTGGCCAGTATCTCCAACCAGGCCCCAAATACCTGCCTGTGGTTCGATACATCCCACCTGACGAATTTGCTGACTTGGGACGTGATGCGAAGGCAATGGGTTTCAAACAAGTTGCCTCCGGGCCGTTTGTCCGCAGTTCTTATCACGCCCGCGAGATGGCAGAGCTGTTCTAGAGAATACGTGGAGCGAAAGTTCTGACCGCGTTGTGATTCCCGCTTGCATGCTACTATCGTCCACAAAATGGTTATGATAGAAGCTTCCTCTCCTACCTACCTCATTTATAAGATGCCCTACGCGATGCGATTAGCTTCTTGTTTTCTGTCTCTGGTGATGCTGTTTAATCTTTCTCTTGTGTCGTTTGCACAGGATGGAGCTTCCAAGAAGATTGTGATCATCGCAGGAAAGCCTTCACACCCGCCGAGAATGCATGAGTTCAACGCTGGTGTGAAATTGCTGGCCGGCTGCTTGAAAGATCATCCAGGTGTTGATGTTCAATACTCGCTCAACGGATGGCCGGCAGACGAGTCGATTTTCAAGGACGCGAAAGCTGTCATCTTTTACATGGACGGTGGTGGAAAGCACGAAGTCGTTCAAGAAGATGGGCGTCGATTGAAAATGATTCAACAATGGGTCGACTCGGGAGTAGGTATCGGGTGCATGCACTACGGTGTCGAAGTATTGAAAGATCAAGCTGGTCAAGAATTTAAAAAGTGGATCGGCGGGCATTATGAGAATCAATTTTCCTGCAATCCAATGTGGGAACCCTCCTTCAGCGAGTTTCCGGAGCACCCAATCACTCGCGGTGTGAAGCCCTTTCAGATCAAGGATGAATGGTACTTCAACATGCGTTTCGTAAATGACATTCCCGGTAATGTTGCAGCCAACGTCTCCGATGTGAAGTTCGTCCCTATCTTAGTCGCATCGCCATCGGATGACGTACGAGACGGCCCCTATGTTTATCCCAAAGGACCATATCCTCACATCCAGGCAATGAACGGTCGAGCAGAAGCCATGATGTGGTCCGTTGAACGTCCAAATGGAGGACGTGGCTTTGGGTTCACCGGTGGTCACTATCACGACAACTGGGGTAACGATTCCTTTAGAAAGGTTGTGCTCAACGCAATGTTATGGCTAGCACATGTTGAAGTCCCAAGCGACGGAGTCGATTCCAAGGTCACCGCAGAAGAACTCGACGCGAACTTGGATGTCAAAAAGAAGTAGTGAAAACAATCGTTGATTAAACTATTCGCGTTCATTCGCGGGCAAACGTTCGGATTTTTCCCGCGAATAGCGCGAATGAACGCGGATAAAAGTCGCGGTGCTACGAGTGCGTTTTTGTTTAACGCAAAGAATTAAGCGGTCTTTCTTTCATCCAGCGAAGCATTAAATCGACGTTGGATTGATAGACGCTCATGTTCTTGTTTTTACCGCCCTCCGCGTGGGCTGCGTTGACTTCGGCTTTGTAGACTTCTTCGCTTTCAGGCTTCGCAATATCACCGGTACGCTTTTGCCAGTAGACTAATGCTGTTCGCATTTGTGTGACTCGTTCCGATTCTTTTGGATCTGCAGCTAGGTTATGCAGTTCATAGGGATCATTCTGAGTGTCATAAAGTTCTTCGGAAGGTCGGGTCTCGGCCATGATCAAGGACTGCTCCGCATTCAGTTTGCCATCGGCATGGAGCCTCCGCATCGCTTGGACAATTGGCTTGGCGTCCTTGTAACGGTTGGGTTGCAGATAAGGTCGACTGGGGAAGCCGTTGAAGATGTATTTCCAACGTGTGTCACGAACACTTCGAATTAGGTCGACCGTTTCGTCGGCACGATCTCTGGCCGCGAAAACATATTCACGAGGCTTATAGCTACTCGATAATATGTCCTGCGAGAACATGAATGCTGGTTTGGTTATTCCTGCGAAGCCCATCGATGTTGCCCCCAAGTCAATATGTTCCACGACATCGTCTCGAACGACTCCCGAAGCGACATTGGGTCCTCGAATGATAAGCGGAACGTGGGTTCCTCCATCGTATAAAAACTGTTTGTTGCGGACGTGGCTGATGCCGTGGTCGGTCATGAAGATCAAGACAGTATTCTCAAACTCGCCAGCGTCTTTCAGTCGTTGTATCACGCGTCCCACTTCCCAATCGGTGTAGCGAACGGTGTCCAGGTACTGAGCCCAATCTTCGAGGATTACCGGATCGTTCGGCAGGTAGGGTGGCAGTGTCACGCTCGTAGATGATGTTGTCGAACCAAGATCTTTTTTGACCTTTGCAGGCCACTGCTTACCATCGCCTTGGCCGCGATACTTACCGCCGTGAAGTTGGACTTGAACAAAGAAAGGCTTTCCAGATTGTCGAGCTGCCCAGTGCGTTGTGTCGTAGGTTGATGATTCATCCCAAACGAAGTTGTAATCGGTTTTCGCGACCTTTACGGAAGGAGATTGTTTTACTTCCGCATCGCTTTTGGTGAACGCTTCCACGGTAAGGTTGTTGGTGTGGTAGCCCGACTCACGAAAAATAGCGGGGATTAATCGAACGTCTTCGGGCAATCGGATCTCATGGCCTGGGACGCTAGAGCGATGGTTTTGAGCCCCAATGCTCGTTTGGTATCTTCCAGTGATGAGGGCTGATCGGCAGATGCTGCAAATCGGCGCTGTCACGAAGGCACGCGAGAAACGAGTTCCTTCGGCGGCCAATCGGTCGACATTCGGTGTTTGAATTGTTTTCTCGCCGTAGCATGCGAAGTGTGGTGACATGTCTTCAACGATCATCCACACGATGTTCGGTTGCTTGGAAGCGGCTGCGGTCGCGACGAATCGTGAGGAGGAAGTTTGCGAGGTTTGGCTTTGTGTTGGCTGTTTATTTTTTGCTTTATTTGCCTTAGGTTTTTTCTTTGCTTCTCCGTTTGGTTTACCTCCAACGGGATTTATGTTGTCGATGGGTAGATAACTTCCGAGTTCTTTCTTTAACGCGTCATGCTCGGATTTCGAAGCAACGTTTTCCCATTCGTAAGGATCATTGTTGTGATCATACAATTCTTCGCTTCCGTCGGCGTATCGGATGTAGCGCCAGCGATCGCTTCGAACGGCATGGTTGTTTTGACCGAATGTAGTCAGGGCAAACGCCTCGCGTGTTGACTTTGGATTTTCTAACAGATCGCGAATCGACTTCCCTTGGATATGCTTCGGAACTGGGACTCCAGCAAGTTCAAAAAGTGTCGGATAAATACTCATGAAATCAACAGGGCGATCGCAAACACCGTTGGGTTTTGTGATTCCTGGCGCGACCCAAATAAGTGGTGCACGTGTTGCCTCTTCCCATAACGCAAACTTGCGCCAGTGTTGTTTTTCGCCCAGATGCCAACCATGATCGCCCCATAAGCAGATGATCGTGTTGTTCGCATGTGACGATTTTTCTAATGCATCAATGACTCGTCCAACTTGTCCATCCAGATAGCTGATAGCTGCTAGATAGGCTTGAACGGCCTCTTTCCAGCGGCCTGACTCAAGAACTGCGGCGTGGTCTCCGAAAGCTTTCGCCATTTTGAGTCCTGCTTGTGGGATATCATCGAGATCATTTTCTTTTGTTGGCGGAAGCTGAATCTTGTCCAACGGATGCATGTCGAAATATTTTTGGGGAACGTTCCAAGGCATATGCGGCTTGTGAAACCCAACGGTCAAGAAGAAGGGACGCTCATGTGACTTATTCAGTTCGGCGATTCCATAGTCGGCGATCTGGGTGTCGGCTATTGCTTCGTCTCCTCCTGCGACGATACCAAACCTGATTCCGCCGATGCTTCGATCATCGACCTTGCCTTGTTCCTTGCCATCACCATCTTTTCCCCCTGTGCTAGACCATTGGTCAGGAAAGCCGAGCCCACCGTGCCACAGTTTCCCCATGCCAAGTGTTTCATAGCCAGCCTCCTTCAATTGCGTTACAAGCGATTGCTTGGAATCGACGGCCAGTTCAAAAGGATTTCCGTTATCGTAAACGCCAGTCGAGCTAGGGCGTATTCCAGAGAGTAATGCCGTTCGCGATGGATTACAGACGGGGGCGGCGCAGTGTGCGTTAGTAAACGTTACCCCCATCTTAGCGAGGCGATCTAAATTGGGCGTTTTCGTCTGTGCGTTTCGACCGAGATGACCAACCCAATGGTTCAAGTCATCGATCGCGATAAACAGAATGTTCGGTTTTTTGCTTTCTTGCGAATGCGAAGCTGATATTGGGGCGATCCACAACGCGAGTAAGAGGGCAACACGGTACATTTGGAGCGTCATTGGTTTCAGGTCTCGCATACAAATTTGCTGAGGAGGGAAGATCAAGCATTCATTTTAACAGAAAAGTGAACTGACTATGATAAACTAGCTGGACAGTGTCACTTTGAACCTGACAATCCATTGCAAATTTGCTGGAGTACAGCCTTTAGGCGCTGAGCACTTTGGATGCTCCAAAAGCGGCTAAAGCCTGGACTCCAGCGCAAGGTCGCGTTGTGCTACTAGGTTCCGTGTGCTTGTTGATTTATCTCCCCAAAAGTCCGCAAAGGTATCCAAGAAATGTTAGCCGTCCCACCATTGGTTCGTACTGCCTCGAAAAGTCAAAAGAAGAATCACAACCCAAGTTTCTCAACTTTCGTCGCGTTGGTTGTAAGTGTCGTTTCATTTTTGCCTTCGTCGCTTTTCGCAGAAGAGAGTGCTAGCCAGTCGGCCTCGGGATATCGATCGCTGTTCAACGGTAAAGATATGGCAGGCTGGAGTGGGGCCGTTGAAAACTATGAAGTAGTCGATGGCGCGTTGCAGTGCAAAAAAGGAAAGGGAGGCGTCCTTTATACTGACGAGACTTTCGAAGATTTTAAACTGCAAGTCGAGTTTCAACTGCCGCCCGCTGGCAATAACGGACTTGCCATTCGTTATCCGGGTAAGGTGGCAGGTGGTGGAGACGGTGCTTACGTCGGGATGTGCGAACTCCAAGTCCTGGATACTGAACATCCAAAGTACGCGAACATCGATCCTCGCCAAGCTCACGGAAGTGCGTATGGAATGGTGGCAGCGAAACGTGGGTTCCTAAAGCCCGTCGGCGAATGGAACTACCAAACGGTCCAAGTAAAAGGATCCAAGATACAAGTTGAACTCAACGGGACGCTGATCCTAGATGCCGATCTTTCGACTGTTACCGAATACATGAACGATAAGCCGCATCCTGGAAAAGATCGTACCAGCGGGCATATTGGCTTGGCGGGGCACTCGGACCCGGTTCGGTTTCGACGAATCGACGTGATGCCTTTACCGAAATAGCCCCCTTTGGAGTGCTGGGACGTTGTCCCAGCTTGGGGGCGAAGGAAAACGAATGTCCGAGCCCTCCATCGTGGATTGCGTAGGGGCTTCCCTTTTGCGAGACTGCTGGCGTTCGCGAGGCTTAAGCGTAGTTAGTCCTACCGATCGAGTACGAGTACCGAGTTGCTGAGTACGAGCACGAGTACGAAATTCAAGTTCCCTGGAGAAAATTGTTCGATGGCGGTATTGCTACAGATTCGCGGAGCTGAGAAAAGCTACGGGCAGCAGATGCTCTTAGATGATGCCGAGGCGACAATCACTGACGATGTGAAGATTGGATTTGTTGGACGCAATGGTGCCGGAAAATCAACGCTTCTTAGGATTCTCTTGGGTGAAGAAGAGCTCGACAAGGGCGAGGTCATCCGCAGCTCGCAACTTCGCGTTGGTTACTTGAAGCAGCACGATCCATTTGAACCGGGTGAATCAGCTCTTGATTATCTGATGCGAGATAGCGGACAGCCGGATTGGAAGTGTGGCGAAGTCGCTGGTGAATTCGAGCTCAAAGGAGCTTATCTCAACGGCCCGATCAAGGAGCTTTCTGGCGGTTGGCAAACGCGGGTGAAGCTGGCGTCGCTTCTATTGCACGAGCCAAATCTTTTAGTGCTCGATGAGCCAACGAACTTCTTGGACTTGCGCACGCAGATTCTGCTTGAGCACTTTTTAAGGTCCTTCAATAAAGCAGCTTTGATTGTTTCGCACGATAGAGCTTTTTTGAAGGCTACTTGTAACACAACGTTGGACCTAAGTCGTGGAAAGCTCACGATGTATCCAGGTCCGATCGATGATTTTCTGGCTTTCCAAGAGGAACGTCGCGAGCATGATGAAAAAGTAAATGCAACTGTCCAGTCGAAGCAAAAGCAGCTCCAAAAGTTCATCGACAAAAACCGTGCGCGAGCAAGCACGGCGAGCCAAGCTCGTTCCAAAGGTCGTCAGCTCGAACGTCTTCAGACAATTGAAATCGCCGATAATCTACCAACCGCATCGATTCGTGCTCCTCAAGTCTCCCCACGCCAGGGACCAGCTGTGCGATGTGTCGACCTTGCGATTGGATATCCCGATCGAACCATTGCGAAGGAAATTACTTTTGATATTGAACACGGTCAACGAGCAGCAATCGTAGGTGACAATGGTCAAGGAAAGACCACGCTTCTTCGCACGCTCGTTGGGTCATTGGAAACCATCAGCGGAAGTATGCGATGGGGGCATCATTGCGAGATTGGTGTGTATGCCCAGCACGTCTATGGAAGCCTTGAGCCTCGTCAAACGGTTCTCGAGTATCTCGAGTACAAGGCAGTACCGGGAACGACTAACCAAACAATTCTTGCGGTTGCTGGGTCGCTTCTGTTTCGCGGCGAGCATGTTGAAAAGAAGATATCAGTCCTCTCTGGAGGCGAGCGAGCACGATTATGTATGGCTGGGTTGATGCTGGGGCCATACAACATTTTGGTGCTCGACGAACCAGGTAACCACTTGGATGTCGAAACGGTTGAATCTCTCGCAGAAGCACTTCTTGCCTATCAAGGAACCGTGATCTTCACGAGTCACGATCGCCATTTTATGAAGCGTGTTGCGAGCTCGATCATCGAGGTCCGTGAAGGAACCGCGCGTACTTATGGAGGGGACTACGAAGCGTATCTCTACTATGTCAATAAAGAGATCGAGGACGGTGAACGAGCTCGAAATCCAAGTAAAGCAAAACTAGCCGAACGCGACGCAGCCAAGAACAATAAATCTTCAGGAAAGAATGTTCCAAAGCAACAATCCAACTCGGCTCCCGTAATCGACGAGCGGAC
>JAIYDQ010000480.1 GCA_027487375.1 Planctomycetaceae bacterium
AACCGTCAAGAAACTTAGCTTGCGACTGCCCGTCGCTTGCGGCGAGCCGCGACACGTCGACTCGATGGTCTTGCGGAACGTCGTTTTGGCTTGTCTGACTCATTGGCCGACTCTATGGGTGCGGTAACTTCCTGAATGAGAACCGAGTGCCAACCGCAAGAGTAAGTTTCAAACCCAGCCGAATGAGCATGTCCAATATAGCAGTTGTTTCCGCCAACCTCGGCAATTGCATGCCCTGCCTTGCCAGCAAAGAGCCGACTTCGCCCGCTAAAGTCAATTGCGTCTTGAAGCATTCGTCCAGCGGAGTCTGCTAAAACATGGCCTGAAGAATCGACAATACAAACCCGTGTTGTAGCCTTCTCTTCGTCGCTGAGAGCAACATTTTTTACGATATCGTTTGCGAATGTTTCCCAATTGAAAACGATCCCAAGCACTCCCAAAACTCGACCGTCCACCATCCCTCCTTCGCGAATTGCGGCGGAGAAGATAACGGATGGGCGATTGTTTACGCAGCTGCTGTTGTGAACGGTTTGGAATCCGAAGTCACGCCCGCTGCGTGTTTGCATGGCAGTTTGGAACCACGCAGTGCTGGAAACTTCGGTTCCTGTAGATCGGAATAAATCGGGCCTTCCGTTCGTAAGGACTTGTCCATTTGTGTTACAGATCAGTAAGTCGCTGTAAACAGTATACGATTCGAGAATTGTTCTTAGGCGTTGAGATGCGTGATCAGCTAGTTTTGTCGATTTGTCCGCTAAAGCCGCAACCAAATCAGCATCCGTTGCCCACCATCTCACATCGCAAGATCGTTCGTAAAGGCATCGATCTACAAGGTCAATGTTCATTCTTGCGAGGTCGCAGAGCCGAACTCCCTTGAAGGAAGCCGCCATCGATTCGCTAATTTTTGAAATTCGTGTAAGCGTCTTGCGTGAACGTCGCTTTAAGTTTGCAACAACTGTTGTCGAGGTATTTGAAAGCCCCGCGATCTCCATCGCAACAATGTTAAATGCTTTCCCCGCATCTCCAGCTCGAGCTGCTTCGATTCGTGCATTGAGTGCTAACACTCGAATTTGATCGTTTACACGATCAATTGCACTGATGGTCTTGTCCATGACCGAATCCAAAGTATTAGTAAGACTCGCTACTACTTCTGGGCTGAAATTCTCTTCATTACTTTGAGACATTCGATTTTACGCTTTCCCGGATCTACCTGCCGGATACAAAAAAGGCGACGTAAAGAGACATTGGCTGGTTGCGGTGCAAGAAGCCCCTAATGCGAAAACTTTACCCATACCTCAGAAATGTCAAAATGAAACAGAATATTTTCTGCATATTTGTCATCCCACGTCATAATCCCTACCCAAACGTAACAATCCTATCTTTCTGAGCTGCATTTCGTCGACCTGTTTATTATCAAAGCGCAAAATCGTGCAGGAATAAACATTCTCTCGCTGACGTTTTCTTATACGGGCACATAAGATGTCGAACATATCCGATCTTGCAGAAGATCTCGAATTAGTCGCCGAGTTCACCATGGAAGCAATGGCTGGACTCACACAAGTGGATCAGAATCTTCTTGCTTTAGAGCAAGGCCCTAACGATGAGGCCGTTAACGAAGTATTTCGAGCAGTCCACTCGGTCAAAGGCTCTGCTGGCTTTCTCGGTTTTGATTCTGTCCAGAAGTTAGCTCATGAGTTCGAAACGGTCCTTGATCACGTTCGACATCACACCCTCCAGCTAAACTCTGAGGGGATCGATGTCATGCTTAAAGTCAACGATTCGTTGAAGACTTTAGTCGAAGCACCAGCGTCCCCGGTCGACATTGAATCACTTATTCAATTATTGAAAAGCTGGGAATCAAAACAAAACAACCCTTTAAATAATTCTTCGCCCGACGTTATCGATAAGGCCTCAGATGTCGAGAAAAGACTAGAAAATTCATCTGAACAGCTGGATGCTTCCATCGCACTACTGGCAGATGGTCTCGAGACGGAAGCGAACGTTGCACCAGAAAAGAAATCTGTTCCAGAAGTTATTGAAGCGATTCGGAATGCGTTTCTGCTTGAGAACGCTTCTTCACAATCTTCGACAACACCAACGATAGAAGTTGCTAAGCAATCGCCCGCAGTCGCTGCCCCCAAGCCAATTTCAGATGCGTCTGAAAAAACCTTGCCTCCGAAGAGTAACATTGCCGTAGCACTTCCCAGTGCAGGAGTACCATCAACACCATCAGCCTCCTTGGCCAGTAGTCCTGCTGCAAATGCTGCGAATCCTAAGGCTAATGCGCACGATTCTACGATTCGCGTGCCGGTTACAGTTCTCGAAGAGCTTGTTACACTTGCTGGCGAACTAGTGCTGTCCCGAAATCAATTGTTACGCATGATTGAGTCGTCCAAGCTGCGAAGCTTCAACGCGATTGGCTCTCGAATCGATCAAGTGACCACATCGATGCAGGACGCGATTATGAGCGCGCGGATGCAGCAAGTGTCACTACTATTTAATCGATTCCCACGCTTAGTCCGAGACCTGAATCAGAAGCTGGATAAACGTTGTCGACTGCTAATCGAAGGTGGCGACGTAGAACTGGATAAAACAATTATCGAGGCACTTGGCGATCCGCTGACTCATTTACTTCGCAATTCGTTAGATCACGGGATCGAATCTCCGGAAAAACGAGTCAAAGCTGGAAAGCCAGCCGAGGGTACGCTTCAGCTCAAGGCCTTCCACGAAGGTGGTAAGGTTCGAATCATCATTGAAGACGATGGTGCTGGCGTTAATCGTGAGCGTGTACTTCAAAAGGCAATCGAACGTGGTCTTGTGCCGGCTGATGCGGCTCATCGGATGTCGGACCGTGAAATTGTCAATTTGATTTTTAAGCCCGGCTTCTCCACTGCTGAAGTCGTTAGTGATGTCAGTGGCCGCGGAGTTGGCATGGATGTCGTTCGTACGAATATCGAACGAATAGGTGGAACAGTGGATGTCGAAAGCGATGCCGGAAGGGGATCCCGCGTTCATATTACACTTCCTCTGACACTTGCGATCATTCCGTCGTGGATTGTTCAGCAAGATGACTTTCAATTCGCGATTCCTGAAGCTGCCGTCATTGAGTTTATTAGCTTGACACCTTCGGATATCGCTAAGCGACTCGAGACAGTAAACGATTCGGAAATGATTCGATGGCGCGACGGCTTGTTGCCATTGATTCGACTACGAGAATGCTTACCGACAAATTGCAGAGTGGTTGATCGTCGCCAAAGAATTAACAAGATCGTTGTGATCGAAACAGGAATATTCCAGTTCGGATTAGCAGTCGATCAAGTCTGCGACCCGGAACACGTTGTGGTGAAACCTATCGGTAGTCACCTTGGGCAATGCGGATACTTGGAGGGAGTTGCCGTACTGGGGGATGGAAACGTGGCTTTTATCCTCGGTATGCAAGGAATTGCTGAACAAGCAAGACTAGGAGTTAAAGTCGAGCCGGTACCTGACGAATCTGTGAAAATCGACGTCAAACGTAACGAGTCCCAAGCTGCGGTCATCGTTCGTCGACGCAATGGAAACTTGGCTGCGATTCCGCGAATGGTGCTTCAACGAATTGAGCGGATCGACCCAACGCTCATTCAAAAATCAACGGGCAAGCTCATCATGCCTTATCGTGGCGAGCAACTTCAGGTGCTAGAGCTTGATCCAGGCCTTCTGCAAAGGGTTCGCCGAAGAAAGCTCGATCATTGCTATGTAGCGGTGTTTACAATCCGCGAAGTCGAATTTGGGTTGTTGGTTCCTGAGATTATCGACATACGGGACATATCAACTGCAGTATCGATGAACGAATCGGTGCGAAGAGCAGTGTGTGGTACGGTTCTGGTCGATGATGTTTTGGTCGAGTTGCTAGACATCTACTCCTTCGCCGACGCAAAATTAAGCGGGCCGGTTTCAACGCAAGAGCAAAAGGAAGTACAGCCCGCTTCGAATGGCAGTCTTCCAAAAGAACCCCAATCGGTTGAAGTGGGTAAGGGGAATGTGGACTGGTCGCAGTTTACCGTCTTACTTGCAGAAGACACACCATTTTTCCGAAATCAGGTGAGGAAGTTCCTTGAGCAAAGCGGCTTCAATGTTCGTATCAGTGACGACGGGCAAGAAGCGTGGAAGTTCCTGTCCGACCCAAACAATAAGATCGACTTGCTACTGACAGATATTGAAATGCCTATCATGGATGGTTTCGAATTGGCCCTCAAGGTTCGTTCGTCGCCTCGCCTTCAAGATATGCCGATCGTAGCTATCACCAGTCTCCACACCGAAGCAGCTCAAAGACGTGGCAAAGATGTGGGAATTGACGAGTGGCAGATCAAACTGGATCGGGACAAACTTACCACTGCGATTCAACGCCAACTTCTTTCCGGAAAACGAGTGTCGGTCAATTACTTTACGGAGGCAACATGAGCAAGACCATTAAAAAATACGAATTGATGACATTCCAGATCGGGGAATACTCTTTCGGAATTGATATCAACGATATCCAAGAAATCAATTGTCATGCCACGATGAGTAAGGTACCTGTCGACTACCCAGCGGTTGCAGGAGTGATTAATCTGCGTGGGGAGGTTCTCACGGTCATTGCTTTAGGTCGTATGCTTGGAATCAAAACCTTTTGCAGTGCTTCGGGAAGCTCAAATTATGTCGTGGTCAAAACGGCTAATCATCGTGTCGCGATTGCTGTAGATAAACTCAAAGATGTTGAAACCATCCCAGCCAATGAATTGCAACAGCTTCCCGCAAATTTCAAGCTCAGTAACCAGCATGTACTGATGGGACTGGTGCAAAAGGCCGAGGGACTATTATTGGTTCTCGATTCTTCACGGGTTACACAACTTGGACTCCTTAACCTGGCTGTAGCTTGACGCTCAGCTCTTGTGAGTTATCCAGCGATTGTTTGACTGGAAGCGTTGTTGATAAAAAGCGTGTCGGCGATCTCATAAACTCAATGAGACGCTGGTGAGCAGTAGGGGTTGTCGCAGTCTGATCTCAATTATTTCTTTGCCGTTGAGCTAATCAACACGATCCAATTCACACTGCTAATCAGTGTCTTTGGTGATGAGTATTTGGGGCATCGTGGGATTTAGGATATCGTCTTCAACTCAATATCTATCGTCTCAAGATTTAAGATAAGAAATCCTTCTTGGGGGTCGCTGAGCTTGTCAAAAAGTTATTTTTCTCGCCCATCGTGGCTGGTCCATTGCCGTTTTATTTGCTTCCACTTGTCTGCTGCGATGCTTTACGGAACGCTTCGAAACGCTCTCGCAGCGACTCGGGTGGACGAACTCGGGAGCCTTCCTCTCGCATCCCGGTTAATCCGTCTGTGCGCCCGATAACCGCTCGCGTGCTGCCTGTCTGTGGCACTAGTCCGAGCGATTGAAGCATGTCTTCGTATTCCTTCTTCTTATTGGGATTGAGCATAGCTTGGTCTCTCGCTGCCTGCCATCGATCGACGAACGATTGCATTTGCTCCTTGCTCCAACCCATACGTTTTAGCAGCTCAGGGTCAGGCTGTTCTCGTTGTCTTTTCAGTGAGTCAAGAACGAGATCGGTCGCCGATTTTGCGTACTCGGTATCTTCCCCAGACGAACTAGGTGAAGCTTCGTTTCCCCCAGCGCCACTTCCAGCAGATGAACCTGATTCGCCCGATGAGTTCATGCCCTTTGCCCCCCCCGCGGAAGCGCCGCCTGAGGATTTAGAGTTGTTGGGACTTTTTGAATTACCGGAGCTCCCTTTCCCTTGCCCGTCTCCATTGGATTGGGAACCTTTTGCCGTTCCATCTTGAGACTTACCATCTCCAGAATTGGAATCGCTTTTGCTCGAATTCCCTTGGGATGAGTCGCCTTGATTGGGCTTGGCTGAAGAACCACTTGCCGGGTCTTGTTGCGGGCTCTCAGACGAAGCCCCCTTCTCACCAGACTGACCACTCATCGACTTGCCCCCAGAGGAGTCAGAACCATTAGCCTGATTATTTTCTGGCTTCTTGTTATCTGACTTGGAATTCTGAGAATTTGAATCTGCAGACTTTGCGTTGTTGGGCGATCCGCCCTCAGACTTGTTACCTCCTTGATTGTTGTTCGACTCGTTCGCGTTCGAATCACTTGTGTTTGATTCTTTACTAGCGTCGCCATTATTTGGTGATGCCTTCGATTGTTTAGGATCGCCTTTGCCATTTGCCGTCTTCGGATCATCGTTCATGCTTGGCTGATCCGCTTTCAATTCATTTTCCGAATT
Organism: Planctomycetaceae bacterium; assembly: GCA_027487375.1. Lineage (GTDB taxonomy): Bacteria > Planctomycetota > Planctomycetia > Pirellulales > Pirellulaceae > JAIYDQ01. The sequence goes on from JAIYDQ010000480.1 coordinate 6,265, forward strand.
TGATTTCACATCTGATTTAGCAGAGTTAGATTTATTGGCCTGGTTTTGAGTGGCTGGTGATTCATTCTTGTCGCCCTTGCCATCGTTGGGCGTAGATTTCTCATTCGGAGCCCCAGACTGCTGATTGCCATTCGCTTTCTCACCGGATGAATTCTTACCTTTTTGACCACTCGGATCAGCCTGATTCGATTGAGCATTTTCTGGTGACTTATTCGCATTCAAGGGAGTGTTGGATGACTTGCCAGAGTTCGACCCCTGTGAATCACCGGTTGGATTGGCATCGTCATCCGACGGGCTTGGGTCACCAGTTGGTTTCCCGTTAGCACTATCAGTAGATTTCGATTGATTCAATATCTTCTGCAATCGTTCAAAAGCCTCACCGTCGTGGGTTGGCGGTTGCCCGTCTGAAGCGTCTCCATCAGATGCATTCGCTTCAGATGGATCGGCCTTTGAACCACTCGATTGAGGATCGTTCGGACCAGCGGGGTCGCTTTTCGTTCCGGAGCTTTGGCTTCCCGGAGATTCTTTTCCACCGCCCCGTGTCCCCTGCGACGGTGATCCGGAAGGTGTTCCGGATGAATCGTTCGAAGCGTCACCCTGGGAATCGGATGATTTTCCACCAGATTTACCGCCCGCCGATTTTTGACTTCCTTGCTGTTGCCCTCCAGACGAATCAGACGATTCGGAACCACCGTTAGGCTCTTCACCAGCCCCTTGATCTTTGCCAGCTTGGTCTTTACTGGATTGGTCTTTATTGGATTGGTCTTTATTGGATTGGTCTTTATTGGATTGGTTTTTTGGCTGTGAGTCCTTGGGCTGCTGTTCGGGTTGCGGACGATCCGGTTGTTGCTTCTGGTCGCGTGGAGTTTGGTTTTTATCTTGAGGTTGATCCGGCGCATTGCTTTGTGGCTGATTCGGAGGCGGCTTAGGCTGTGACGGAGATTTTTCTTGAGCGTTCTTGATCTGCGAATCCTCTTTCTGAGCGGCATTTGCCTGATTGGAAGCCTTGCTTGCCCGATTCTGTTTGGCTTGATCTTGTTGGTTTTGAGTTTGGTCTTTTTGACTTTGTTCTCCTGAGGATTTATCACGAGAGTTGTCCGAATTGTTTTGCGATGACTCACTGTTTGGCTGTGGAGCCTTGGATGAGTTCTTCGACTTCAATGGGTCAGTGGATTGCGACGTTTCCTTGCTTTTTGCGTTTTGCTTCCCAGCGGAAGTATCGTCGGTCCGCGCTGGGTTGTTCGTTGGCGGAATAACTTTCAGAGTGACGACTCGCGACTTGACCACATTGGGAGCTGGTTTGGACGTCTGCGGGTCATGCCGATTGTCGCTAGCTGTTAGCACCAAGTCGACTTTTTCGCCCGACTGAAGTCCCAGTTGTTTCGGAGCAAGCGAAATCTTATGAACCGATTGCCCCGTCACTCCGACGGCATCATCGAATAAAGTTTCCTGCAAAACAGCACCACGATTCTTTGAGGCAACCGCGGTTCCCTCTAGCACTAGCTTCACCAACCCAAAGTCTGGATCACTCGCACGAACCTCAATATCAACAGCACTGTTTTCAGAGACTTCGATGACATCTTGTATCTCTGATGAAAAGTCAACTTCTGGAGCCATGTCAGCGACCACTGTCATAGGATAAACAACTGGTTCCGGGGCCGATTCGCCGAGCATGTTGGTTGATCGGATACGATATTGATAGCGGCTTGGGTTAGAACGCTTTTCGTTGACTTCCAAAATCCAATCGCCACTGATCGATCGGTCATCAACTTGAAGGTCACGAATCCATTCTGGTTGATAGGTTCCATCCTGAGCGAGTGTCGAATCGAATTCGACTCGAGCACTCTTCATGGGTTGATTTCCCTTAGCTGTCACGCGTACCCGAGTCCCCTCTGGTCCTTCGATACGTCCATCGGACTCGATCGTTCGTGGGCTCATTCGCGTGTAAGCTGGATAAACATAATCTACTCGTTCGAGCGTTGATAACGGAATCGCTTGGACTTGGATTGAAAACGGGCCAGCGATAGCATCCCCTGCTTCCACCCAATAGTGCATCGGCTGATGAATTCCTCCGAAGGACTTACCCAGTTCTATTCGATACGAAAGCCCCTCGATGTCAGAGCTCATCGCAACTCGTTGGTCTACTGTTTGACCATCGTCGGTTGCGTATCGAACGGTAGCTTTGTCTTGACGCTGCCAACCGCGAACTTGAATTGCAATGGCCGCATTAGCTCCCTGAATAACAGAGGTGTTTCCTGGAGTAATACTGACAATCTGTACTCGCGTAGCAGGTGCGATGTCAGCCCATGGCATCAGCAATCGCTGAATTGTTGCAGGAACATTCTTCGGAGAAGTTGCCAGGTAGATCGCACCAATCAAAGTCAGCCCCATCAAAGCAGCCGCGAGCTTCAGCGGATTCAACTGGTCAATCACCGACGCAATATCTTGCCCCTTCAATTGCTTTGCGACGTAACGGCCGACGGCATTGAGAACGCTTTTGGGAGGGGGACTATCGCTATCAGAGAGCTG
>JAIYDQ010000344.1 GCA_027487375.1 Planctomycetaceae bacterium
AATTTCCGTTGCGAACGGTGATCGCACCGCAGCTATCGCAAGCAGGTGCATCGCTTTGGAAGCTTGCAAATTGCTCATCGCGAACTTGCGGCTTCTTAGTAGAGGCACTCGAGCTTACTGGATCTGGCGATGTCGACTTCGACAGCGGTGACACACCGCTTACGCCAACGAATCGGGCTTGCGTATAAGCGGTCTCGGAAGCGAAACCGGATGCCACTTCTGCACCGTTACCGTTTACAGCCACCTTCGAAAGGGTAGGCATCGGCTTCTTCGACGATTTCTCGCCGTCTTCACCGTAAGGACCTGCTTTGGCTTCTGGTGGAAGGAAGGTCAATCCGAGCCAACGGAAAATGTAGTCCACGACACTCTTCGCGATACGAATCTCTGGGTTCGTTGTATGTCCCATTGGTTCGAAGCGAGTGTGGCTGAACTTGGTCACCAATACTTCCAACGGCACTCCGTATTGAAGCGAAATCGAAGTTGCGGTACCAAAACTATCCATCAGTCCACCGATCGTGCTTCCTTCCTTGGCCATCGTAATGAAGACTTCACCAGGACGACCGTCTGGGTAGAGACCAACATTGATATAGCCTTCGTGACCTGCGATGTTGAACTTGTGAGTTACCGAGTTGCGAGTGTCAGGAAGACGTTCGCGTCGAGGTCGATAAACAACTTTCTCAACCACTTTCTCGACGATCACTTCACGAGCCTGATCTTTGGCTTCTTGCGCGTCCTTCTCTTTTTGTCCTTCTGTCTTGGTAGACAAAGGTTGCGATTGCTTGGAGCCATCACGATAAATAGCGATGGCTTTCAAACCTAATTCCCAGCCCCAGAAATAGGCTTGAGCGATGTCTTCCACAGAGGAGTCGGTTGGCATGTTGACCGTCTTGCTGATCGCACCCGAAAGGAACGGTTGAGCCGCAGCCATCATTTCGACGTGAGCTTTCCAAGCGATACTTCGGTTTCCCTTAGCTGCTTTGAAAGCGCAATCAAACACGGGAAGGTGTTCGTCTTTGATATGTGGTGCACCTTCGATAGTGTCTTCTGACGATAGGAATTTATCGATCGCTTGAATCTGAGCATCATCATAGCCCAACGTAGCCAGTCCCAAGTGAACGCTTTGGTTGGTGATTTTCATCATGCCACCACCGGCAAGCTGCTTGTACTTGACCAACGCAATGTCCGGTTCGATACCAGTCGTATCGCAGTCCATCATGAAGCTGATAGTCCCGGTTGGGGCGAGCACGGTCGCTTGGGCATTTCGGAAGCCGTTGTTTCGACCACTTTCAAGAACGCGATCCCAAAGGTTGCGAGCGGCATCTTTCAAGTATCCAGGACCTGCTTCATTGATTTGCTCGACCGCGTTACGGTGCATTTGCATGACTCGCATCATCGGCTCGCGATTCAACTCGTACTCGGCAAACGGTCCAACTACACCGGCCATCTCAGCGCTGGTGAGGTTAGCAGTTCCGTGGAGCAATGCTGTTAACGAACCGCAAAGGCCACGTGCTCCGTCGGAGTCATATGGAAGACCGGAGGTCATCGCCAAGGCACCCAAGTTTGCGTAGCCAAGTCCGAGGGGTCGGAAAAGGTGGCTGTTGCGTGCGATGAGATTCGTTGGATAACTGGCGTGGTCAACAAGGATTTCTTGAGCGATGAAGAAAATCCGAGCTGCTGCGGTAAATCCTTCGACATCGAATGTTCCATCGGCTTTGCGGAACTTCATCAGGTTAATGGATGAAAGGTTGCAAGCCGTGTTGTCGAGGAACATGTATTCACTGCAAGGGTTACTTGCATTGATACGACCGCTGTTTGGGCAAGTATGCCAACGATTAATCGTCGTATCGTATTGAACGCCTGGGTCTCCACACTGCCAAGCACATTCTGCCATACGATTCAAAAGTGATTTCGCATCGTAAGTTGGTGGCTCACCTTCTGATTTTTCGCTGACCCAGCGTGTCTTCCAAGGCTTACCAGCCTTAACTGCTTCCATGAATTCATCCGTTACACGAATGGAAAGATTCGCATTCTGGAACATAACCGACGAGTAAGCTTCGCCGTTGAAGTTGGATTCATAGCCTTGGCGGATAAGAGCGTGTGCCTTTTGCTCTTCCTTCCACTTGCACTCAATGAATTCCATGATATCTGGGTGCCAAATCTTGATCGACTGCATCTTTGCAGCTCGTCGAGTTTTGCCACCTGACTTCACGACAGCAGCGATCTGATCGTAGACTCGCATGAACGAAAGAGGGCCGCTCGGCTTTCCACCGCCAGAGAGTTTTTCACGACTGCTTCGGATCGTTGACAAGTCGGTGCCGGTACCTGATCCGAACTTAAACAACATCGCTTCGCTAGTCGCGAGTCGCATAATGTCTTCCATGTTGTCATCACAGCTTTGGATGAAGCATGCAGAACCTTGCGGATACTCGTAAGGATTTTCTGGTTGTTCTACTTCGCCCGATTCGACGTTGTAGTGCCAATTACACTTGGCTCCAGTAACGCCGTATTGGTCGTACAAGCCGACATTGAACCAAACCGGTGAATTGAAAGCACCGTGTTGGTGAAGGCAAAGCCATGTCAGCTCGCGATAGAAGTTTTCGCTATCTTCAGCCGTGTCGAAGTACCCATCGGCCGCACCCCAGTCGGTGATTGTTCGGGAGACACGATGAACGAGTTGTCTAACGCTGTTTTCGCGTTCTGGCTTCGTTGGGTCGCCATAAAAATACTTGCTTACTACGACATTGGTTGCCAGTTGTGACCACGTGGACGGAACTTCGCAATTGGTCTGCTCGAAAAGAGCCTTGCCGCTTTCGTCCTTGATGTTTGCTTTACGCATTTCCCATTGAACTGTATCAAACGGATCTGCCACATCGGTTGGGCAAAATCGCGGTTGAATTTTCAGCCCCGCCCGAGTGCCACGAAACTCTCTCGTGGTTTGGTCTCGACCCTTAGTTTCACGTCCCATTTCTACTGTAGCCATGTCTTGTCCCGACTTTTTCGAAGGTGCCTGCGATTGAAAGAAGTCTACTGGTGAGCCAGCCACCGATGCTAACTATAAAACCAGTAACTTAGTATACAGAAATCCATTTTGTTCACCAAAGGGTTTCATACCCGAATTCAGATTCCTAAGGCGAACGACTCTTTCCCTAGTCACGAGATCCACCATTCCGTGGGGAAAGTTTCGCTTGTCACAACAGCCACTATATGTAGTAGGGGCCAGCTGGATCAATACCAGCCGTTGCGAACTGGGGTCAGTTTATCAAGCTTGCCGACCATGTCAAATTCTTTTGAACGTACGGGCATAAACCTAGGCGTCTCATAGGTTTCGGTTGATTGATTGCCTCATCGTTCGATAGTGAACAAAAACCCATTTGTTAACGTAAGTGTAGGATATCAAAGAGTTTTCAGTTAATTTTGATAGCACTTAAATGCACCTGTTGGAGAATATTTTTTTTAAAATAATCAGGTCTCTCAGACGTCAGGACGTAGCAGAAGTCGTGAGGCTTCTGCCCGCGAAAAAGCACTTGCAATTTGCAAATAGATGCAGACTGATTTTAGGCTGGACTGATGATGCCTGAGCCGATCGCGGTATTCAAATGGCACTCGCTTCAGGGGGCTTTAAAATAATGAACACTGAACAAGGAATGTCGAATAACGAAGTGCCGAATGATTCCTTTCGAAATTCGAAATTCCTTGTTCGATGTTCGATATTGTTTTTTAAACCGTAGGTCTAAGTTGAACGCCATTGGCCGCTAGCCTCGGGTTTCGGTCCTGCCACAATTTGCGTCACGGAACAGCGGTCCGTCTGTAAGGCGATCAGAAGTCATACGACTCCTGCTAGATAGTGGGCGAGTTGAGAGTCTTGAGGTCGTGGTCTCGCAGGATCGCTTCAATCCAGCGATTGACCTCCGTTGCCATGGAAAGATTAATCATGTGTCGTCCATGAAGCAGGAGCGTAGCGTCCGACATTGAAGGAGGCTTAATTGCGCGATCTTGCCGGCCGTGAATTTGATGGACTGGAATCCCTAGGTTATCGAAACTCGACCGAGTGCGATCCCACTTTGCAATTTGACTTGCTCCCCAACGAATTTGATTCCAATCCGCATCGTTGGCCATCTCCATGAGCGATTGCTTCTGTTCAGCCGTCATACCCTCCTCACCTGCGAGCTTGGCTAGGCTTCGCTTCATCGCGGCACGACCAAGGGTGACGGGAATTCGTGCGACTATTTTTTCTTGCAATCGAAAGGAAAGAGGAATGTTCGTGTGCGATCGAGTTGAACCAATGAGCAGGACTCCTGCGATTCGATGCGTTACACCGTGCGATTGACGAAGGGACGCTTGTAGTGCGATCTCCAACGCGAGCATTCCTCCGAAAGCGACACCGACTAAGAAGATATCTCGGCTTCGGCTGTTAGCATCACTACGGTTCCATGAGGGTAACTGCTTGGGCCAGTTCGACAACAGTCCGTCCGCAAATGCTGCCAGCGATACTGGAGTGTTTCCTGAAAGGGATTCATGAGGAATCTTCATCACGTACGAATTGGGAAAGTAGCTGGATTGAGGCTGGAGCATACGAGCATCCATTCCTAATCCGGGCAGCATTACGATGGGCGTTTCTGTTCGATACATGATTCCACGATCATAACCGGAAACCGGCTGATCGAAGACACCCTACGGCCTTCGCTCACCGAGGGTACGAAAACAAAAGCTTCATTTGCAGGTATCTCGGATAGTCGAAGATCATCAGCAATCCTCCACTCGCGTTCCTCCGTCCATGACGCTCCTTCGGGTATCACTTGGAAGAATGGTTGATCTTCGCGAGGCAATTTTTGGAAATCCGATTTCGATCCATAAACTACCGGTCGACAGCCTCGCTTCATTAGCCAACTCCTCCGCACGCAGATTCCATACGGCTCCCAATCCCATCGATGCAAATGCCGCTGAAAGGTTCGTCGCGATAGCAATTCCTTTAAAGGAACTTCACTCAAGCTCACGGTCGCGACATCGGTTCGTTTGAGATACGTAGTGGCGATCAATCGCTGCTGTTCTAGTATGCGAATAAGCGTATCTAGAGGTTGGCTATGATCCACTTCGGTTAATACTTCGTTGTAGTAACCAGCGAGCGATTGATCTGGCCAAGGTCCATTCGGTGAACGGGTGCAGTGTGTAAGGTAGTTCCACTTCGACTCAACAAGCTGTGAGTCATCTCGATCAGGTGTCTTCGAAATAACGAGCCGGTTTGAGAACACCGGGCTAATCGCTTGATTTGTTCGAGAGCCCATGCGCAAGCTGGATGCCAACTGCTTTGGTGTGTCTCGAGTGTGATCGTTGTGATTCAGAATCGAGGATTCGTCTGCTGAGATGATCGGCTCGTCGGCGGAGATCATTGGACTGGGCAAGTCATACTTCGAAGGACGATACCATCCGACGGCTCCTAAGTTCATCAAATCCATCATCGTTTTCGACGGTGGGCTGTCGTCTGTCGGTGGCGTCAGATCGACAGCAACACTCCCTAGCTGATGAGTCGAAGCAGTGAGTCGATGACGGAGTATGCGATCAACACGACCATTCTTGCGGACGTCGACAGCATGAACAAAGTCGGCTAAAGCGATCATCGCAACGTCTGCCAGTGGTCCCTCGACTAAGTTGTTTTCCTCCGTTGCAGTTGATTCAGAAGCATCATCGATAATCGGCGAAACCCGAAGAACGGCTTGTGATTCTTGAGGCTCATTTAGATGTCGCGATGACTTCCTAATCTTCAATTGCCAATCCGAATATGATTCATGAGGACGCGGGAGCAGCAATTCAAGGATCGATAGCTCGAATCGTTTCGCGGCGTGTAGAAGGTATTCTCCCAAGGGCGTTTCGCGGCACAACAGGAGCGTCAATTCCTCGGCACGGCAACGACGCATCGCTGATTCGATCGCCTCGCGCCAAGCAGAACTGGTTTCGCGATTGGATTGGCGATGGGAGGCTACGATCGCAAGCCAACGCTTCTGTTGGACTTGAGCGGGGGAGTTTTCCAGGATGACTTTTCGCGATCCAATCCATTGAGACAAGTGGGCTAAGTGCGGAGCGAATGGGAGTCGCTGTTGGAAGCTTGCATCTGGAGATGACATCATGAAAAAGCCTCTAGCAAACGGGTCGCCCAAAGCGAATCGAGATCTGGTCAAACCGGAAGCTGTTTTTAGATCCTATCTGCGGCATTTTACCGAATGACGATGGAATCATATGGGTTGATCACGTGTGGTTGCTCGATTTTTCTATTGCGAGTTCATCATAACCAAGGTGTAGCTTCATCAATTAGCAACGTGGCTGCCGGTTTAAGCTTCTCCAAATTTAATTGGACATCGCCTGGTTTGCGCTGGAGTTCAGGCTTTAGCCGCATTTGGAAAATCCAAGGTAACTCAGCGCCTAAAGGCTGTACTCCAACGCAGTACTCCAAAACGGTTGCGATCGATTATCGTGCTTAACCTGGCGCTGTCCAACTAAGCTTCCCCAATGTTCCCAGTGTTATAGCTCAGTACTTTACAGATCAGTACTTTCTCGAGCTTGTGATGGTCGCGAACGCGTTATCTTGTCAGATTGAAGTATCTGGCCAGCTTTTTTCTCTCCTAGCATGGCAGGCAGTGGCGGCTGTGATTACATTACAACCAATCAAGGGCGGATGGCGCCTTTGCAGATGGACCTGATTCATCCCACCTCTCGACCTTTCACGCCACAACCTTCAAGTCTTATGAGCAATTCGAACTCGGGAGCCATCGCTGCTCCAAACGCGTACCGTCTACTTTGGGCAGGCTTCATGGCCATTCTCGCCGCAGGCGTTGGGTTTGCGATTCGAGGAGGGATCTTTGATAACTGGAGTAAGGAATACGGATTCAATGCAACGCAGCTCGGATCGATCGGTGGTGCTGGGTTTTCCGGCTTCTGTTTTGGAATCATCATCGGTGGAGTGATCGTCGACAAAATTGGTTATGGAAAGCTCGTTGCGGTGGCTTTGATCGGTCACATTCTTTCAGCTTTCGTCACGTTTGCGGCGACAACACCTGAGAATGCTTACAACTTTTTGTTTTGGGGGATGTTCATTTTCGCATATGCGAACGGAACCTTAGAAGCAGTTGCGAATCCGCTGGTCGCTACTGTTTTTCCAAACAATCGGACTCACTACTTGAATATTCTTCATGCGAGTTGGCCGGCGGGAATGATTCTCGGAACAGCGGCGGGTTGGTTGCTCGATGACCAACTGCAAGTGAACTGGAAGATTCAGCTATCGCTTTATCTGATTCCGACTGTTCTATATGCAATCATGTTTTGGGGACAACTCTTTCCGAAGTCCGAGGCGGCTGCAAAGGGATCGAGCTTCGTCGACATGTACAAGGATGTTGGAATCCTTGGCTCTTTGGTTGCTTGCTACTTGCTCGCCTTGTTCTTTGGTGACATCTTCAAGTCGGTTTCGCCAGAGTACGCGGCTTGGATCGGATACGGCATCGGTGGCGTGCTCTTGATTACCGTTGCCGTGTTGACCAATTTTTCCATTGGCTCTTTTGTCTTGTTTATTCTTTTCGTAACGCATGCTTTGGTTGGGTCGGTTGAACTTGGAACGGACAGCTGGATTCAAAACATCACGGGTAACTTGTTCACATCCGAACAAGGCAAGTACCTGTTCCTTTGGACCTCGGTGATCATGTTCAGCCTTCGATTCTGTGCTCATTGGATCGAGAGCACTTTGAAACTGTCTCCGATTGGCCTATTGCTCGTTTGCTCGATCATAGCATGTGTTGGATTGAATCTCGCGAGCACGATGGAAACGTTCACCATGGCATTGATTGCCCTTGGGATCTATGCCGTCGGTAAGACATTTTTCTGGCCAACGATGCTTGCTGTGGTTGGTGACCGTTATCCACAAACGGGTGCTGTTGCGATGTCGATTATGGGTGGTATTGGAATGTTGTCGGCAGGGTTAATTGGCGGACCTGGTCTTGGCTACTCGAAAGATCGATTTGCTGGGCAAGAGTTGCGAAGCGTGAATCCGGAACTCGCAGATGCTTACAAGTCGGAAAAGTCGAGCATGTTCTTGAATCTCAAAGCAACCGAAATCTACGGATTGGACGGAACCAAGCTCGCCGAAGCCAAAGAAAGCAAGAATCGAACTCCTGATCAAGAAGCGGTGGTTCTCGCTGATCAAAAGGGGGACCGCAACACGCTGAAGGCGGATGCCTATATCCCAGCAACGATGGCTGTCGTTTATCTGATGCTGCTTCTCTACTTCATGACCATCGGTGGATACAAACCGATTGTTTTGGATGAAAACAGTAGTCACTAGCGACTTTGGAGTGCTGGGACTCCGGCCCATCTTTGGGGTTTTGGACATAACGAAAAGTCAGTCGTGCTTAGCGCAATGATTGACTGGAATCGATAATCGTTAGATAAGTCTTAAAGCGGCGATAAGTCGCCGCACTCCAAAGGCATGAACAACCCTACTCTGGAAAGCTAAACTCATGGCGGCTCAAAAGATTCTTTTCCTCGTTGGAGATTTTGTCGAGGACTACGAAGTGATGGTTCCTTGGCAGATGTTGTTGATGGTGGGACGCGATTGTGTGGCGGTTTGTCCTGGCAAGAAGGCTGGCGACTACGTTCAGACTGCTATCCACGACTTTGATGGATACCAAACTTACAGCGAGAAACCCGGGCATCGATTTACGCTCAACGGTGACATGGATTCGATTTCGGTTGCCGAGTTTGACGGGTTGGTGATTCCGGGCGGTCGAGCTCCAGAATACTTGCGATTGAACGACCGAGTGCTGGAGATCGTGAAGGCTTTTTTCTCGGCGAACAAACCCGTGGCTTCGATCTGTCATGGCCCTCAGATTCTGGCTGCCGCAGGTGTTCTAGATGGACGGCAATGCAGTTGCTACCCAGCCGTGCGCTATGAAGTGACGCAGTCCGGCGGCAAGTACGTCGCTCCAGCCGACAGCATGGACTCGGTCCACGTCGACGGAAATCTCGTAACCGCACCCGCTTGGCCCGCCCATCCGGCCTGGATGCGAGCCTTTATTGAGTTATTGGACCAGGATGCTGGTTAGATATAGCCGGTGAGAACGCAATCTTAAGTCCGAAGTATTGGAAACTGCGGGGCAACAACCCGGTGGAACAATTTCTGTGGAGCAGCGTGAAACCAGAGAGTTTCGTGCTACAATCCTAGATTATGTCACAGATTCTCGATTCTATTATTGAACCTTTTGCCGAGTGCCTTACTCGAGAGTCCGCAGAGAGAATTGTCGGTATCCGCGCAAGCGCTGAGACACAGAAGCGGCTGGACGAGCTCGCATCGAAGGCAAATCAAGGCGTTCTAAACACCGACGAAAAGCTGGAATACGACCGTTGCTTGGCCGCGTTTCATTTTGTGACGTTGATGCAGTTGCGGGCTCGTCGTGTTTTGAGCTCTTAAGATGGACGCCCCGAACGCGAGAGCTTGTGAGGAATCGAGCTGGCGATTTGTGCGAATACTGTAGGTTGCCTCAATCTGCCGCACCTTTTTTGCGATTCCATATTGAACACAACGTTGCACTCCAGCATTCAGTTGACAATTCTCTTTCAAACCTCGCCCTAGCCTGCCCGGACTGCAATCGGCACAAAGGTCCGAATATTGCGACGATTTCTCCCGAGGGCGACCAATTGATTCGATTGTTCGACCCACGCAAGGATAATTGGTTTCAACACTTTTATGTTCAACAAGGACGAATTGAGGGACTCTCGGTCGTAGGTGAAGCAACAGCAAGGTTGCTGCAGATGAATTCCGAGGATCGAGCCGATATTCGTCTGGAATTGATCGAGCAGGGACTTTTTAGCTAGGTAATCGTAAGCTCGTAGAGCTCGAATTCGCGGTATTCTAATCGGCTGACACACCGGGCAAGCCAACGGTTTGGTCTAGTCACCCGGGATCTTTGGGGGCACAATAAGTGCTTTCCGCGCTTGATTTTAGGTCCTGCGCTTGCCTGCTCCTATTTGATTGCCTGGGAACTGTTTTCCGTGGACAAAAGATTTTTCGCGTGGATGCTTTTGACGATGTCGCTCTTCTTGCTGTGGACCAGCATGAATCAGAGAGCCGAACAGCAAAAAGTTCTTGAAGCTCGTCAAGCCGCTCAGCTCGAAGCGAAACGGATGGAAGACGCTCGAAATGCTAGAGCAAACGCCGCTAAGCTGCTCGGCGATGTGAAGGTCGATCCGTACCAGGAGCCGCCCTTGGAGCTCTTCACATTAGGCACGATGAAGCCCGACGATAAGTACCAACTTCTGGTAACGCTCTCCAATAAAGGAGCTGGTATTCGTCGCGTCGAACTCGTCGAACGGCGCACAAACGGAAAACTCAGGTATCGCTCGCTCGCTCACCAAGGGGGCTATTTGGGCTACCTCGGTCTTGACGATCTGCCTATCGAACAGCCTAAGGAAAGACTTGGGGAAAGTCTTTTGAATGCTGACCCGGCTTCGAGTGAAGTTCCCGCTTCCTGGCCATACAAGCCTGTTCCGGGTTCATCTGTAAAGGCAGCCAACACAGGCAATAGAATTCGTGTCGTTCCGATTGGTTCCCCTGCAGAGGCTGCTACTTGCAAAGACTCCTCTGTCAAAGGAGGACTCGCCGTAGGTGACATACTATTGAAGGTTGATGGACGCGCAATTGAGATCCCTTTTGATGTCGAACGAGCCCTCGGGAATCGCCGACCTGGAACCACCGTCGATGTTGAAGTTATTCGCGGCGATGCAGATTCAAAACCGCTTGTTTTCACAGTAGTCTTGGATGAGCAACCACTGGACGTCGTTCGCTACGAAGACGACTACCCTTCCGAAGGAGTCAAAGGAAACGACCTTCGCGAATCGTTGCTTACGACTCTTGCCAAGGTCGACAACCTGGAGATCACACCGGGCTTTCGATCGATGCCCGGTCTTGAGCAAACGCTTGAAGGGAATTGGCAGTCCAAAGTAATCGAAGTCGAAAATGGTTCGGGGATCGAGTTCACTCTGCCGCTTCAGAGCATGCTTGTCCAAGCTGGATCCAAGGCAAACCTTGAATTAGTGAAGCGTTATAAACTCCTGAAAACAAATGATGTAGAGAAGTTCCAGTATCACATCGATGTTGAGACGCTTGTGAGGAACCTGGATGACTCAGAGCACACGGTTGCTTTGCGTCAAGAAGGAACGAACGGGCTATCGCTTGAAGCATGGTGGTATGCAATTAAGTTGAGCCCCGACTTCTTCAATCCCGCAGGTGCTCGTGATGTGATTCTTGCCGGGCAAGAAGGTGGTCACCAATTGATCTCGCGTCGTGATATTCAGACCAACGCGCTGAGCAGCCAAGCCCAACCCGATCGACTTTTGTTTGGTTTGGATGCACCGATCGAGCAGCGATCACTCAAGTACATCGGTGTCGATCAACAGTATTTCACAAGTGCTTTTTTGCCTCATGCCGATTCACCCGACTCACTGAACAACGTATCGCAAGCGTACGCAATGGCGGTGGCTGATCCACGCATAATCAAACCCTATAAAGACATCGCGATGAACACAGGGTTCTGGTTTGACACAAAGAACCTGGCTCTTCCTGCCAAGGGCGAGGTCTCGCAGCGGTACCGTTTGTTTGCTGGTCCCAAGGATATCGACACACTCGAACATTATGGTTTGAGCGACGCGTTGTACTTTGGTTGGAAGATTTTTGAGTTTGTTGCAAGGAGACTCTCTGGGATTCTGCATACATTCTATTGGCTGGTCCAAAACTATGGCATCGCGATCATGATGCTAACGGTTCTGGTCAGAAGCTGTATGTTCCCGCTATCGCGGCGTGCTGCGATGATGGGGCAACGTATGCAAGAGATGCAACCGGAATTGAAGAGAATTAATGAGCTTTACAAGGACGACATGCAAAAGCGTGGTGTCGAGATGCAAGCTCTCTACAAGAAGTACAAGATCAACCCGATGGCTTCCTGCCTGCCATTGTTCATTCAGTTGCCAATCTTCATCGGGCTGTACCGATGCGTTTCGGTCGACATCGAACTGCGTCAGCAACCGCTCATCCCCGGTATTCAGTGGTGCTCCAATCTTGCCGGTCCTGACATGCTTGCCTTGTGGCCAACTTGGATGCCAGATTTTATCGCTGGAAGAGGAACAGGTTGGTTCGGGCCGTTCATGAACGTTTTGCCAATCGTAACCATTATCTTGTTCATTGTGCAACAAAAAGTCTTGATGCCGAAAGCTACCGATGAACAAACCCGGCTAACACAACAGATGATGATGTTCATGACCGTCTTTATGGGTGTGTTGTTCTTTAAAGTCCCTGCCGGTCTCTGCATCTATTTCATCACGTCTAGCATCTGGTCACTCGTAGAGCGTCAGTTGGTCAAGCGATACATGCCTGCCCCGATGATCACAACGACTGCGACCGCTAGCGGAGCAACGGCTGTTGTCGCACCCTATGTTGAGAAGCAGCAGCGACCAAATACTTCTACCAAATCCCCGGAGACGCTCACCGAACTCTGGGATTCGATTCGAAATGCTTGGGGAAAGAAAACCTCCGCAAATGGATTTGCTGGCTCCAATGATTCAGCCAAAAATGCCCACCAAAACAACAGCACCAATCACGCTAATCGAAACAAGAAACGCAAAAAGAAATAGCTTTTGTTTCTAGCCATTGCGTGTGAGCTATGGTGCGATGACTTTCCGAAGCCGCCCGGGTTTTTCAAGTCTGCGGAGAGACTTGGCTACATGTCTCAAGTCTGCGGAGAGGCTTGGCGATGTCATCGATGTCCGGGTGGAAAACTACACCTTTTTCAACTCTATTTTTTGCCGCCGATACGATCGAGTTCGGCTATTCTGGCTTTCGCTTGCGAGACTAGCTCGTGTTCTGGATGTTTCTCTATTACAAACTGGTAGAAGTTCTTTGCGATATCGATCGCTTTTGCCTGTCGCTGCCCAGTTAAATCCCCTATCAGCACTTCACTACATCGGCCCGCTTCGATTGCCGCTCGGGCTTGCCAGTTCTTAATGTCTGGTGATGCTTGAGTTGCTCCGTATCCGTACATGGTCCTCTCAAACTCCGGGACAGCTTTAGCAAAGTCACGTTCGGCAAAGTAAAGCTCACCAAGCATGAATCGCGACCTGGCTCCGATATCGTTTCGATAGTTATCTGCGACTTGGCTGTAAAGTTCGATCGCAATCGGAAGCTTGCGTTGGTTTTGTGCAGAGTAAGCCTGCTCATAAAGTGCGAAAGGTTTATATTCCGATTCCGGATACCGTTTCAGCATTTCAGATAACCAATCATCTGCGATTTGCCACTTCTTTACTTCTCGCGCCGCTTGCGCACCGTGAAGATAAATCAAGCTCTGTATCTGCTGGCTAGTCGCGGAAGGATCGATCTTACCTGATTCCAATGCCGACCGAGCCTTTTGATAGATCGCTAACGCATCGGCGAATTGCTGCGTCTTCATCTTGCATTCCGCTTGCATGAAGTAGGATTCGATTACCAGCGAGCTATTTGGGAATGCGCGGACTTGCTCGGCGAACTGTTTTGCTGACTGCTCAAAATCCTTCTGTTGGAAGTAAGCCCAGCCCAGCTTGTAGATGGATTTCTCGCGAAGTAGATCATCCTCGGTGCGACTGACAGCGAGCTGATAAGCGTTGATCGCTTTCTCAAAATCACCTGCATCATATTTAGCTTGACCGATGTGGTAGTCCGCTTCAGCCGCGAGCGGGCTATTGGGATATTCCTTCGAGATTCGCGCGAAAGCTGAGATCGCTTCTGGATTCTGATTCGTTTCCTTCAATGCCCATGCATACTCGTACAAGACCTTCTCGGTATTCTCATTCGCAGGAAAATCATTCAATAGTCGTTTGAATGTATTCGCGGCTGCTTCGAATTGCTTTAGTTCAACTTGACCAATCCCAAGCTCATAGAGGCTTTTCGCCGGTGGCACACCGAGACTTGGATCTTGGCTCATGGTCTCGAGCGATTCGACTGCTTCCTCAACCTTGCCAAGATTGCGTAGGCTGACCGCAAGAGCCAAACGTGATTCAGCACCAAGGGAATCTTTGCGATCGCTAACGGCAAGCGGTCGCAATAACTTGACGGCAGGATCATAATTCTGTTGCTGCATCAAAACCCAGGCCTTACCGTAGCTCGCAAAGTCCTTCAATGATTTATCGCGATCGTTAGAGATCACAGCATCGTAGGATGCAAGGGCCTGCTTCAGGTCGCCTGTGGAGGCGGACAACTGGCCGAGTCGAAACTCTGCTTGTTGTTTGAAGCGACTGCTTGGGAAAGACTTGACTAGCTTCTGCAAAGTGGACTTCGCATCGTCTACTTTGTTCTGCTTGCTTTGTGATTGAGCAAGAATCAGATGAGCTTCGTCGGCCTGTGCCCACGAAGGAGAGTCATTGA
Organism: Planctomycetaceae bacterium; assembly: GCA_027487375.1. Lineage (GTDB taxonomy): Bacteria > Planctomycetota > Planctomycetia > Pirellulales > Pirellulaceae > JAIYDQ01. Next base: position 14,426 of record JAIYDQ010000344.1, read on the forward strand.
TCGATTGCTTGAGAGCCGTTTCGGCTGCCTGATACTTCTCTTGCTTGAGTAGCGATGCGCCGAGCAAGAAATTAGCCTCGGCCTGAATGTTCTTCTTGTCAGTATTCTTGATAAGCTCGTTAGCTAAACGGATTGCTTCATCGAGTTCGTCTCCGATATAGCGAGCATGAGTGAGACGCAATTTCCAATCGGAAAGCATAGGGTTATTTGGCTGTCCCGCAATCAATTGCTGAAGCGAAGTAGCCGCTTCCGCGTGCTGTCCAAGTTGCAGAGTCGACTCCGCGAAAATGTAAGCAACATCTGGAGCCAGCGGATCCTGCGGATATCGTTGCGAAAACAACTGGCTCCATCGACGTGCTTCGACGATGTCACCCGATTGAAGTGCCGCGAATGCGACATTATAAGTTGCACGCGGAGCGGCTTGCGGATCGTCGGCATGTTCGACGGCGATCTGTTCGAACATGGAGCGTGCTTCAGCGGCCGATTTTTCATCGGTCGCCAATGCCTCAGCCAAATCCATTTTCAGAGCAACAATACGAGGCGATTTTCCAGCCCATTCCACGGCATCACGAGCCACTTTGACAGCCTCTTGCGGGCGGTTCTGCATCATCGCAATCTGGCAGATCAGGTGAGCAGCCTCGGCGGACGTATCATCTTTGTTGGGAACAAGTCGCTCGAAATACTGAATTGCTTCGTTATACTTTTTATCACGCATCAGCGCTTGGCCGGCAGCCAATGATGCACCCGAAGAATACTTCGAGTCGGGGAATTGATCACTCAGCTTTCGATAGATCGCCGATGACGCGGAGAAATCACCTGCTTTGGCCAATGCGTAGCCATATCGGTAGAGAACGTAATCTTGTAGTGGCCCATTGTCAGCCGTTGCAACTTTTGCGAACAGATCAACTGCGCCCTTGAAATCATTGGATGCAAGCTTGTTCTCTGCTAGGCGCAAGCGGACCTCACGAACAAATCGATGCTCCGGATACGACTTCAAGAACCTCTCGTAGGCCTCGCCCGCCAACTTATTCTGCTTCTGTTCGTCATAGACAACGCCGAGCGAGAAGAGCGCATCGCTTCGCATCGGAGACTTGCTGTAGGCAGTCCCATCAGTAAGACGGCGAAAGAGTGAGGTTGCTTTGTCGAAACGTCCCAATTGATACTCGGCCTCTCCCGCGTAGAAGAGAGCTTGGTCCGCAAAACTTCCATCGGAATAGTTTTCGAGGAACTTTGCAAAGATGACGGATGCTTCTTGGAGCCGTTGTTTTTTGACTTCTGGTTCGGCATCCATCGACGAATCGAAAAGAGCCCTACCGAAATTCATGAGCGATTCCTCGCGAACCTCTAGCGTTGGGTCTTGCAAGGCACCGCGAAGATTTTCAATGGCCTTCTCATAGTTAGGCGTTTCTCCCTGGAGATAGCATATACCAAGGTAGTGTCGAGCCTTGGAAGCTAACGCGTCTTTGGGATAAGCAACCAAGAGTTTTTGCCACGCTTCGATCGCTAAGGCATAGGCCCCGCTGTTTTGAAAGTTAGCCGCGTCGGTATAGGCATTGAGGACCGCTTGAGCTGCTTTCTCCGCATCGGTCAACTTACGAGGCGGAACCTGACCGGGCTTCGGAGCCACGGGCCTTGCGGCGGACGGTTGTGGTCTGGGAGTTGGGCGTTGAGCGGCAACATCATCGACTGTCGTCCAAGCGATTTGACTAGCGACGATCGCCGCAAAGACTTTACGAGCCGCCGTTTGGTTCCGTTGGAGTCGTACCGATTTTTTCATCAGATCCAGCTTCCCATTTTGATCGATTACCGAGCGACCGGCGTTTGCTAGCACCCATCGCATCCCCTCAACATACTGAACGCTAAAGTCAATCTAACGTATCCTTCCTGGGATCGGTAGGATTATAACGACTTGTCCATATTTTCCTTGGCTGACAGTAAGGTCCAACAACAGGCTTGAGTTTATCGACTAGTCGCGTGAGAAAGCCGATTCTGATGGTAAACTATTGCCTTACCGTTCGCTTTCCAGCAATCCCATTTGTTCGATGCGTTCTCGTCTTCCACAATTCCTTTTCTTCCAGCGATAAAACTTCATGCGGATTTTGGTCACAGGCGGCTCGGGTTTCATTGGCTCGCATCTCACCGACTTGTTTCTGGGACGTGGCGATCACGTGACCATTGTTGATGACCTCAGCACCGGGCGGTCGGCTAATCTTGCCCATTTGGCTAGCCACCCGAATTTAAAGATCATCCATCGCGACCTATCGGACCCAACTTTGGTAGCCGAGGTGTGCTCGCAGTCTGATGCCGTCTATCACTTGGCTGCTGCGGTCGGTGTGGCTCTCATTGCTGCACATCCGATCGAGACCATCCACAGAAACATCTACCCGACACAACTCATTTTGGAGGCTCTTCGCAAAGAGCAATCGGCAGGTCGAAATGTACCTCTGTTCCTTGCAAGCACAAGTGAAGTCTACGGTAAGAACCCTAAGCCAGTCTGGAACGAGCAGGATGACTTAGTCTTCGGAGCCACAACCAAACCCCGATGGAGCTACGGCGCGAGCAAGGCAATCGACGAGTTCCTTGCATTGGCATGTGTTCGCGAATGCAACCTCCCTGTCGTCATCGGACGATTCTTCAATGTCGTCGGGCCCAGGCAGACCGGTGCCTACGGAATGGTGCTTCCGAGATTCGTCGAGTCCGCCATGTCAGGCAATCCGATTGTTGTTCATGACGACGGCAATCAACAACGCTGCTTTGCACACGTCGCGGATGTCATCGCAGCAGTCGTCACACTCACCGAGACGCCAACCGCTCACGGTCGCGTCTACAACATTGGCTCGGATTCCCCTGTGTCGATCTTAGAGCTTGCCAAACTTGTGAAGGAAATCATCAATCCGGCAGTGAAGATCGAGTATCAGTCTTATACCGCAGCCTATGATGCCGACTTCGAAGACATACGAAGACGCGTTCCCGACCTCTCTCGAATTCGCAGCACGATCGATTACAAGCCGATGCGAGATTTGAAGACGATCATCAACGATGTTTGGAAAGAAAAGCTTCGAAAAGCGTAACACGCTTACACAACTTGAAGCAGGGGTTTAGTCTCGCAGTTGATGTCGAAAGACATTTGAAGGGCTTAGATCTTGCGATTGTTTGCCGCGACTTCAGAATTCTTAGGAACTCTGCTACGGCTCAATTGAGTTGTCCTCAAACACGCAACCGCATCTCTCCGAGGCGCAACTACGTTAAATCTTTGCGTCTCGGATAGACGTATCTGCTTGGAACAAGCCTAGAGTTAGCCGGCCTTTCTTGCTTCGCGCGTAATGACATTCAACCCTCGCCCCTTGGGAGCAGTACGTTCCATCAACGCGGCTTCGTCTTTTCCATCGCCATCGAAGTCACCGACGATCGCCTGGTCCCCTTCGCCTTCAAGTTCATATACGCGATCGGTGATGTCAAGCTGTTGATTTCGATTGCTATCGACGATCATTTGGTTGCCACGTATCACTGCGACTTCGTCAATTCCATCGCCGTCGAAATCACCGACGACAGCAATGTCACCCGGCTGTCCAAACTCGAACTGCTTATCGATATCTTGCGTGAACCGGCCGTCTCCGTTGACATCCAATCTCCATTTTCCAGCACTGAAGATTCCGATTGTACTTATCCCAGCACCGTTGAAATCACCTGTGACAGGCTGATCCTCTTTGATACCGAAACGGAACACGTGATCGATAACATCAGAACGTCCCGGACCAAGTATAGATCGCTGCAGGAGTCGTTCTTCGTCTGAAATGACTTCGGTGGTAATGTCAGTGGTGACGCCGGCGTCATCTGTCGCCGACACATCGTCGCTCTCAACGACTACTAAGAGTTCATCGGGAGGAAGATTCTTCGGCTTGGTTATCAGATGGTTCTCTGGATCAGGAATCCCTGGTTCGTTTTCTAGGGCTTTGTTATCGCTTGCCCATTCAGGTCCGAAGATGCCGATGTCATCTTTTCCATCTCCATCCCAATCGCCGATTACAGGAAGATCTTCCTCGGCTCCAAGCTTGGCCCACATATCACCTTTATCCCAACGGCCGTTACCGTTGATGTCGATCAGCCACTCCCCTTCTAGGAAAAGAGCGAGTTCGTCTTGACCATCACCATTGAAATCACCTGCAAGCGGAATCGCACCATCGACATCAAAGGCTTGTCGGCGCATCGCCTGCATTTTGTTTTTCTCGGTCGACACGAACGTCCACTGACTCGGGTTAGCTTCGTCAATCGTCCAGTTTTGTGCATTGAGGACCGCTGTTGATTCGGCCAATCGTTGTCGTGTCAACGGCTTTCCAACCACAGACCCTCGAGGCATGCCCGCATTGATAACACTGAGGTGCCATGAGTACTGCGCGTTGACGCCGCCTGCGACCAAAAGGGGAAGTACCTCAGGCCCGGGAGGTGGTGCCATCAACATACGCTCGAATGGCGGTGTTGGATTTCCATTCACCGGTGGCGGTATGTACGGAGGCTGCTGAGGCGGAATGGGTGGCGCAGGCGGACGCGGTGGCTGGGATGGAGCTACTGCGACCAGAATCTCGCTGAAGTTATTGTTCACGGAGACTTGTCCAGCTCGAACGTCGATTCTTAAGATCGCGTTATTGCGGGGGTCGGTTGCTGCGTCGGTGCGTAAGTTGTCCAACAAAAATTGCTGCGATGGGTCCGTGATTTCGTCTTCGCTGTTAACGGAAAAACCACCTGTTGAACCTGGGGTGTCTAGTCCATCAAAATAGCCGTCAGGTTGTACTTGATAAACGTGATAACTTCCGTCCTGCAAGCCAGTGAATTCAAAGTACCCATTCTCATCGGTTTCGACCTGAATGAATTCCGTAGTATAGGTTCCGGCAATGGCGGCCGTGCTTCGAATTTTTTCGCCAGATAAACGGCGCAACTCCAGCGTCACCCCCTTGATGGGCGTATCGTCGGACGACTTCACGCCATCCCGGAAGGGTCGAAGCTTCGGGGGTGGCTGTCCATCGGCAGTCACCAAAGTCTCGCCATCTTGAAACACATAGCCCGAGATTATCGCTGGTGGCATCTCGGTAAAGTTGTACTCGACTAGCGACTGTCCACTGAGGAGAGGAATAGTCGAGATCGTATCGTTGATTGGCTTAGTCCCCCCACCCGTGCCAACGTAATCTGGGCCGTCAAAATAATCGACGGGCTGAATTTCACGGACGGAGTATTCGCCAGGTGGCAGACCATCAAAGCGATAGAAACCATCCTGATTGGTAGTTGTTGTTTGAATGATGGATCCGTTCCGATCGATCAATTCTATTCGAACGCCTGGCAATCTTGGTTCACCCGGTTGAGGCAAGCCATCTTTGTTGGGATCGATAAAAACCGTCCCGCTAATGGAGCCCTTTCGAAGTTCGCCGAAGTCGTAGTTGATGCCGTTTCTTCCAGCCGGCAAAACGATCTGAGAAAACGTATCCGATGCCGAGTCAACCAAACCAACTGTTGCACCTAAGATTGTTCCAACCTGGTCTTTGCCATCGATATAGCTTGCTGGTTGCGATTCAACAATCGTGTAAGTCCCCGACTTGAGGAAGCCGAACGAGTAAGCTCCGGATGCGTCAGTGAACTGCTCTGCGACCTTAACTCCGTCACTATCAAAGAGCTCGATTCGAACACCTGCAATCATTGGCTCGGAGCTTTGGCGAACTCCATCGTCGTTGGAATCCTCAAAAACATGACCAGAAAGACTGGCTGGCATCTTTTCACAAAAGTCATAGTTCACACCGTCTTGTCCAGGCCCAACTGTCACGCTCGTTATTCGACTAGAACCAGCTGTTACACCAACGGTCTGTCCGTTGATGCTTCCGACTTTTGCTCCGCCGTCAATCACATTTGCAGGAGTTGTCTCAACAATCGTGTAGACTCCAGATGGGAGCTTATCAAATCGATACCTACCATCGTTGTCTGTCTGCGTGGTTGCGATTACTGCTCCACTCGCATTGAGCAATTCGATTTTCACTCCCGCGATCGGTTCTTTGGATCCAGGGAGTGTTGAGAAGCAATCGAACCCGGGTAAGCTCAAGCAAACTTGACCAGAGAGTGACGATGGCGGCAACTCGCCGAAATTGTATTCTGTTCCAACGTCCGAACCATTAAGCAAAATCTCGGTCAACTGATCATTCAGCACATACTGACCGCGGCCAATTCCACCGACACGTCCGACGGTATCTTTTCCGTCAAAGTAGTCTGCGGGCTGTGAGAGTTCGACGATTCGGTAGGTACCTGGCGGTAGATTCGTAAACTCGTAGGACCCGTCAGCACGAGTTCTAAATGTTTGTGTCGCGACGGGAAACAATGTATTGATGCCGACTAATTGAACATCGACGCCTCCGATTCCTGCTTCTGCTGGTTCGCGCAATCCATCGTCATCGCCGTCCACATAAACGAATCCACTGATTCGGGCGGGAAGTGCTTCCGCGAAATCAAGTCTAGTAACTCGCTGATCTCCGAGCGGAATCACGATCTCGGTGAGGATATCTTTGTTGTCCGCTACCGATTGGCCAACAGGAGTCGTTCCATTGATTACGCCAGGAGTCGCGCCGACGCTGAAGTAGCCGTTGGGCTGCGTTTCACGAACTTGATATGTGCCAGGCGGGAGCTTGAGATTCAACCCGAACTCATAATTACCTTGCGCGTTTGTTGTGGTCTTGAAACCAGTTGTGACGTACTGGTTTCCCTGTTTTCGAAACAGCTCCAGCGTGACTCCTTCGAGAGGTTGATCACCTGGGTCGCGAATCAGATTGATGTTGTTGTCAACGAAGACGGTACCCGCGATGGAGATAGGTTTCGGAATTTGCGTAACGGTAAAGGCGGTTCCAGCCGTTCGATCGCGGAGCCCACCCGCATCATCGGCAGGCAACTGAAGATTGCTCGGTGCAATGACCGCATCATAGCGATTTAAGTAGGTGCTTTGCCCTTGGATGTCTTCGTAGTTAGGCGCTTTGAAGAACGCCTCAAGTTTACTTCCTTGAAATTCAACGCCAGAAGCGATCGGGTCAACCCCATCGTTGATAGTATTTAGATCTTGCGGACCAGTCGGATCGAAAATTTGTACTTCATCGACGTCGATCGAGAAGACTAATAAGTCTCCCGCATAAAAGTTTTCGAAAGTTAGAACCATTTGCATCGAGCCGTCGAGCACCGAGGCCGTGACTCTCGCATTCGGATCCCGCGCTACCAAGCGTTCAATCTTGAATGCATATGCATGATCGGAACCGAGTCCCCCATCGACCGTATCAAACAAGTTATCGCCGCGTGAGATACCGTTCGTGTTTTGATCTGTATTAATGATGATCTTGGTAAGCTGTGTATTCGCCGCACCTCCAGTGAAGGTGATGTAGAGGTCGTCGCCATGCAAATCGCTTCCAACGTCTGCTTCGATATAAACGCCGCCAACCCAAATCGGCGCAGCATCAAACATGCATCGCTTCTCAAGAGTTTCGAAAGTGGTCTTTCGCGAGACTCGCTTAGGTAACTCGGTTGCAACGTGTCTTGTTGGTATCGTAGGAATTGCGTGTTCGCGTTTCCAGCTTCGAAAAGGATTTTTCCAAGTCAATTGGCACCTCCGTGCGCCGTTCGATCGATTATCGACTCTGGTTACCGAATATTTTCGCTAACGCCCGAGTCGACGTAACGTGCTGAAACCGGATGTTCATAGGGGGCTGCGTCGTGCTGCACCGCTTTTTCAAGACTCCAATAACGAATGGTCGTGTCATAGCTACAGGAGATCAGTTCGTCTCCGCTCCTCAATAGCAACGCAACGGAGCCATCATGCCCAACCAAACGATGTAGCTCTTTACCGTCATTGGCATCCATGATGCGAATCGTGTTATCGGCACCGGCGACCGCGACAAGTCGTGAATCAATCGCCGTCATTGCCATGAGTTTGCCACCGTTTATCTTTTGGTCCAAAAGAATTTGGCCATCATGTGTTCGATACCGAACGAATCGGCGATCTTCCGCAACGGTTGTTACCACAGATGCATCACTTGAAAACGAAACAGACCGAATCCGGCCACTGTGAAGCTTCTGTTCCAGTGGAACGGAGGGCTTGTCATCATCACTCGCGAGGGACCAAATTCTTAGGACTCCATCGCGTCCACCAGAAGCCATTTGAAGTCCGTCTCCACTGAATGCGAGTGCTCGTTGGTCGTTGCACTCACAAATTACTTCACGATGGAGTTCACCGCTTCTTGTGTTGTGAATACGGATTGCATTCCCGAAACCACCAATCGCAACGAGTTGGTTATCCGGAGAAACCGCCATGCACATTAACGCGATTGTGCCTCGATAAAGGACATCAACGCTCTGAGATTCTGGCTCTACAGACCACGCTCGCAAGGTCCCATCGTTTCCGCACGACAAGATGGTCCTGTTGTCATCGAGGATGGCGACCGACTGAACCCAATCAAGGTGCCCTTCCAGTAGCTTGTGAAGCTTTCCCGTCGAACGATCGACAACTCGAATCGCGTGATCATCTCCCGCGGCGACTAACCATTGGCCATCTCGGCTAGCGGCAAGTGCCGTGACAACAGGCGAATAAATACCATTGGGATCAAGAGGAGTTAGTCGCAGAAGATCCGGTCTTGAACTTTCGAAGGAGCGTTCTGGAACCGAAGGAAATGGACTCGACCTCGGAAGAACCTCACTGAACGGGACGTCCTGCTGAGCGACGGCGGACTGAACAGTAAGGTTGCTAACACAATCGCACGCCACCAAGAGAAGAACGACAGAGAGCGCTTTAGAAACGGCAGGCTGGCGTCCCAAAACATTCATTCGTTTGCATTCGTCGTCTCTGAACATGCGATGTGATTCCTAACAAGCAGGAGGACCGAAAAGTAAAAAAACTTCTTCGGCGCTTGTTTGGTATCGACTCGTCGGACAACCCTATTTGAGCCTATTCTGTCGTGAATAGGCTAAATGAAACGATTACTCAGGATCTAAGATCGAATCCCGTGTTGCTAGCTATACCGCAGCAGCGAATAGCTTACCGACTTTATCCCAGTTCACTACGTTCCAGAATGCAGCAATGTAATCTGGTCTTCGGTTTTGGTACTTGAGGTAGTAGGCGTGCTCCCAAACATCCAAAGCGAGAATCGGAGTACCGCCCAAGCCGGCGACTTCTTTGCCCATGAGTGGGCTATCTTGGTAAGGAGTCGTTCCGATCACGAGCTTGCCGTCTTGCACGACTAGCCATACCCATCCGCTGCCAAACCGGCCAACACCAGCGGCTGCGAACTTTTCTTTGAATGCGGCAAAGCTTCCAAAGGCTGCGTCGATCGCCTTAGCCAATTCGCCAGATGGAGCTCCACCTGCATTCCAACCAATCACTTGCCAGAAGAATGAGTGATTCGCATGGCCCCCCGCGTTGTTGCGAACTACGGCTTTCTTGTCATCGGGCACGCCGCTCATGTCGGCGATCAACTCTTCGACCGTCTTGGCTTCCAGTGGCGTTCCAGCAATCGCTTCATTGACTTTGGTGATGTACGCTTGATGATGCTTTTTGTGATGGATTTCCATCGTTTGGGCATCGATGTGCGGTTCCATAGCGTTGTATGCATATGGCAATTCTGGGAGAGTGTAGGCCATGACTGAGAGCTCCGGACGGAAAGGGGTAAAACTAGTTTTAAGAGATAGGTCGATACCGAGACCGATATCGAAAAAGGGCGATAAACTTATTGGAAGCAAGTGCTGTACCAACGAAAGCATTACCGCATACCCGATAGTGTATTGATTCGTCTAGCCGTTGACCATAAGGCATGGTTCACTTCCACTACCGCGGAAATACTGATCTCAACCAATTATTTTGCGAATTCCATCGGGTATGATTTTTAGGAGAAAACACCAAGGAACTCCATGAAAACTAAAAAGCCAAAGACCTGGATGAATGCCGAACAGCTCGGAGAAGCGACTGAGTGCTTAAAGGCGATGGCCCATCCGGTCCGCCTTCAGATACTTCAGATGCTTTTGGCTGGGAAGTACACGGTCGGGGAGCTTGCCCAGGCATGCACCGTCCTTCCGTCGGTCGCCTCGACCCAAGTCCGGCTCATGGAGAGGTGCGGTCTTCTGGTCGGCAACCGGGACGGCAAGCGGGTCTACTACGAGATTGCCGAATCCCACTTGGCGGGCATCATGGCGTGCCTGGAAGGTCGGTTCGCACGCTGAGAGGACGCGTCGGCTAACTCGCAAGTCCCAGAACATCCCACATGGAGTACAACCCGGCTGGTCGATTCACAAGCCATTTGGCCGCCATGATTGCACCGGTTGCATAAGGATCGCGGTTGCTTGCGCCAACCCGAATCTCGATTATCTCACCCATCATTCCGAAGCAAATCGTGTGTTGGCCAGCGTCATCTCCAATTCGCACGGCATGGTAGCCAATCTCCGACTGTGGACGCTTCCCTACCAAGCCTTCGCGCCCATGAACGTGCTCATGAATATTCATCTCCTGAGCAACGATCTGTCCGAACTTCAACGCGGTACCGCTTGGACTGTCTTCTTTCATTCGGTGATGACGTTCGATGATTTCGACATCCACGCCGCCCGCCGTGTTCTTGAGTGCAGCCGCCGCTTGCTGGACTAGCTTCATCGCAACGTTGACTGCAACGCTCATATTGGGAGCGTAACAAATGGGGATCTTGTGAGCGGCATCCTGAATCGAAGCAATTTGCTCAGAAGAGAGTCCCGTTGTCGCAATGACCGCTGGGATCTCATGCAAAACGCATTGACCTAGAAGCTCCATGCAACCTTGCGGAGTCGAAAAATCAATCACTACATCAGCATGCTTGGGGAGCTCCGAAGTCAGTTTCAATTCGATCGGACCTATACCAGCCAAAACTCCAGCATCTTGGCCAAGTGAGTGACTCGCTTTGCCGACGATCGCACCGACCAGTGTTACCTCCGAATCAGATTGGCTAAGGGCGATTAGCCGCTTCCCGTTTCTGCCAGACGCGCCGTGGATTGCTAGTTGAATGGTATTGGGCATCGGTAGGGTCTTCTACTGCGTTTCTGCAATGCTGAAAGGAATCAAAAATAGGCACCGACGAAGGTTGTTACTTATTTTGCCTTTGAATTCAATCCCTGACAGAGCTCACCGAGGCAGAAACATATTGGCGGCCTTGTTGGATCATCACCCAGCGATCGCGGCAACCACTCAGCGAATGAGCAGGATTATCGAATGAGCCGGGGCGGCTCGGTGGGCCTAGTGGCGAGCACCTCAAAGGATGTGTTGATCTGGCTTTGCAAAAGCCTCGCATCAGGATGGTCGGGGGAGTGCTGTAAAAGCTTTCCAAGCGACAACCTTGCATCGACCAACTCGCCCAATTGGTACTGAGCGGAAACAAGTTCGATGAGCCGCTCCCCTTTTTCCACTGGAATTCCTTCTGAGGCCGCCTTGAGTGCAGCCACCGCTTCTTCGCGACGATCAAGATCCATCAATGCCAAGCCACGCACCAGTTGAGTCTCACCGTTCTCATGAACGGTCGGATGAATATCAACCATTCGATCCAACGTTGCAAGCGAACGGAGCGGCCGTCCCACCTTTCGATACGACTCAGCGATTGCAATTTGAACTCGCGGGTAGTCACTCTTGATTAACAAAGCGCGTTGATAACTTTCCAATGCGTCTGCATGATTGCCTTGCTGGGCCTGGCTGTCGCCTAAAAGTGCCCACGCGTCCGGTCGATCGCGATGGCTTTTGAGCGTGAGGGAAGCCTGCGCTTTCGCACGTTCGGAATCCCCTTCAGCCAAATACATCTCACCGAGCCGAACAAGATACTCGGGATTGCTTCCCGAGAGCCGGACCGCTTCCTGCATGTGCCGAATCGCAAGCGGATGCTGACCGTTTTCCCATAGCGTCGCTGCGTATCCCCAATGAGCCCGTTCGTCGGTCGGACAATTTTGAATGGCTTCCGTAAAGAGCGTTTCTGCGTCGTCGTAGCGTGACCGACGAAGAAGATCCGCTCCACGAAGCGAAAGCTGCCGCGCTTTTACAGAATGAGCATCGGGCTCGCGTCCACGCAATGCACGACATCCCGACGACATCGCTACACCAGCGCCTAGTGACGCCAGAGCGAATGCCAAAAGCAGGAATCGAAAGGATCGCGAAAAGGCCATGAATCGACGGGAGCTTTTACAGAGTGACTTATGTCGCAAACTCGATGCTGTTATCAACTGCCTCTAATTGAGAAACACCACCCAAGGACCGGTTGCCCGGCAACTCTAGTTTTTTTACCCTACCATTCCCGAGGGAGAGACAACAAGAGAAACTAGGATGACTATGAAGAACCCGATCGAGAAAAGCTGAACCGATGCAGCCTCGCCAAAACACCCGTTCTTCCTAGGCTACCAAACTTACTGCAATCGAAAACTTATCGCCCACAAGCCCCAATTTCAAAGCTATGCCCGCAACTTATAACGGACTCGACTTAGAGTGTATTTATCCCGAGAACTGGACGTTCTCTGAAGACCCTTCCCCGGACGGACCAATTGGTTTTACGATCGACAGCCCAGAAGCTGCGTTCTTCTCGCTGATTCGCTATCCGTGGAACTCGCCCCCGCGAGAAGTTCTCGAGGCGGCCCTACCTGCTTTGCAAGAAGAGTATGATCAACTGGAATCAGCCGAAATCGACCCAGGCTTGGGAATCGACGATAGCAGAGGGCTAGAGTTGCAGTTCTACTGCCTGGACCTCCTAGTTACCTCGAAACTGCTTGCCTTCACGGTGCGACCTTACACCTACCTTGTTCAGATGCAGGCCGAAGATCGCACCTTTGAAAAGATTGAACCCGTCTTTCAAGCGATCTTGACCAGCATCCTTCGATCGCTCAAAAAATAGAGCTTACTCAGGCAACGGTTTTCCTTTTGTTTCAGGTAGAAAACAAATAGCGACGATTGCAAGAAGAAATATCACGCTCATGTAGCTGCATGCATCGCGAAACGCGTCGATCCGTTCGGCCGATGTAGTGGCATTCGCAGCTAGTTGACTTTGGAGTTTCCCCATAGTGAACGGCCCGGTAGCTGCAACATATCGTCCCACGTTGTAACAGAAACTGGTTCCGGTGCTTCGAAGCCGCATAGGAAACAGTTCCGGAAGGTAGATTGCGAAGCCTGCGAAAAGCGACATTTGGCACATTCCCATAACGGCACTCATCCAAAGGTGCTTCACACCATTAAACATCTGGAAGTAGCCAATGGTAGCCACCATTGCCGCAATCGAAGCTAGCACAAATGCTTTTCGACGACCAATTGCCTGAGCGACGTAAGTAAACGTGAGCATCCCGATAAATGCACCCACATTTTGAAAGATCCCGTTATAAGCGACCAACTTGCTCGCCCTGGCAGCAACTTGAGCAGGCTCCAAACCCTGTTCGGTGAGATTGTTGGTGATCACGTCCCGAACCAAATCCGGTGCGAAAAAGCCGATCCCCCAAACTCCAATGATACCCGCCACGCATAACAACATCCCAAACATGGCATTATTTCGAATCGTTGGATCACCTAACAACTCCGCATAGGAGCCGAACTTAACCCCCGTAATCTTGCCTTCTTTGCGAGCCTTCACCCAAGCCTCTGGTTCCTTGAGCTTCATTTGCAGAAATACACACATGAAAGCCGGAAGGGCCCCGATGAGGAACATCACCTTCCAACTCGAATTCGCCTCAATAACGCTGCTTTCGACCAGGCTTCCAATAACCAGATAGATAAGACCCGACGAGATGTTACCCACAGCGGAAAGTGCCTGAAGGGTTCCTAACGCACCGGATCGTGACTTGGCCGGTAAACTGTCCGCTACCAAAGTAACCGCTAGTCCAAATACACCACCAACACCCAACCCGGTAATGAAGCGATAAATCGCGAAATCAAGCCAACCCGTGGAGAAGGCAGAAAGTCCTGTACAAACCGAGTAAAGCAATACCGTCAAAGTCAATGTCTTCGCGCGGCCAAACCAGTCTCCCACCGATCCGAAGATCAAACCACCAGTCGCCCAACCAATCATGAAGATACTTGTCGCATAGCCGGAAAAAACACCAATCTGGCTGCCATCCATACCGGGTGGCAATAAATGCTTTAAAGCATCCTTCCGCACCAAGATAAAGATCTGCTGATCCAAACAGTCGAACAACCAAGCAAGCGATGCCATTGCGAAGACAAACCAGTGATAGCTCGTCAGCCCATTCCACCACCTCTGGTTTTCACCCTGTACCGGCGTTTCGTTCGTCATTCGATCAAGCTCGCTTCTCGTTGGTCTGGTTTTGTTTATTTGGAAAGCCCGAATTATGATCTGAATTCATTAAGGCACAATCCGGTCCCATAAGATCATGGTCGACGGAAGATGGACATGCAATAAGGCGGGCAACAGAATCAAGCCTAGAGTAGGATGGGACCGAAGTCCCGTCCAGCACGCTCATCCGAAAGAATTACTCGAAACTACGAGCGGCAATACCCCGCATGCGGCACTCATACGAGCCCAGCCCGCCAAAGGATCAAGCCGCTTTGGATCAATCTACTTTCCAGATTCAAAAAGGCTCGATTTGCGGAGGATCTCTTCAGAAGCTGCCAAAAGCTTCTTCAAGTCCTTAATGTCCTCGGCCTTGATCTCGACGTTAGGAATGGATGTCAAACGCAAAATTTGAGTCCCCGAGTCGCGTCCCAAACGCGACTCCTTAGACAAGTCGCCATTTCCCAATAATGTTGCAATTCCGTCGCGAAGCCGCTGGCTCCAATACTCAATCGACAATTGATCTGCTGTTTCAGGTACCGGGAGCGACTCTCCGGACGTACCAATCTTAGTGAACAACACGACTCCCGAAGATCCGCCGCGCTTACTAAGCGACAGCTGGCGATAAGGTCCCGATGGCTCTTCCACATTTGCCTCGGTGACGTCATTAGCTACCGGATCGATGTTTTCTTGCTCGGTTTTTTTGTCGGCAACGTTCGTCAGCGTCTGCTCTTCATTCTTCGAGGTTTTGTCAGTATCAACTAGCTTTGCGGACCAACCGAGCGAAGAAAAATGCAACTGCGGATTTTCTGTGCCTGCTGCGGCTTGATCCAAGGAAAGCATCGCTTGCTTCTTGCCCTTGCGAAGTGTCCACTGGTATGTGTTTTCGCCGAGTAAGTGCTTGTTGAATCGCTCAATATGCGAGAAGTCCGTCACCACCCAACCATCAATTTGCGGGCCAATCAATTCCTTGGTCGGAACAGGGAAACTAACAGGGTCCTTAGCAACGGTCGCAACCGACATCAACATTCGCAGCGAGACTAGCGAAGCAATCCCAAGCCCTACCATCCAAGCAACCGTAAACGAACTTCCCAACGCCCACTTCCAAGAAGTGGCTTTTGATGTTGCCTGCAAGGCTTGAGGACTCTCTGCATCAATTGGATCTTCTTTCAGAGTAAAGGCCGTTATCAGCTGATCAGTACTGAAAGCCATCGCGATGATCATCAAAAAGATCCCCGCAGTTACGATCTCAAGGGGGAGACCCTCAGTCATCGATACCCATCCTCTTGAATCAAACAACCATACCAGTACGACCCGCAGAGCATTGAATACAAGGACCCAGAAGAAGGTCTGCAGCAAGTTAAATACATGTCTCACCGGTCCATAGTTTTTCCAAATCCCCCAAGCGAAAATCACTGCAAGGCTCGAGAACAAAGACCGGATACCACTACACACTTCAAGATCATCGAACTTAGACGACACCACCGATAGCATCGCTCCTTCGCGAATATGAATCCAGCCAAGCCCGTCCATCAGCACACTCGCCAGCAACGAAGCAACCTTCTGTAGACCTATCGAGACATAGGTATCCACCGAGTCCGGAAGAAAACGAAACATGGCTAGGATTGCCAGCGATGGCCACATCGCCTTGATACCCTGAGTGCCATGCGCGGCGTAAATCAAGACGCAAAGAAAAAACAGAAAGCTCATCCAACCTAGCGTTGGCGTTGCCATGACTGTGGTTACCAACGCTCCCAAGACCGACAGCACCATTCCGACGGCGACAACAGAACCATTAACGGGCGAGCTTTGCGCTGGCT